>CAZIGB010000036.1:0-10163 GCA_964539005.1 uncultured Gammaproteobacteria bacterium | reverse complement strand
GTGAAGCGATGCTTTTTGCGCTAAAAAATAAAGAGGATAAGATTCTAAAAGCCTACGCAGACAGGCTAGAAACAGAAAGAACAAAAGAGCTAAAAGCGGAGATAGACAAGAAATAAGCAGACATATATGGAAAAGAAGAATCAAGAAAAAGAAATTGTGAACCAAGAGGATCAGACTGAATCCGAAGAGATGCTTCGTGATTTTGCCGAATTGGAATTAGAAAGACTAAAGAGAGGACTCGAGGAGATCAGTAATTACGGCATGAATCTGGATTCAATTGCCGCATCAATCGGAATAGACAAGGAAAAGGCCGAAGCGATAAGAGCGGAAATGGAGATCGATAAGGAAATAATGAAAATAGTCGATAGTGCAGAGAGCTTTTTTGAATCCCACAAGAAATCTATCAATAAGATTTGCGCTTATTCGCTTGCGCTTATGCTCGCAATCGGTGCTGGAGATGAGTATGGCAAGTGGAAAGAAAAAGAACGTCTGAGCGGGATGGAAACAACAGCTGTGATGAGTGGCAAAAGTAATCCCGATGAACTTGATATCTTTAAGGGGCCAAAAGGAATAAGGGGCGGGCTTTCGGAAATTTATATTTCAGACAAGAGAAATGATCCTGAAAAAACAAGGCTCGATATTATTGATATTACTGAACAAGAATATCAAAATGGAAAAATCAGTAATCGGCAAATGGTAGAAATTTATCGTTTGCTGGCCAGAGAGCATATCAAGAGCGCAGCATATCTAAAAAAACTGACAAAAGAATATGATGGCGATGAACAGGCTGCCAGGGAAATGCAGGCTAAGCGTATCAAAAACTTGGATACAGTCCAGGTCTTTTTGGCAGATCTAAGAAGTATAGATTCGGTTGATGGGCCCGTGCCGTCATGGGTGCCAGAAAAGATAGCTTATTTTTTGGGAGATTATTTTGGTGTAAAAAGCGGCTTAAAAGGTTTTTATAACCCCAATACCCATATTGCTGTCGTGCAGCCTGATCCAGACACGATCCTTCATGAATTGTTGCATGCAAGCACAAGGGCCCATGAGGACATAAGCGATAAGGCCAGAAATATTATCGATTCAAGCTTTGATCCGAATGGTCTGCCTGAAAAAGTGGCAGCTTATTTTGGTGATCCGACAGAGCGTCTGGTCAGAAAGCAGATAGTGGATCTTTTTCTTGATTTCAAGGGAATAAAAAAATACGAAGAAACACTGAGTAAAGAGCATTTGCTCAGGCTATTGGACGAGGTTGAAGGGGAAACAGCGGCGGCTAAAGAACTTATCTTTACAAGCGATCCAGAGGAGATAGAAAAATTTTTTAATGAAACAGCTGATATAAATAAAAAAAAGGAAACTAGTGAGACGGTCTGATATCAATTTCGTTGATTTTGAAAAAAGGATAGCTACATAGGCAAAAACCCCGCAAATAAAGCTCTTGTTAGTTGTCGGATAATATAATATTATGGAATCTGGGTCCAGTATCCTGGTTTCTTTGTTTCTTGGTTCGTGCTCGCTTCTTTTCTTGAAGTGATCGCCAACTAATGAATAATTGTAAGACAGGACAAGCCTGTCTTTTTGTTTTTTCAATATGTCTAGAGTCATTGCTTTTTTCTTTCCATTTTTAAAGACGATCGGGAGATATGATGCCAAGAAATTCCGAGCCGATCTGATTGCCGCCTTGACCGTAGCGATCATCGCTTTGCCGCAGTCGATGGCTTACGCCCTTATCGCCGGTATCGACCCCAAGTACGGTCTTTATGCCGCAACTATTCCGGTGATCATAGCTTCGCTTTTCGGGTCTTCACGCTATCTGATCGCTGGTCCCACCAACGCGCTCGCGATGATGGTTGCCTCGGTCGCGGCCTCGACCTATGTGGGTGGTGTGACGGTCGATAGTTTGGCCGAGCCGCAAAAGATCGCGATCGTGTTTCTTTTGGCTTTCTTGTCCGGTATCATCCAGATCGCTTTTGGTCTGGCTAAGTTCGGCTCGCTCATTAATTTCATTTCTCATTCAGTAGTGATCGCTTTTACTGCTGGGGCCGGTACGCTCATTGCTGCCAATCAGCTCAAGAATTTTTTCGGCTTAAGCTTGCCGGCAAGCCATGATTTTTTTCATACGGTCTATGAAGCTCTTATTCATCTCGCTTCCTTGAATCCCAAAGCCACACTGATCGCCGTTTATACCTTGGTGCTGGTAATGCTTCTCAAGCGTTTTGCCAAGCGCTGGCCCGGTCCCTTGCTGGCGGTAATGTCGAGCGCGCTCATGGTCTATCTTTTTGGCTGGGAAGATAGTGTTAAACTAGTCGGTACAATTCCGCGTTCATTGCCGCCGCTCTCGTATTGGCCCCTGGATCTGGAAACTATCCGGGCGATGGTGTCACCGGCCTTGGCGATCGCGATCCTCGGGATCGTAGAAGCGATGTCGATTGCCAAGTCATTGGCTAGTCAAAGGGGAGAGCGGATTGACGCGAATCAGGAGATTGTCGGGCAGGGACTGGCTAATGTGGGGGCCTCTTTCGCGAGCGGTATGCCTGGCACAGGTTCTTTTACCCGTTCGGCAGTCAATTTTCATGCTGGAGCCGCCACCCGTTTTGCCGGCGTCTTTTCCGGCCTCATCGTCTTATTGGCCATCGTTGCCCTCGCTCCCTATGCCCGCTATATTCCGCAAGCCAGCCTGGCGGCTATGCTTATGGTCATTTCTTTCGGTATGATCGATTTTCATAGCCTCAAAGTCTCCTGGAAAGCCACCAGTTCTGATCGCATCGTTATCGCTCTGACCTTCTTGTCGACTTTGATCCTCGAGCTCGAGAAGGCAGTCTATGTCGGCGTTATTCTTTCAATCTTTCTCTTCTTGCGCAAAGCATCGCATCCGAGCGTTTACAAGATGGTGCCGAATAATCGCGGCCAGCGTTTGCGCGCGTATGAGACCGGCTTAGCCGATTGCAGTCAGATCAATATCTACCAGATCGACGGTGCCTTTTTCTTTGGCGCCGTGAGCGAGCTAGAAGATAAATTGCAGACTTTATCGGAGACGAGTGGCAATGTGATCATCCTGCGCCTCAAAGGCGTGCGCCTGATGGACGCAACCGGGGCTCATGCGCTTGAGAATTTTATCAGGCTCTGTCGGAAGAAAGGCCTGCATCTTATCATTACTAACGTGAAGCCTGGTGTCGAGGTCGTGATGAAAAGGACTGGCCTGGATGAACTGCTTGGCAAAGAAAATATCGCGGCGGATACGACTGAAGCAGTGCGGATCGCGATGTCGAGATATGTGGAGCCGGATAAATGTCAAACTTGCAAGAAGGTTTTGTTTGTTGAGTGTCCAGTCAAGTAGTGAAAAGCTTAGTCGTATTGCAATTTGTCTTGTTTTGCGCAAAAGTCATTTTTAACCTTTGTGAAATTTCTCCGATCGTGTTATATTATAGACATGGAGATAAATAATTAACAAAAGATAAGACTGCTCGATGGCGGTCTTTTTGTATCCAATATGAAAAAAGTCTTATTCGCGTTTTTCCTTGCTTTGGCTTTATTGCCATTTGTCTCTGGACAGGCGCAGGCAGCCGCGCTCGGGGCGGCCGATGCTTACAAAGCGATCGTAGAAATCACTTTGGTAGCTGAAGTGGAGGAGGGGTTCATCAGCAAGATTTCCCGGGGATCAGGTTTCTTGATCAGCGAGTCCGGACTCTTGGTCACGAATCATCATGTCGTTACGACCGATCTTCTTTCTGGCCTCGACGATGATAGCCGCATTCCTTTCCCGAAACTGCCTTTGATCGACAGCTATTTGGCTCTCGCGGCTTCTGAAGCTGGAGAAAATGAAGCGGCAAATGCTCGCGCTTTCATTGTCTGTCTGACTATGGACAAGGAAAGCGCCCCGGATTGCAGCTATACGGCTGATTTTGTCGCTAGCGACGAGGATCTCGATGTGGCGCTTCTGAAGCTGAAACCGATCAGCGGCTTGTCGACCCAGACCAAATTTCCTTATCTCTCCTTGGCTGACGCTTCGCTCAGTATCGGCTCCGAGCTCAGTATTCTCGGTTATCCGGGGACGGGAGGCGACACCATTACCATTACAGATGGCACTGCCAGCGGCCGCATCGAAGAAAACGGCCTGTACTGGATAAAAACTGATACTTATGCTTCATACGGCAATTCAGGCGGACCAGGCATCGATGAGAATGGGCGCGTGATCGGCCTTATTAGTAAAGGAAATGGCCTTAATTATCTCTTGGACATCTCTTCTTTTTCGGATTGGGTGAGTCAGAAAAAAAGCACCGCGCCGACGCTTTCTCCTATCGGAGATAGGGCGATCGCTTTTCATAAGAAAGGAATCGCTCTTTTAAAAACCGATATTTTCCAGAGCGATCTGCCAGCCATCTCGATCAAAAAGCCAGCAGAATGGGCTTTTAATTATGATTCGGAAAGCGGTATCAGCGCCAGCCGTAAAGATGATTATTATAGTGGCCGAGTGGGCGTCAATTTTAAAAAGATGCCTCGAGTTCTCGAGCCATCTGATCTTGATTGGATGTTTGCTATGAACTTTATCGGCGAAGCGATCGAAGATATCCTCATTAGCAAAGAAGAGAAGATGCTTGGAGCGACCAAGGCTTATCTTTTTACTTATTCGGAATGGGGAAGTGTCAGCAAGGTTTATATGATCCCTCATGGCAACCACATGCTTTCTATCGAATGGTCGAATGGCAAGGATGACAAGGACGAGGCTTTGGTCCAAGCGATGATCGAGACCATTACCCTCTTGGATTATGTGCCGAATACTTATCAGATCGGTCTTTATGAATCCAGGCTAGGCGATTATCAGTTCGATTTCCGGAATCAGCCTTGGCTGGTGATAAATGTGCCCCCGATCCTGGAAGAGCAGGTCGAAATTATGGCCATCAACGAGACGACAAAGAATATGTATTTTATTCCCATGGTCGTCAAGACGCCAGCTGACGAGCGGGAACTGAGCAATAATCAGCGTTATAAAGAGGCGGTCAAAGAAATCGACGGGTTATCGGCTGAAGGGAGTGGTGAAGAGATATTGAGGGCTTCTTCTTATATCAATATCGGCCAAGACATCAATGATGCTATTCTGGTCGATATGGTGGAAAAGAAGAAGAATGAGGCTATGAGCAGATATGTGGTTTATCAAGTTAGAAGCGGCGGGTATGATTATATGCTTGTAGCTTTGATGTTCGGTGATCCGGAGACTTGGGATGCAGCTCTGAAAGACTTTGAGAAAATATTGGCTAGCTTCAAGATTGAAGGCTATCAGCCGGCCACTATCAAGGAAGAACTTATCCAGCAAGGTTTTTCAGCGGCTGGGACAGGTGATGATCAGTCTGAAGAAACTGCTTCTGGGGAAGAAGCAGTGGTAGAGCCTTCTGTATCGGAACCCGAAGGGGGCACACAGCCAGAAGAAGCTATGCAAGAGGCACCGATCGAGATCAATAATCAGTCTATGCATGACAGACTTCGTGGCAAGATAATGATCAGAGTGGAGGATGCGGGCAAAGCCTATTATATCAATCCTGGCAAGAAGGAAATGTATTATCTCGGTCGTCCGGATGATGCTTTTGCGGTGATGCGGAGCCAGGGAATCGGGATAAAGAATGCGGATCTGGAAAAAATCCCGATGGCGACAAGCATGCAGAGCGGGGTGGATACTGATAATGACGGTTTGTCGGATCTTTTTGAATCAGCTATCGGCACAGACAAGGATAAAAAGGATTCAGATGCTGATGGCTATGATGACAAGATGGAGATTGGTAATGGTTATTCGCCGACTGGCAAGGGCGCGCTCAAGCTTGATCAAGCCCAGGCGGAAAAGCACAAAGGCAAGATATTTTTGCAGGTTGAGAATCATGGCGAGGCTTGGTATGTCAGTCCGGCCGATGCAAAGCGATATTTTCTCGGCCGGCCAGCTGATGCTTTTGCGCTGATGCGAGCATTGGGTCTAGGTATAAATGATAGTGATTTTGCCAAATTACAAAAATAAGCAAACCTCAGATAATTCTAAAAACCCGCAATTTGCGGGTTTTTTTATTTGTATTCCGGCGGGATTTTTCCTCAGAATTTAATCGCCAAAATAGGCTTGACAAGATTATGAAAATATGCTAGTATGAATTGTTTAGAGAACAATCATCTCTTATGACTACAAGCGCTAAAATCTTAAAAAACTATGCTAAGAAAGTAGTCCTGGTTTGGACAGGTGTTTGCTCAGTGATCTTTGGGATCGCGGGCACGATCTTGCCGATAGTCCCAGGACTTGTCTTTATTTTTGCCGGCCTCATCCTGATGTCGCGCGGCTCAGCCACGATCCGGAATTTTTTCCTGATGGAGATTATCCTGACTGAGACACGCAAAAGAGTGGGGACTAGCAATAATGTGGCCTTGAAACGCTTAATCACTCTTCTTTAGAGCTTATAAAGCGCTTCAAGCCCGCCTTTTGGGGCGGTTTTTTATTGCTTGATCATAGGAATGATTGACAAATCCCGAGGATATTGCCATAATTCTAGGGAAATTTTGTACCTTATCAATCTAAAGGAGGAAAGAGGAATGGTTACCAAGAAAGAGATTTATTGTCTGGAATGCAGCGCTTGTTTGCTGTCCGTCTGTCGGGCGCCGGAATTTGTCGCCTCGGGAATAGAGATAAAGATAGCGGCTCCCCAGGGATATGCTTTTAGGAGCGGGCTTAAATCGCGTCTTGCCTACTCGCCTACTCGGAGGAATTTTTATCTTCTTCTCGAGATTCCAAGTTACCACCTGGTCGATACATACCTTCTACACTGTAATGAAAGCCTGGTCTCTCTTTTGAGTTTGGATTTAGAAAATCTCGTAAGCGCTGATCTGGATCAGGCGATTGGTCTCTGTAGTTTTAAGGCCTTCTTTTTGCCCGGTGTTAATTTAGCGCTAGATTTCTTTTTATCAGCGGACAATAAGAAGTCAGACCTGATTGCAGTTGCGATCAATGATGACGTGTTGGATCATATCTTTATGACAAGTCCCAGTATTGCTAACCTGGTAAAAAAATTAACACCTTGGCGGGAGGACGCATTGGTGTCTTCGTTTATTCAGGGTCTTGAATACGGGATGGTAAATCGGGTCCGAGAAATGATGCTGGCTGGTCGGTCTTTTTCTGCCGTGCCGAAAGAGGCACAGAAAATAATGATCAAGGAATTGTTCATTAAGAAAGACCTGCCTTGGTCGCCTAGACCTTTTTAAACAAAAAAAAGAGTAAAAAACAAACACCGGTTGAATCGCTTCAACCGGTTTTTTTATCTGTGTCAGCAGGCACCAGCCGCCTCTGATCTTTTTTGGTGGGCGATAGCGCCCTTGTCCTTACAGCTTCTTTGCCAGCTTGCGGATTGCAGTGATTCGCTCGCCGCTCTGATCAGGACACAGATTGTCCGGTAGACATAGGGGCTCAGATTAACGCGGCGATAGGGAAAAATTTTCTCCCCGTAGAACCATTTGGTCCGGTTCTTGCTGCCATCCACGGTCGTAATTTCTACCCAGTATGCTCCAGACTCGCCTTTTTTTTGCTTTACCTCAATCTTGATAATATTGTTCATTTTTCCCTCCGGGGTTGATGATATTATCAGAAGAGCTTTAATTGTTTTGAATAATAGCACAAAATTGCTAAAATGTCAATTATTGTGCTATGATAGCATATATCCTTACAATTAAGATCAATCACATGAGTTCCAAAGTACTATCTGCGGCCGTTATCGGCCTGGGAGCGGAGATAGTGGAAGTCGAAGCAGATACCGGTCTCGGGGAGATGTGTCGCATCGCGATCGTCGGTCTCCCTGATATCGCTGTTTCTGAGTCGAAAGAGAGGGTGCGGAGCGCTATCAAGAATGCCGGTCTCGAGATCACCAAACGAGCCTTGGTCGTGAATCTGGCGCCAGCGGATATCCGCAAATATGGTCCGAGCTATGATCTGCCGATCGCAGTCAGTCTCTTGTCTATAAGCTATGATCTCGGTCGTCATGTCGGACTAGACAAGGCGATGTTTATCGGAGAGCTTTCGCTTTCGGGCGATCTGCGACCGATCAATGGCGCTTTGTCGATCGCGATCAAGGCCAAGGAGGCTGGTCTGCGTGAGCTTTTTGTGCCGCGCGAAAACGCCCGTGAAGCCAAGCTGGTCCCGGACTTAGAGGTTTATCCGGTCGATAATCTGCGGGCTCTTTTTCGCCATTTGACAGCCGAAGAACTGATCGCGCCTGAGGAGCCGACGGTCTTTGATTTTCATAATCCGGAAATTGTTTTTGATATGAGTCACATTCGAGGCCAGGAGCATGTGAAGCGGGCAATGGAAATATCAGCGGCCGGCGCGCACAATATGATGATGAGCGGCAGTCCGGGCTCGGGCAAGACTTTGATTGCCCGCACCATGCCTTCGATATTGCCGGATCTGACTCTCGAAGAGTCGCTCGAACTGACCAAGATCTATAGCGTGGCTGGCAAATTGCCGCGAGAGCAGGCCTTGCTCATGAGCCGGCCTTTTCGCTCTCCTCATCACTCTGCTTCCGGGGTGGCCTTGGTCGGCGGGGGTGCTTGGCCGCGACCGGGCGAGATCTCACTCGCGCACCGGGGCGTGCTTTTTCTAGATGAGTTTGCCGAATTTCCGCGCCAGATTCTCGAGAATCTGCGCCAACCCTTGGAAGACGGAGTGATAAATATCTCGCGAGCGGCAGGAAATCTCAGTTTCCCGGCCAAGTTTATCCTAGTCACAGCCATGAATCCTTGTCCTTGCGGCTTCTACGGTGATGCGGATAAGGCTTGTAGCTGCTCGACCCAGCAAGTCCTTAATTATCGCAAGAAGATATCTGGTCCGATCATTGATCGCATCGATCTGCATGTCGAAGTACCGCGGGTGGATTTTGAAAAGCTGTCTTCGGAAGCGAGCGGTGAGACTTCGGCTGATATCAAAAAGAGAGTGGAGGCGGCGCGGGTTTTTCAGAAAGAGAGATTCGTGGGCCTCGGGATAATGAGCAATACGGAGATGAGCTCGGAAATGGTAAAAAGATTCTGCCGTCTGCCGGATGAGTCAAAGGCACTCATGCGCGGGGCAGTCGATCGTCTCCATCTCTCGGCCCGGAGTTATTTCCGGGTAATCAAGCTCGCGCGCACGATCGCGGATCTGGCGGGGGACACGGATATTGCCACCCATCATCTGGCCGAGGCTTTGCAGTACCGGCCGAAAGAAAACAATTGACAATTGAGCATTAACGATTGATAATGGTGGAAGACTGAAAGTATAAAAAAGATGATAGTACTACAAAGCTATATTTCAAAAACAGGATCTTACTCTCGCCGGCAGGCCGAGGAGCTTATTCGGGCGGGTCGGGTGAGATTGAACGGCGAGTTGGCAGAACTCGGGATGCGAGCAAGCGAGAATGATATCGTGGAGATAGACGGCGAGCAGATTGGGCTGATTAGGGATGCGAACTATGTTATGTTTAATAAGCCGATCGGCTACACTTGTACGAAGCGTAACTTTCAGAATGAGAAAAATATATTTTCTTTGCTGCCAAAAGAATACGAGGGTTTGCATGTGGTGGGCAGATTAGATAAAGACAGCCATGGTCTTATCATTCTTACTAATGATGGTCAGCTGACACAGCGACTGACGCATCCGAGCTTTGAGCATGAGAAAGAATACCGAGTTTCAATTTTCAATTTTCAATTTGAAATTTTCAAAGATCGAGTTTATGAGCTGGTGCATAATTTTCTTAAAGGCATAGATATCGGTGATGGTGATGGTATCGTAAAGGCGCGTGTTTGTGAGTATCTCGGGGAGAATCGTTTCCGAATAGTCCTCACCGAGGGTAAAAAAAGACAGATTCGGCGGATGTTCCGAGTCTGCGGTTTCCAGGTAGAGGACTTATTACGAGTGCGGATCGGGAGACTGGTTTTGGGGGATTTGAGGGAGGGGGAATTCAGATCCATTAGCAAAGACCAATGCTAAGATTATGTAAATGTATCAATTGATATTAATTAATTGTGGAGAGCTTGAAAAAAAACCAATAATAGAATAAGATGGTATTTATGACAATTGACTGTCAAAAGTTAATGGTCAATTGTCAGAAGTCAAAGAGGAGAGGTGTCTGAGTGGTTGAAGGTGCCGCTCTCGCCCTGTCAGCCGACAGGGC
>CAZIGB010000035.1:0-10228 GCA_964539005.1 uncultured Gammaproteobacteria bacterium | reverse complement strand
CGCTTCGCTGCTAGACAGATCCAAAGCAACTAACGCAGCAATCACTAA
This sequence comes from uncultured Gammaproteobacteria bacterium, assembly GCA_964539005.1. Lineage (GTDB taxonomy): Bacteria > Patescibacteriota > Patescibacteriia > Patescibacteriales > UBA12075 > JBBRXK01. Next base: position 10,180 of record CAZIGB010000035.1, on the reverse strand, counting down.
AACACAAGCAACAAATAGATAAAATTTTACCGGCTTACCTAATTTTCTAAAGATACCCAATCCGACCATATACTTAAATTATTTATTGAAGACTAACCCAAAAAGCTCAAAAACTCAAGAGCGAAAGCCCGACCTCAGTCGCTCGATGATCGCGATATCGGCAGGCGCAAAATCATAATGCCCGAGATCTGCTATATCGACCCAGGCGATTTCCGAGTGGTCTACCGGCTGGATATCACCCGAAATGAATGAAGAATAATAAGCTTTGAGGAGGATCGGCGCCTTGTCGCCATAAGCGAATTCATTTTCCGAAAAGAAGGCTCCGGTCCGGGTACGGATCGCGAATTCCTCATAGAGCTCGCGTTCGAGGCAGATCTCCGGAGTCTCGCCCGCTTCGATCTTGCCGCCCGGCAATTCCCAGAATCCGCCCAAATGCTTGTCTGCCTTGCGCCGAGCGATCAGAACGCTCTTATCTTTTACTAATATGGCAGCGATTACTGTAATCATAAATTATATTTGAAATGACTCTATTGATATTTTTATAAGCATGACAAAACCTTTAAAAATAAGCTGACTTCTCCCCTTTTTCAAGACTGGCAAAAAGCTTGCGCCCGGCTTCGCTGTCCTTGACAGCCACGACTGTCCGGATCGAGAAAACCCGGAGCGCGTCCGAGACCGAGAGCGTCCCTTCAGCCGAATCTTTGCGACCGCTAAAAGGGAAGATGTCCGGACCGCGCTGGCATTGGCAATTAATGTTTATCCGGCAGACCTGATAAGCAAAGCGATCGATCAGCTGGCCGATAATCCGTTCATCTTTACCGAAGATCGAAAGCTGCTGACCGTATTTGGAAGCTATGACATCCTCCATCACTTCTTCTAAGCGATCATAAGCCACGATCGGCACGATCGGACCGAACTGCTCCTCGGTAAATATCCGCATATCGCGCTCGACCGGATAGAGCACAGCCGGATGCATGAGCGCGCCGCTAGCCTCTCCCCCGCCTTCATTCATCACGCGCGCCCCTTTGGCGACGGCATCAGTAATCAGCTCACGCATCTTCTCGACCTTGTTCTCTTCGGCGAGCGGGGTTATCATTACCTCCTTTTCCCAAGGCAAAGCGACCTTTAGCTCATCCACGAGCGCGAGATAGAGATCGAGAAAGGACTCGACTACGTCTTTATGGACATAGATCAGCTTCAGAGCCGTGCAACGCTGTCCATTGAAAGTCAGGCTCCCAAGCAGGCATTCACGGGCCGCCAGCGCGAGATCTGCTCCAGGCAAGACAATGGCCGGATTTTTGGCTTCCAGACCGAGGACAGAGCGGAGCCGATGCGGATTCGGACATTGCTTCTTCAAGATATCAGCTACTTGACTCGAGCCGATAAAGGCCAGCACATCTATCTGACCGGATGAGATGATCGGCGAGATGACCACTCGACCATCGCCATAGACAGTATTGATCACCCCCGGAGGAAATTCCTCGGCAAAGAGATCGAGAAAGAAGGAATGGAGAAGCACTCCGTGCTTAGGTGGCTTCATGATAACAGTGTTGCCCATGATGAGGGCCGGGATCAAGGTCGTAAAAGTCTCATTGAGCGGATAGTTGAATGGCCCCATACAGAGAACGACCCCGAGCGCCGAACGGCTCACCCGCCCCACTATCCCCTGATCCGCCACGAGCTCGCCCGAGGCGCGCGTCAGTCCCTGAAGAGCAGCGATCGTATCATGGATATAGTCGACAGTCCGATCGAATTCGCGCTCCGCATCCCGGACCGGCTTGCCGATCTCCCAGACCATGTAACGGACCACTTCTTCCCGCACCTCTTTCATGCGCTTGGCAAAACGCCGGACTGCTCTCACCCGCTCTTCCACCGGCATCGCCGGCCATTCGCCACGTCCGGCATCATAGGCCCTGACTGCGGCTTCTAGCGCCTCCAGCGCTTCCTTCTTTCCAAGCAAAGGATAAGAACCGATCAAAAGACCTTGGCCGGCCTCATCCATGATCAGCGGAGAACGGACCTCTTGCATCGGCCCCTTCCAATGACGGATGCGACCATCCACGAGGTAACTTCTCTGTTGCAATGGCTTTCCGAGGCAGAAACGCTCCGGAATCTCGATTGATATATCTGCTCTCATATTTTATTGACGCTCGTAGCGCTCCTTTAGCTTTTTATAGAATTCCTTGTAATCAGGAATATTCCGGATTGTCAATTCTGTTCGCGAGGAGCCGACTGTATTCACCATTATATTGCCATTACCGAATATCTTATTCAGAAGCCCGGCACTCGTCCCGATAAAATCGATCTTGTCATATATCACCGAAGTCTGGCGCTTATAGATCACGCCCTCCTTTTTTATAACGCGATAAGCATCCAGACGATAAGAAATCATGATTGTCACTAGGAGAGGGATCAGGATAGCCAGCAGATTGAGAAACAGAAGACTAAGAAGAAAGCATGACGGAAGAGAAGAAGAAGATAAAGAAGCATTCATCGACCAAATAATAAGATCGACAAACAAAAGCCCGAGAAAAACCAAGAATAGAGGATTCTTGAGCGAAGGCCGGCTCTCATGGCTGATTCGGGATAATTCTTTGATCTGTCCTTCCGTCTTAGGATCACTGAGTTCCTGAGCCTGGGGCTGTTTATGGAGAATGTAGTCTACCAGCTCATCCTTCTCTCTGATCCGGCTGACAAAATCCATCACAAAACGATAGGAGCTGATCTGCTTGTTATCCCGCGTCTGGACGACTGTCTCGCCCGCCACATTAAAAACGAGATTGCCTTCATCTGAGAAAGGAAAACGGATCGTCTTTATATCCTTGATGCTATCATAGGGCACAAAATAGAAACTCTTCCACAGCCAACCCTTCTGGCAATAGGCATAGGTGTTAAAAAAAACCAGCTTGGTCCGTTTCATTGCCTCCTGCTGATAAAGATAAACCAGAGCGGAAAAACCGAACACGACAAGAGAAAGCAAGAACGCGACCCAAAGCGAAAATTGAGCCAAAAGAAAAACCAAAGCGATAGTTAAGACAAAAACGGTGACCGCCAAAGGCAAGATAGACTTGAGCCACTCACTCGGGCTGAATTCGGCCTCGATCCGATACACGGCCTCCTCTTTTTTCATACCGAACTTGGCGATAATAGCATCGATCAGGCCCTCCTCATTCTTTAGATTGGCAAATATCAGACTGCTCGCCGCTCCGATCGACCAAAAGTGGACATTCATATTACCAAACCAAACATCGATAAAGCTCCGCTTGACCATGACGCCTGTCACCTTCTCGAGATCAAAATCGATGTTTTTTGAACTGAGAAAATTATACCGGTAGTGGATGCTCCGCTCACGGATCTCGAAATTGGTCGCGCGATAACGGATATAGGCAAAGATCGTAAGCACGAGCGTAGCAAGGGCTGCCAAAGAAGAAACGACCAGAAAAAAGACAAGCGCTGGCGATAGATCCTGGCTCGGACTGCCAAAAAGACCGAACAAGAGGAAAAATAAAGAAAGAAAGAATATAGCTAGAAAGGAAAGAAAGATATAAAAAGGGAATCGGTAGGTCTCCAGCGGATCCATCTTGAATTTCCGCGCAAAGGTGATATCCAAGGCTCGGGCTTGACTCCGGGAAGACTCAGACCTTCTAGGATCCGCTTCTGAAACACTCAGCTCAGCGCTAGCTGACAGGCTGACAGGCTGTCCGACCGTCTTCTTTTCCGCGATCAGCTTATCAAGCTGATCGCTCATGGCTGGGCCGCTCCGGATATTCTTGAAAAGGATTTCCTGAGCCGAGCCCTGGCAGCTCAGCTTCACATCATAAAGACCAAAAATCTTATCGACTATGTTCTGCGTGACCGCCGAATCGCTCAGATTCTCAAAAGGAATCAGCGAATAATTCTTTGACAAGAAACCTTCGCTATAAGAAATCGTATCGCGATAAATCTCATAGACTCGCTTGCGAAGATCAAAGAATAAGAAGACATGATAAATCACGATCGGCAAGACGAGCAAGGGCAAGAGGAACCAGCCGTTATCGATAATAAATTCAATCACCATTTCTTCCTCCTCTTTATCATCTGTCGAAAGGGCGACAAACAAGACAATCAAGAAGAAAGTCTTGATCAGATTGCCAATAGTCTCGAAAAACACGCCGAGCTGATCCGGCTTCTCGGTCAGGACCAGCTCCTTTTTCTCGAGCTGGAAACCATTCTGCCGCATGAGATCCATTACCAAGGAATGGATGCGTTCAAAATCGAGCATCGAACAGAGATGGATCTCTGAACTGCTCGCGCCGGCTGATTCGATATCGATATGAGCCGTCCGGAAAAAATAATGCTCGAGCCAAGGTTTGCGCAAGCGGAGATGGGTGATATTACGGATACTGAGCTCAGTCTCATAATCGGAAAAGATCGTCCCGCCCTTCTGGATGATCTTGGCCTCAGCAAAGGTGAAGGACAGCTTGCGAAAGACGACCGACTCCCAGACTAGCGCCAGGCCAGAAAAAAGCAGGATAGCCGAGAGAAAATAGCTGCTCTCAATCGACAAGGACAGGACAAAACGCAGAAAAAGGTAAAGCGAAGCCAGAATGACGGCAAAAAATAACACATCACGGGCGACCCGCGAGACTATGAAAGCCAGCTTGTGCGGCTTGAAATTTTCCTCCATTGTATTATATCTAAATAATAAATCAATTTTTGAAGCTCGTGATCGGGGCCGGGATATGCCCTTTGCGCCAGACCAAACCATCGGATTTCTGCTTGTGCACCGGGACGATATAGGCACCCCCGAGAAGCCCGCCCCAGTCCACTTTGTCACCGGCTTTCTTGCCCGGGACCGGGATGATGCGCACCGCCGTGGTCTTGTGATTCATGACTCCGATCGCCATCTCATCAGCGATAATGCCGGCAATGGTGGTCGTACGGGTATCTCCCGGGATAGCGACCATGTCGAGCCCGACCGAGCAGATAGCCGTCATCGCCTCGAGCTTATCGAGTGTGAGGCAATGCTTGCGCACCGACTCGGAAAGCACCCGATCCTCGCTCACCGGGATAAAAGCGCCTGAGAGCCCGCCCACATTGGCCGAAGCCATGATACCACCTTTCTTGACCGCGTCCGTGAGGAGCATGAGCGCGGCCGTCGTGCCGTGCGTGCCGACCATCTCGAGGCCCATCAGCTCCAGTATTTCTCCGACGCTGTCCCCCACCTGCGTCGTCGGGGCGAGCGAGATATCGACCGAGCCAAATTTTACTTTCATTTCCTTGGCCACGGCCCGGCCGATGAGCTCACCGGCGCGCGTGATCCGGAAGGCCGTCTTCTTGATCTCATTCGCGAGCTCATCGAGCGGCAGATCTTTTGGCAACGATTCGACTGTCGAACGGACCACGCCCGGACCGCTGATCCCGACATTGATCACTTTTTCCTTGCAAGGCAGGCCATGGAAACCGCCCGCCATGAAGGGATTATCATTTACCGCATTGGCAAATACCACGAGCTTGGCACAGCCAATCGCGTCCTCGGTGTTCTCGGCTATTTCTTTGATGATCTTGCCCGCCTTCATGACAAGAGGCATATTGATACCGGCCTTAGTCGAAGCGAGCGAGATAAAAGCGCAGACCTTGCGCGTCTCGGCCATTACCCGGGGCAAAGATTCGATCAGGATCTTGTCGGCGTAGGTCGCGCCATGATCGGACAAGCAGCCAAAACCGCCGATAAAATCGACCCCAAGCTCATCGGCTACCTTGTCGAGAGTCCTGGCGAACTGCACGCAGATCTCGATGTCCTTTTCCTTGTGATGGGTAAATAGGTTGGCCAGGATGATAGCGGCCGGGGTTATGGTGATGCGTTTATTGATAATCGGGATACCATATTCATTGGAAATCTTCTCGGCCTTCGAGACGAGATCCTTGCCCGACTCCTTCATGAGCTTCTCGACCCGCTTGCAGGTCATCTGGATGGTCGAGCCGATGGCCGGCAAGAGATCAATCCCGAGCGTCGTGGTCCGGATATCAAAATTGTCCCGCCGCGTCATGCGGATCGTATCATAGACTTCCTCGAGTGATAATTCTTCCATATCAGATCTTATTTATAGCCGTAAAGACTTCTTTATTATAGAGATTGATGTCCAGACCAATCTTGGCCCCTAGCTTTTTGAGGTCGAGCGAGAGCTTGTGGAATGTAGTCGTCGAACCATCGAGATCGACCGCCATGATCATGAAGAAATTTCCCCGCACGAGCCCCTGCTTGATCTCCTCGATATTCACGCCTTGCTTATAGAGGAGTCCCGAGATCTGAGCTACTATTCCCTTTGTATCTTTACCGATGACAGTGATAATGGGTTGATCGCTAGCCTTATCTTTTTTTGACATAGTTTTATCTTATCTTATTAGATAATCATACGATATTTTACCCCAAAATGTCAAAGAATCGTCCCTGCCTAGCTCGCACCAAGAAAAATCATCAAATCAAAATATCAGTATGCAAACTAGGCCGGAATATGCTATAATAAAGCTATCCACAGGCTCCGGGCTCTAGACTCGTAGCATCTCACATCCCCATGATCATAGGTTCAAAGCAGAAGCGGATGAAGCGTTTCAAACGCAAGGTACTCGGCACCTTCATCCTCATTTCGATTATCCCGCTCGGGATAATTATCACGTCCAATATCTACCTCATCATCCGGAATCGGCAGGACAATATCGTCGAGCAACAACGCCTAGCGATCGATAACGCGAGCGGACGCATCAGTAAGTATCTCCAAGAGCAGGCCATGGCCATGACCTTGGTCGTTTCGGCGCCGATCGACTCGATCTGGGAAATCGGTTTTGCTGATCTCGATTTCCTCTTGCGCAATTCTTTTTCTTCTGGCAATAAACTCTCGCTCGACTTCATCGACAGCAATGGCTCGATCGCAGCCAAGATCAGCGCCCGCGCCGGCACCTCTTTTCACGCTGGCTATCTCGATGGCCAGGCCAGCACTTCGGCAGCCTCCCTCCCCGATCAGGATCGCATCGGTATCAGCGAGGCTGATGTATCTGAAAGTCCTGATTTCCGGATCGCCATCAAGGGTTCGCCCTATTTCGGCCTGCTCGAATTTGTCGATGGAGCGCCAGCCATGCGCATCGCTTCCCAGATCAAGAATCAGGACAACGAGATCATCGGCGTCATCTCGGCCGAAATCAGCCTGCGCGAAGTGACAGAACTCATCAAAGAAATACCGCTCGGCACGAGCGGTTTTATTTATATCACGGATCAGGAAGGTGTCCTGATCGCGAGCGGCGACAAAGGCATCGGCCAGATCGGCTCCAAGCTCATCGGCCATAGTATCGTTCGCCAGACGCTAGCCCGCAGCCAAGGGCCTTCTGGTTTCGAAACCTACCTGAGCCCGATCGGCTCGACTGTCGTCTGGAATGCCGGACTGCTCCCCGGCACCGGCTGGGCCATCATGAGCGAATGGCCGATCACCGATGCTTTCTCAGTGCTCCGCAATCTCTTTGCCTGGTCGCTCATCATCGCCCTTCTCATCCTCGTCCTTATCATCATTTCTGCGATCATCTTTGCCGGCACCATCACCAGACCGATCCGCGAGCTAGCCCGCGGCGCCGATGAGATCAAGAGCGGCAATCTCAAGTATACCCTGAAGCTTGCGACCGGAGATGAATTCGAACTGCTCGGCCAGCAATTCAACGAGATGATCAAGGTCCTTAATGAGAACCAGCGTCTCCGCGATGAATTCGTCTTTATTGCCGCGCACGAGCTCCGGACTCCGGTCACGGCTATCCGTGGCTATCTGGAAATGATACTCGAAGGTATCTTTGGCGAAGTCTCAGAACCGGTCAAGAAGAATCTGAAAATTATCGAAGGGGCCAATAATAATCTGGTCGAGCTGGTCCAGAACCTGCTCGAGATCGCCCGCAATGAAGCCGGCAAAATGACGATCGAGATGACAGATATCGATCTTAATGAGAAGATCAGCGCCGTCAATGCCCAGCTCGCCTCATTGGCCATAGAGAAAGGCCTGACTGTCTCCTTCAAGCCTCTCCATGAAAAAGCCATGATCAAGGCTGATGCTGGCAAGCTCTCGGAAGTGCTTGTCAATATCATCGGTAATGCGATCAAATATACGACGGGCAACGGTGCGGTCGAGATTTATCAAGAAGAAGATAACGAATATTTTATCACTCATGTCCGCGACCATGGCATCGGCATGAGCCCAGAGGAGCTCGAGAAACTCTTTTCCAAATTCTATCGCGTCAAGAATGCCGAAACTTCAAAGATCCAAGGCACTGGCCTCGGGCTTTTTATTACCAAAGAAATCGTCGAACGCATGGAGGGTAAAATCTGGGTGACTTCAGAAAAAGGCCAAGGCTCAACCTTCAGTTTTAGCCTTAAGAAAACTGTTCAAACATAATTTACTATAAATATTAATGATCATATTATGAAAAAGAAAAACAGACTCCGGCTAATCATGGGCGCAACCATGGCTATCCTTATCCTCTCTGGCCTTTTTGGTTCTGGACCGCTTGTACCGCCGATGCCGATAGCCCAAGCCACCAGTGGCACTGATATCACTTATCTCGGGAATACAAATAATATTCCTGTCATGCTGACAAGCACGACCACTCCAGTCGCTGCGGCAAGGATCGAACTATTTGATACATCCGGAGGAAACATCAACTACTTAAATCTCAAAATCAGAAAAAAAGAATTAAGTAATATTTTTAGTCCAGTCATGCTGCGTGATCTTAGTTCTAGCGCTCATTCTGGACTGAGCATCTGGAAAGATGACGGTGACCATGTTTTTGAGCCCACAGAAGACACGCCCACAAACACAGCTCCATCGCCTTGGAATCCTGGCGGTGACTCACTCAGCTGGACTTCGACCTGCTATCTAAACAACTGGCCAATCGGAACTAGCTATGAAAATAGAACCGTCATTTTTATCGCTTTTGAGGCCAAAGAATCGAATTACTCTAATAATCCGCCGATTTTTGATATCGTACTAAGCCCAGGAGCGCTTAACAAGAGTAACGGCTCTTGGCCCCCGGCCGAGCAAAGCCGAGGACCAGTCATCGTTGCAACCCCTGGTAGTGGCGGTTATGGCTCTCCAGTCGTCATTTCTGAGCTTGGCATCACTCCTGGCAGCCAATTTATCGAGCTATACAATCGCAGTAGCCAGACTATCGATCTTAATAATTATTCAATAAAGTCTTTCCCCGGCACCAACACATCTCTCGACCCAGGAATTACAAATGTCAACCTCACTGGCCTACTGCCGGCCTACCATCACTATCTGATCGGCCAAGCTGACACCGGAACGACCACCAATCAGGCTCTAACAACCGCCTTTTTAAATAACGGCTTTGTCGGATTATACAACCATAACAATCAACGGCTTGACCTCTTAGCCTACGGCAGCATTGATTATCCAGCCCTTGCTGAAGGCTCATCACCCGCTCCCGCACCAATCATCAGTTCTTCTTCTTTAGAACGCAAAGCTTTTTTTGATTCGAATGCCCTCACCATGACTAACGGTGGTCGCGATCATCTAAAAGGTAACGCCTATGACTCGAATAACAACTATTATGACTTTATCATCAGGAGCGAAGCCGAACCCCAAAGCAACTACTCTGGAATCGAAGACTTTGCTGCTGTCATAACATCAAACACCGTCAAAATAAATGAAGTTCTCTATAATACAGCCAGCACTAGCACGCGCTGGATCGAGCTCTACAATCCAAACGCCAGTGACATTGACCTTGATCTGTACAAGCTAAAACACAAAGGCTACACTTATGAATTCTTGGCTGAAACTTGGATCGCCGCCCGTGGCTATCTCATTATCCATTGGAATCAGGCCAGTAGTGACCCATTGAGTGGCCATTTCTATACTGACACCGGACTGAACGATCTTGATCCCTATGGCGGCGATATCATGCTTGAATATAGCGGCCAAACAATTGATTACGTCCAATACAAAGAAACTGGCTATGCCAACCAGTTTACCGCGGTCGAAGACGGAGCCTGGACCTACAATGATTATGTGCCAGGCTGTCTGCCAGGCTACTCCATCGGCCGCCGATCCACAGACAGCACGGATACAGACACGAGCGCAGATTGGACTTCCTACCCCGTTCCGACCCCAGGTGCCGTGAACTTTGGTGCTGACACTACCCCACCGGA
>CAZIGB010000034.1:0-10236 GCA_964539005.1 uncultured Gammaproteobacteria bacterium | reverse complement strand
AATCTGAAATAATAATTTTTTTAAAATACTATGGTAAAGAGAATGACGAGACTAATCCCCTTGCTTATCATCTTGCCAATGCTGGCGGCTTGCGGCCAGCGTGATCTGCCGACAGACAGGCCCTTGGAAGACGGCAGCTTGTTTTATCGCAATGAAGCGATGAAATTTTCCCTCATCTTGCCGTCGAGTTTCGAGAATTACCAGACCCAGCGGACCGAGGGGAGCGGTTACACGGATATCGAATTCTTTGTCCCGACCAGTGACACTAGATTCGGCAAGCGGGTAGGCGGCTATGGCGAGCCGATCGTGATCCGGGTCTTTGATGAGAAGACTTGGAATGAAGTCAATCAGGACGCTAATAGTGAATATAAGCTGATCACCAAGAAAGATGATAAGGTATTTACGGTCCTCTTCTGGAGTCTCGAACCCAAAGATTGGCAGGGAAAATGGAGTGATGAGACCGAGGCCAAGATCCTCGAAGGTTTTAAGGCTGAATAATCAATAATCGAAGTCCACATGTCTAATCCGACAATGAGCAGAAAAAGCGAAGCAGCGCTGACTCCGACCACTCGCACCAAGAAACTTTTTCAGGCGATCTATAATGCCCAGAAAGGGGGTGGCCGAGCAAATGACAATATACAGCGCATCAAGGTTTCGGATCTGATTTCGAAGATGTCTTTTTATTATGAAAAGATCAGGAACAGTGTTGACTACAAAGAGGATCATCTGCTTCGGAAGAATGCCATTCTCCGTATTCTGAAACGTCAGATCGTGATCGAGGGCGCTATATCTATCAAATCGCTCGATTCGGCCGAGATTGCCCGCCATCTCATTACCGAGCTCATCCGGGCTGGTTATCTGCCGAATGACACATTGCCCGAGACCAAGATCGATGAAATCGGTGAAGTGATCAGCAAGTATCTCCGCCTCCGCTATTACAGCCTCCAGGCCTTGAGGCAAGGAGGCGCAGACGACAAGAGTGAGACCATGGCTTGGCTCATCGCGGTGGCCGCGAGCGATATCGAGGACCGTTTGGCCGCTAGCGAGGTCGATTCGACCGTGATAGATCACATGTATGATATCTTGGCCCGGGCGATCACGGTAAGCGATGATTCGCCTTATCAGGCGGATCGGGACATCCAGATCTTTCTCGCCGTGCATCGCAATTTCCTGAAATTTGACAATGACATGCTCGGCTATATCCTCTTCAAGTATTACGTGGCTGATTGGCAGGTCGCAGACGAGGCGATAATCAAGCAGGCCGCCGTTGATATGGCTGGTATCAAGGTGTCGATCGACAAGCAGCTCGATCATCCGATGGCTGGCCAGCTCAATCGTCTGGCTTCGCGCTATACCGTTTTCTTTTCCATCCTGATCGATGTTATCTCCGAGGATCCGGAGGGCGTTTATGAATGTTTCAAGAGCGATCCGAAGGCTTTTCCGAGAAAGATCAAGCAGATCTGCGCCAAGCGTTATCAGGCCGCTCGGTCCAAGCTTTGGCGAGCCGCTTTCCGTTCTATCATCTACATCTTCCTGACCAAATCAGTTTTTGTCTTCTTGCTCGAGGTGCCAGCCATCAAGCTCTTTAATGAGACGATCAATCCGCTCTCGCTCTTTATCAATATCACTTTTCCCGCCTTGCTCCTGTTCCTGATTGTCTTCTTTACGAGACTGCCTTCGGAAGCCAATACGCAGAAGATAATCGAAGGAATAGAAGAAATCGCCTTCGTCGAGAAGGAACGCAATGAGCCTTATAAGCTCGGTCGGGGAGCAAAACGGCGAGCCGGAATGAATGCGACCTTTGCCATCCTTTATACGATCACTTTCTTTATCAGTTTCGGCTTCGTGATCTGGGCGCTGACCAAGATCAATTTCAATTGGGTGAGTATCATTATTTTCCTTTTCTTCCTTGCCTTTGTCAGCTTTTTCTCGATCCGCATCCGCAAAGGCGCCAAAGAGCTCATTATCTTGCCGCCACGTGAGAATATTTTTAGCCTTTTCTCCGATTTTTTCTATGTTCCGATCATTGTCGCCGGCAAGTGGCTGTCTGAGAAATTCTCCCATGTCAATGTCTTTGTCTTTGTTCTTGATTTCATCATCGAAGCCCCTTTTAAGCTTTTCGTCGAGATAGCTGAAGAATGGACAAAGTATGTGAAGGAGAGGAAGGATGATATAGTCTAATTTACAATTTGAAATTTTCAATTTACAATTTTCAAACAATCAATCAATTTATAAATGACAGAATATTCAATACTTTGAAAATGAAAAATTGTTTTATTGAAAATTATTTGAAAATTGTAAATTTCAAATTGTAAATTTCAAATTGATTAAAGTAATGAGCAAACTCTACATCGTCGCCACCCCTATCGGTAATTTGGAAGATATTTCCATGCGAGCGCTTCGGATCCTGTCTGAGGTCGATTTTGTCTTGTGCGAGGACACCCGGGTGACGAGCAAGCTCATGCAGCATTACGATATCCGGACGCCGCGCATCTCTTATCATCAGCATTCTGATGAACGCAAGAACGAGGAAGTACTAAAGCTCCTGGAGGAAGGCAAGGATCTGGCCCTGGTCTCCGATGCAGGGACACCCGGGATTTCTGATCCAGGGGGCAAGCTGGTCGCGCTCGCTCTCGAGCGCTTCGGCGAAAGAGTCAGCATCGAATCGATCCCCGGTCCTTCGGCGGTTACGGCCGCTCTCTCTATTACCGGCATCCCGACCGAGAAGTTCGTCTTTCTTGGTTTTCCGCCCCACAAGAAAGGCCGTCAGACCTTTATCCGCCATATCGGCGACAGTATTTTCCCGGTCGTAGTATATGAATCCAAGCACCGTATCATCAAGTTTTTGGAAGAGCTCATGGCTCTGAATAAAGAGATCGAGAAGCACAATGAAGAAGCGGAAGCTTACAATTTTCGCGTCCTGTCCAAAGAAAAAAAGGAAAAGAAATCTCCTATCACTTCAGTCGTAGTCTGCCGCGAGCTCTCCAAGATGCACGAGACCGTCTATCGCGGCGAGCTCAAAGACATTATTGAAAAAATAAAGAACAACGCCGACGACCAACGAGGTGAATTTGTGGTGGTTGTTGGGAAGGATAATTAGGAATTTACAAATAATCACAGTCTCAAATATGCTATTTGTCCGAGATGACAAAAAAATATGAAAAAAAATAAATTCTACGTAACAACCCCCATCTATTATGTAAATGCTGAGCCGCATATCGGGCATACTTATACGACGGTGGCCGCCGATGTGTTGGCCCGTTACTATCGTTTGCTCGGGCGATCGGTCTTTTTTGCGACCGGGACGGATGAACATGGCGCCAAGATCGCGCAGAAAGCCGAGGCGAGCGGGGAGGATCCACAAGCTTTTACTGATCGGATTTCGGATCGTTTCAAAGCAGCCTGGGAGGAGCTGGCGATCAGCAACACCTCTTTTATCCGCACGACTGACCCGGTTCATAAAGCCGCGGTCCAGAAAGCCTTGCAGTACATGTATGACAAAGGCGATATTTATCTCGACAAATACGAGGGTCTTTATTGCGTGGGCTGTGAACAATTCAAGAACGAGAAGGATCTGGTGGATGGCAAGTGTCCTGATCATCAGACAGTGCCGGAGCAGATGACCGAGGAGACCTATGTCTTTCGCCTGAGTAAATACAGCGATCGACTGCTTGAGCTGATTGAGAAAGACGTGCTTGACATCTGTCCGCTTGAGCGGAAGAACGAGATGCTTGGTTTTTACAAAGAAGGGCTAAAGGATATTTCTTTTAGCCGTCAGAACGTTAAATGGGGCATACCGATTCCTTGGGATGAGACCCATACTGCCTACGTTTGGGCTGATGCTTTTCTTAACTATTTAACAATTCTGGGCTGGAATGGTCAGGGCGGAGAATTACCCTTGTCGCCCGATGGTGTTTCTTATTGGCCGGCAGACGCGCATATCATGAGCAAGGATATTCTGCGCGTGCATGCTAGCATTTGGCCGGCCATGCTTCTTTCTCTCGATCTTCCGATCCAGAAAAAGATTTTCGTTCACGGTTATTTCCTGATCGACGGCCAGAAGATGAGCAAGTCGATCGGCAATGTTATCTCGCCCTGGGATCTGAAAGAGCGTTATGGTTCGGATGCGGCTCGCTATCTGCTGATGAGCGCGACGGTTTTTGGGCGCGACGGTGATATCGGTTGGGATAAATTCGATGACAAATTTACGGCGGATCTAGCTAATGGTATCGGCAATCTCACAGCTCGAACGATCGCTATGACGCTTAAGCTTCGCGACAATGGGGGTGAGCTCATTGCCAGCGACAGCATCATCGATGTTCCGGCGATTGTCAAGAAATATCAGGAAAATATTTCCGATCTGCATCTCGATGCAGCCTTGGACAATGTCTGGACCGGCCTTATCCACGAGCTCGATCAGTACATTTCGCGAGAGGAACCCTTCCGCCTGATCGGCAAAGACAATGCTAAGGCGGGCGAAATCCTCTATCGCTGTCTTGAGACTTTGCGTATAATCGCTCTTCTCATCTATCCTTACATGCCGGAGACAGCGGAAAAGATCAGTGAGCGCCTCGGTCTTTTCTTTATCGGAGAGCTTGGGAAAAATTTTGAAGACAATGTCCGTTGGGGCCAGCTCGAAACCTCTGCCAGCCTGGAAAAAGGCGAGGCGCTTTTTCCGCGCCTGAGCTAGTTTTTTATTATTCGTCATCCTGAGCGAAAGAGCATCACTCCTTTCCTTTTTGTCATCCTGAGCGGAGCGAAGGATGACAAAAAAGGAGGAAGTAAGGAATGTTTGCTGCTTCCAAAATTTTTCTTGATAAGCTATAATAGCGATATAGATAATAATAGATGGAAAACGAGAAGAAGCCGGTTTTTATCAATATCAACGCCTTGTCCGTGGTCAAGATCGTTTTGATATTGATTTTGTTTTACGTGCTTTTCCTGATCAAAGGCATCTTGGCTATCCTTTTTGTT
The DNA here is from genome assembly GCA_964539005.1 of uncultured Gammaproteobacteria bacterium. Classification (GTDB taxonomy): domain Bacteria; phylum Patescibacteriota; class Patescibacteriia; order Patescibacteriales; family UBA12075; genus JBBRXK01. The sequence continues at coordinate 5,262 of CAZIGB010000034.1, read as the reverse complement.
TCGCTGGTCTTGGCTAGCGCGATCGATCCGATCGTTGACTGGGCGCAGAGACATTGGATCCCGCGCGGTATCAGCGTGATATTTATCTATCTCTCGATGCTTTCTATCGTCGGCACGGCCCTGGTGCTCGTTATCCCGCCGATAATCGAGCAGGCCAATGATTTGTCGAGTAGCTTTCCGGTCGTGGTGGAAAAATTCAGCACTGGCCTCGAGTCGATCCGGGCTTTTTCGGTCGAGCATGGTTTTGTCAATGATCTCCAGAAAGGCATATCGGATGTGACTGGCAGTTTGCCCGATGCGGCTGGCGGGGTATTTACGACTCTAAAGGGTTTGATCGGTGGCACTATTTCCTTCTTTCTCGTGATGGTTATCACCTTTTATATGGCAGTCGAGGAGAAAGCGATGAAAAAGATCGTCTGGTCGGTCGCTCCGGCTAGATATCAGATGTATATCATGGGTCTGATCAATCGCATGCAGCAGAAGATCGGTCTCTGGCTGCGGGGACAGCTCATCCTTTCTTTGATTATCTTTATCTTGACCTTTGTCGGTCTTTCCATTTTGGGGGTAAAATATGCCTTGATCCTGGCTTTTATCGCTGGTCTGACAGAATTCGTGCCTTATCTCGGTCCGACCTTGGCGGCTATCCCGGCGATATTTCTCGCTTTTACCCAGTCGCCGATGCTGGCTGTCTTTGTTGCTGTCCTTTATTATGTCATCCAGCTGACCGAAAATAATATCATCGTGCCGAAACTGATGCAGAAAGTGGTCGGTCTGAATCCTGTGATCAGTATTGCCGTCCTTCTGATCGGTCTCGAGATCGGGGGAATTCCGGGCGCTATCCTTTCTATCCCGGTGACTACGGCGATCAGTGTCTTCCTCGGGGATGTGTTTGATGACAAGGTAGCGATGGCGGAAGAAAAGCCGACAGAATAGAAGAGTATGAAGGAAAAATTGACAAAAATTATCGATATTTTGCTCGGAATGACGCTGCTTATAGCGCCATTGTTTTTCTTGCCCAAGGGCCCTTTGCAGGTCGGCATGGATAATTACGGTAAGTTTTTGTTTTTTTCCTGGCTGGTCTTTTTGCTCAGCTCGCTTTTCTTGGCCCGGTTTTGGCTAGGGGGGAGTCTGACTTTTGGTCGGACTGCGATTGACAAGCCCATTCTTTTTATCTTGATCGCGGCTTTTCTTTCGGCTGTCTTTGCGCCGGATCGTTTGTCGGCTTTTTTCGGGAGTCTGGGGGCGGGGCATCTGCCATTTTTTTTCCTTTTTTACCTGGTTTTGATTTTCTATCTTTTGCTTCCTTATCTTTCTGGTTCTGGCCGACGGATTCTGGTCTGGCGACTCAGCTTTATCGCCGCTGGCGCTATTACTCTTCTTGCTTATATCGTATCTTTTCATTATGGCGCCCATGGTTTATCGGCTTTTCTCCGTCTCTTGGCTGGGACACCGGAAGATCTGTCTCTTTTTTTGGTTCTGTTTTTTGCCTTGCTTCTCCTGATCTCAGGCTCGAGCCTTTCTTCCCGTTTTCTTGGCGCAGGCAAAGGGCGGATCCTGAGGATTTTTTTACAAGTCTTAGTCTTGCTCCTTTTGATCGAGATCGATTTTATGCCTAGCTGGTGGCTGCTTCTCTTTGCTATGGCTCTGGTCGCTTTTTTGCGGAGTCGGCGGACTCTGGCGGAGGATCTGCCTCGGCCCGGTTTTCGTCAGCTTTATCTAATGCCTCTCCTCATTTCTCTCTTGGCACTTAATTCACTTCTCAATTTTTATCTGGTCGATGGCCCATCTTCTCTATCTGTCCGTTTGGCGGAAAATCGGCAAGCTACTTTCGGTGTCAGCGCTCAAGTGCTTGGTTCAGCTTGGCTTGATTCTCCGCTCTGGGGACAAGGCTTGGATAATTTTGGCCGCGCTTTTTCACTATTCCGGCCAGCGAGCTTGAACTCGAGTCCTTATTGGGATCTGCGGCTCGAGCGAGCTTTTAGCACTCTCTTTGATTGGCTGATCGCGACCGGTCTGATCGGCCTTTTGGCGCTAGCATTCTTTATTTATCGCTTGGCCCCGGCTCTATTTTCTGATTTCCGGGCAAAAAAGCCAGACACAGAAGTGCAAACGCTTCGAACTCTCTCCGCTTTTGCTCTGGTTTTAATTCTCGTCGTTTTTGTTTTTTGCTCAGCCAATGCTAATCTCTTTTTCTGGGCGGCGGTTTTTTTGGCGCTATATTTTTCGGAAAAAGCTCAGCCAGCAGTTTTTTCCGGCTCGCGCGAGCCTGGCCCTCTCCGTCTCAAGCTCTTGGCCGCCTTGGCCGCTTTGTGGCTTTTTATCTTGATCCAGAATATCTATGCTTTCAAGTTCCTTTTGGCAGACTGGTCTTTGATCGAGAAAGACCCGGATCAAAAAACACTTGAGCGTTCTTTCCGCTTCTCGCCCCGTTTCGAGCATACGCTCCGTTTGGCAGCTTTCCATGCCCGGCAGGCTGAAGCGGCCCGAGCCAGTAGTCAGCTTGATCAATCGCTCGCGGAGCAGGATCAGGCTTTGAATCTTTTGGAGAAAGCGGAAAAGAATGGCTCTTTTTCGGTCCTGGCTATGGAAACGGTGGCGGCTATCTATCGGGATTTTTCTGAGGGAGGTGATGGTCTCAATCTGATGGCGAAACAGGCTTTTGCCAAAGCAGTCGTGCTCGAGCCGAGCAATCCGGTCTTGCTCAATGAATACGGCCAGAGTCTTTTGCAGGCGAGAGATTTTAGTGAAGCAAAAAAGATTTTTGAACAGACGCTGGCAACCAAGCCGGATTATAGTCCGGCTGAGTTCGGTCTGGCTAAAGCCTTGGCTGGCAGCGGTCAGGCCGATGAGGCTTTGGCCCGTCTTCTCCGTCTTTCAAAGGAAGCAAATGACGCGGATATCTATTATGAGATGGGACTAATCTATTTTAATGAGGAAAGGTATCCGGAGGCTCGAAAAGTCTTTGAGTCAGCTATTTCCTTGGCTCCCTTGAATTCTAATGCTCTCTATGGCCTGGCCCTTGCTTTGGAAAAGACCGGGGAAAAGGACGAAGCGCTTTATTATTTTAAAAAAGTCCAAAAAATCAATCCGAATAACCGAGAAATCAGCGAAAAGATCAAGAATCTGGAAAAATAAAGTCTTTAACCAGACTCTTGCCAAAAGCCGTATTTGGCTATATAATCAAAAAGTTGATATAAAAAATGCCCAGATGGCGGAACTGGTAGACGCGCGGGACTCAAACTCCCGTTCTAGCGATAGAGTGCGAGTTCGATTCTCGCTCTGGGCACATTATCCCCCTCTGCGGGGATTTTTTATTCGCAAAAATAATGATTTTGCGATATAATGAGAAATATGCTGAATAATCGCTACCGCTATCTCCAGATAGCCTTCAATCGGAGTATTCCCGAGGCGGAGAGAATGATTTCGCTTTTGCCACCCTCTGACCGCATCATAATCGAAGCGGGGACTTTGCTGATCAAAGCTTACGGTAGCCAAGCGATAAGCGCCTTGGTTTCGGCTTGGACAGCGCGATGCGATTTGCCCGCTTATGTCGTAGCGGATCTGAAATGTATGGACCGAGGCGAGACCGAGGTCGCCCTGGCAGCTTCGGCCGGGGCATCGGCCGCGACTTGTCTCGGTCTAGCCCCAGTCGAAACGATTGACGCTTTTGTCCGTAATTGCCAGGCCAAAGGAATCGACCCAATTATCGATATGATGAATGTGCCTTTTCCTTTTGAGGTGCTTGGCCAGCTAAAAGAACGCCCTCGGGTCGTCATGCTCCATCGGGGCGTAGATGAGCGGCGGGACGGAGACAAGACTCTGCCGCGCGAACAGATCAGCCGGATCAAAGCTTCTTATCCTGGGGTGATAGTTGCGCTGGCCGGAGCGGAAAGCTCGTCCGAGGTCAGACGCAATTTCTTTAATGATATCGATATTTCGGTCGTCTGGGAGCAATTCTCTGCGCCTAGCCTCGAAGCCGAGGCCCGGGGGCGAGAATTCTTAACCTTATTGAAATAAAAAATGGAAAGAAAAAGAAAAACAGAGGGAAAAACCCGTTTGGAACGGCGGCAGAAATATTTGCAGGTTGCTTTGAATGGAGAGCTGGCAGCGGCTGAGTCTGTCGTCCGTTCTTTGCCTGATTCAGAGCGGATCCTGATCGAGATCGGAACGCCACTACTTAAGTCTGTCGGAGCGAGCGCGATCAGTCGGATCCGTTTTTTGCGACCACGCGCTTATCTGGTGGCCGATAGCAAGTGTTCGGATATGGCACCCCAAGAAGTAGCGCTTTTGGCCGGGGCGGGCGCCCAAGCTGTCACGGCTCTTGGTGTGGCCCCACTGGCGACGCTAGATGCTTTTGTGGCCGCTTGCGCCGAGAGGGGGGTCGATTCGATGATCGATATGATGAATGTGGCTGATCCGCTCTCGCTCCTGAGGCAGCTGAAAAAGGCGCCAGATGTAGTCATCCTTCATCGCGGGGTGGACGAGGGCGAGGCGACCAAGGGTAAGCCTATTCCTTATTATCAGATCAAAAAGATAAAAGGCGCTTATACTTGTCTGGTGGCGGTGGCTGGCGGTGATAGCGCGCGCGAGGTGCAGAGCGCGGTTTTTAATGATGCTGATATCGTGGTCGTCTGGAAAGGTTTTTCCGAGCCAGGACCGGAGAGCCCCCAATTAGCTGAAACCTTTCTGAGCCAGGTCCATTGAATTTTTTTATTTTTCAACAAAAAAAAGAAGGCTCCGAGGAACCTTTTTTGCTTATTGGTCTTATTTCTTGCCGACCAGATGCCTTAGACCCTCCATAATCTCGACCGGTAGGGCAAAGATAACAGTCTTGGAAGGGTCGGGATTGATCTTTTCGATGGTTTGGAGGGTGCGCATCGAAAGGCCGCCGGGTGTGGCGCTGAGCATCTCAGCCGCCTGGGCTAATTTTTGCGAAGCTTGGAATTCGCCTTCTGCCCGGATAATGATGGCGCGGCGTTCGCGTTCGGATTCGGCTTGTTTGGCCATGACCCGTTTCATGTCCGCTGGCAATTCGATGTCTTGGATTTTTATATCGGTGACTTGGATACCCCATTCACCCGTGGCGGCGCTGACGATCTTTTGGACTTCTTCGGCGATTTTTTCCCGCTCCGAGAGCAAAGGGTCGAGCTCGATAGCGCCGATGACATCACGCAGAGCGGCTTGAGCATACTGGGAAACGGCCATTGTGAAATCTTTGATATTGAGCAGGGCGTTCTCAGCGTTTTCGACCCGGAAATAGAC
>CAZIGB010000033.1:0-10308 GCA_964539005.1 uncultured Gammaproteobacteria bacterium | reverse complement strand
TAGAATAATGATAAGTCGTTCCACAGCTTAGCCCGGCCAATGTGATACTGCTCACCGTATTTGGCATGACAGAAGAAAAAGGACTAGAAAAGCCATAAGTCGAACTAAGACCATAATCGATCCTTGCTCGGGCCGAGGCATTGACGGAAAAATTAAGCGTCGCTGTGTCTGGTCCGATCTCAGTCACCGTCTCCACTTCCGGACTTACCGTAATAAGCACTGTTCCGCCAAGATCCTTCGGTTCTGTCACTGTCGGGGTGGCTGGCTGTGGTGTAGGTGCCAGAACTACGAAATCAAGACTATTATTATCCGTGTCATCCCCTTCTGGCTCCCGCACCAGACTCTTACCCTCGGCTGGATTCGAGGCAGAGGCTATGCCTTCATAATTTTCTGCCTTACCAAATCCAAGAAAATCAACAATGTTTGCGTCCGTCTTATCCGTAATATTCACATCATCATTAACGAGAAAGATCGCATTGTCACTCGCCAGACTAAAGGTTGCCGCCGTCAGTATATCAGCCATGTCCTTTAGCGCTTGGCTTGTGTCCGTGTCTCCTCGCACGATTAGATAGTGTCCCTTCGCCGGAATCGTGCCCGCTAGAGCCTTCTTGTAAATAGTAGCGGTCGAAGAAGCTGCCTGCTTCTGGATCGACCAGCCCGCAAGCGAGACAGCTGTATCTGTCGGATTATAAAGCTCGATAAAATCATCACTTGAACCGCCCGCGCCAGCAAGCGAATCAAGCTGGACCTCATTGATGACCAGATGATCAGGCAGAGCCGCCTGCACCATCTCTATTCCCAGTCCAAGACCGGAAAAAGCCAATCCGAAAGACAAAAAAACACCTGCGCAAAAGCGCCAAGGCATCTTGTTTTCCCTCCTTGTATTCATTTGTTTAGTCCCGACCCCGGCCGACATCAGTCACCGGATAAATCGGATTAATTCTTAATAAATCTATCTTAGCAAAAATTTGATTTCTCGTCAAAAGCAAAAAACTAAAGAAGCAAGATTTCTCATATCCAAAAAGCTCCCCCCGATCAAAGGAGGAGCTTTTCTTATAGGAGGTTTTAAAGCGCTTCGGGGAATTGTTGGCTTAGGGCGTCCTTGGTCGCCTGATCCTGGATCACGCTCATCAGCTGCGAAACCATATTCTTGAGATTATCAGTTTCGCCTGTTTTCTTGTAGAGCACTGCCAGACTATAGAGAGCATTGGCATGATTCCTTTGCGCGACGATGATAGAAAGGAAGATCTGCTCGGCCGCGGCCAAATCATCATTCTTTTCGACCTTGCCGCTACCGACCTGGCTCGGCTGGACCGAAACCTGATTTGGCGGTATTGCGCCGGCAGTCGGCTGGCCATCGCCCATATCCACCGCTTCCATATCATTCCGCGCGATATCATTGCTTGCGTTCTGGTTAATGCTTGTCGGGGCAATGCCGCGATTAAAGAGCAAACGCCCAAGCTCAAAGCGGTAATCAATATTATTGCCAGCCAGGAGGTTGACCTGCTTCATCTCGTCGATCGACTTATCCATATCATTCAGTTTTTCATAAGCGACTGCTTTGCCGTAATGAGCGGCCGCCAGATCCGACTTTTTCTCAATCGATTTGTCATAAAACTTGACTGCCTCATTAATGAAGTAATTCTTTTCATCCGCGTCTGTTTCCGAATTAGAGCGAGCCATATTGACGAGCGCGATCCGCATATAGGGAGTCGGATTGACTGGCTCGAGCTCGGCCAGCTTATTATATAGCTGTTCCGCCCACTCGAGAGCCCCCCGAGTATAGAAAGAAGCATTCTCATAGATCAGAGCCAAAGACTCATTGTTGCTAGCGCTATTCGGCGCGAGTTCGACCGCTTTCTTGCCATTCTCGATCGAGAGAGAAAGCTTCGAGTTGATCTCCTCGCTCCCCTTATTATCAACTACCGCCTTATTGGCTTGCGCGATATAGGCATTTGCTAACGAAAGGAAATATTTGTCCTGATATGGAGCCAGCGTCACCGCTCGGCTCAAGCTCTCCACCTTGACGCCATTATCATCGGTCATGAGGGCGGTCTTAGCATGCATATCAGCCATATAGGTCTTCAGGCCGATGGTAAAAAGGACAACCACACCAGCAAAGACGGTCAATGAGATTGCCGCCAAGGCAAGGGCATACTTCGGAGCGGCCCGAAAAGAAAGATTGATGGTCTGGAACTTCTCCGGATAGATAGTGATAGCAACCGCCATAGTCAGAACCGCGATTAGAACATTGATGATAATCAAGGAATTATTCTGAGCAAAGAGAACAGATAAGAGAACAAGCGTAACAAAAGAAGAAAAAAGTCCAAGCATCAACGGATTGAGTTCCTTGGTCTTGGTCTTGATGAGGGTCAAGAAGGCCAGCGAGATAATGATAAGACCGATGACGATCAGGGATAAGGTGCCAAGCACGCCGACTGTAGCTAGTAACTCAAAAATCGAACCCGAAGCGCTATCAAAGCGAACGTTCCAAAGTGGAGTGCCATTGAAATCAGGTGATTTGAATTTAGAGAAGCTATAATAAAAAGTCGAGAGACCAGAACCAAAAATCGGATTTTCCTTTAGGCTCGAAATAGCTATATCCATGGAAGCACCGCGCGAAAGGCTGATTTCGGTCGGCAGATTCATCTTTACTAAGCTAAAATTGCTCCCGATTACGAAAAAAATGATCGAAGCAAAAAAAACGCCGAGCGGAATCAATAGATTACCGGTATTGATCGGGATAATCTTGGCCATGAAGAAAATCAAGACAATAACCGAGCTGACAATAACCGCCAACCAGAAGGTAAAAACATTCAGAAGAGCCAAAATAACGATATCCAAGACCAAGGTCAGAAGAGCCGCCACCCTGATCGCAATTAAGGCCTGTTTGGGCAGGCGTGGAAAAACGCTTTCAACCTGGGCCGCCACCACCGTTAAGAGCGGCATCACCATCACCAAGGCCATAGTCAGTCCCGAAAGCGAGCCGATCGGATTATAGGAGATATTCTTTGTAAATTCCAAAGGAAGAATATAGATACCTCGAATCTGCAAAAAGGAATAGATCGACAAAAGACCGAAAGACGTAATGAAGGACATGAAATACAGCTTAGCCCGCTTCGTATCGACGTTATTACTGACCAGATAATAAAAAAGCGTAAAGATCAGCACAGCCACCAAGCTCTTGGAGGGATTGCCATAAGCTCCGATCATCGAATCCTTGACACTGATCGAAAAGACAGTCGAAGCGATAAAGAAGCCGACCGTAACCAGGATCGGAATGTCAAGCGGCGTGCGCTTGATATTGAGCTCACCGGTATAAACACCCTTTGTAACCCAAATCACGGACCCGACCAGTACTAGAAAATAAAAAAGGGCCATCTTTTCAAAACCAATTCCTTGAGCTACTAGACCCGTAAAAAAGAGCGGACAAAGGAAAAAGACTGCCGCGATAATCACGGATATAGCCTTGTCCAAAGCTGTGGAAGAGATAGAGATCTTTTCGAACTTTTTCTCAGTTTTTCTGCTTATTTCAGCCATAATTTTTTTTGCTTATTAAGCTTATTGGAAAATATATAAAAATAGCCGTTTAGGTAGATACCTCTATTATCAACAGCCACACTTGAATATTACCAGAAAAACAAGCGCCTGTCTATCGGCCAGCCACCTTCTCTAAGATTGAAAGTAATTCAGTCGCCGCCTTTGTCCAGCAAAAATCAACAGAATGGGCAAGACCTCGATCGCGATATGTTTTTCTAAGCGTCTGGTCAGACAACATGTCCGCCATTGCCGAAGTCAACGCTCTCTCATCATAAGGATCTACAAGCAAAGCCGCATCAGCACAGATCTCAGCCAGACTAGAACTCGCCGCGGCCACGACTGGCAAACCGGCAGCCATCGCTTCGAGCGGCGGAAAACCAAAGCCTTCATAAAAAGAAGGAAAGACAAAAAGCTCAGCCAGATTATAGAGAGCTGGCTTATCCGCCTGATCGATATAACCAGCCAAGACAATATCAGGATTATCGGCTAAATTTTTCACCGCCTGATATTTCCAGCCCATCGCTCCGGCAATCACCAATTTTAGCTCTGCGAACTCCTGTCGGTCTGCCTTCAAGCGCAAGAAAGCGCGCATCAATCCTTCGATGTTCTTGCGCGGTTCGACTGTCCCGAGATAGAGGACAAAACGCTCTGGCAAAGAATATTTGCGCTTGACCGAAGACAGGATCGGGTTCAAGGGCTCGATCGGTCGACAAGCTTCATTTATACCCGGATAAATAGTGCTGACCCGATCTTCAGCCAGACCGCAAAGCTCGATGATATCCTGCCTGGTATGTTCGCTCACCGCAATGACGTGATCGAAATGGCGCAGATTTTCCCGCACTCGCAAAGCCCGATGCCAGAGATTCTTGCGGGCCGAAAAAAACTCCGGATACATGAGAAAAGACAGATCATGGATAGTGATAACCCGCTTTGCCGAAGAGCCGAAGGCAGCGAGATTCAGGTGCGGCATATAAAAAACATCCGAATGCGTCAGTTTGTCAAGCTTGGGCCAAGCCAGCCCCGCTTGCATGAGATAATTAAAAAGCTTATTCGGATAATTTGTCCGGACGATTTCCGCCTGCCCAGCTACTAGCTTATCGAGATCGATCTTCGCTTCTTGCCAGGAATTGAAAAAAAGCGCATATTCATTGCGCTTGTCTTGAGCCAAAAGCCCTTTGAGCATCTGATAGCTATATTCAGGAATCCCGCTATTATAGCCAGAAAGCAAAGGACGAATATCGTAAGCGATTCTCATTATGTCATTGAAAATTGTAAATTTCAAATTGCAAATTCCTAGTCACTCATCTCCCCTTCAATAATCCCCATCAAACTCTCCTTGAAATTATTCTTTGAAAAACGCAAGGCATGCTCCCTGATTGCCTTTGGATCGTATTTACCCGGATCAAAAGCGGCAAGCGCTTCAGCCACATCACTAGCTTTTTCCCGGGCAAAAAATTCCCCTGTCACGCCCGGGATGATCGTCTCGGTCGCCCCGCCTTGACCGAGCGCGATAACCGGCCGACCAGAAGCCATGGCCTCGACGATCGTGATACCGAAATCTTCTTTTTGCGGATTGATGAATGCCAAACAGCGCGAAAATAGCTCCGCTCTTTTCTCGTCCGAGACTCGACCCAAAAACTCGATATTGGTCGCCTCGCCGGCAATCTCTTTGAGCCGATCAAGATCAAGACCATCTCCAAAAATCTTGAGCTTTTTGTCTGTCCCCTTAAAAGCCTCGATCACGATATCGATCCTTTTATAAGGCACAAGCCGCGAACCGCAAAGATAGTAGTCCCCCGGCTCCGAAGACAGATAAAACTTATCTTCCTCGATCGAGGGATAGACGATTACCGAGTCTCGACGATAATACTTACTGATTCGCTGACGACAAGTCTCTGAATTGGCAATAAAAAAATCAACCCGATCAGCCGCCTGCCGATCCCAGATCCGGACATAATTCAAGATAAGCGAGATTATCTTCTTGAAATATTTATTGTAGCGCAGCTCAGAAATATACTGATGCGTATCACTCCAAAGATAACGAGTCGGCGTGTGGCAATAGCAGATATGCTTGGTTTCCGGTTTGGTTATCACACCCTTGGCAAAAGAGCTGGTGCTAGAGAGAACCAGATCGAAATCAGAGAGATCGAAAAACTCGACCGCCATCGGCATAAGAGCCATATACCAGCGATAATGTTTCACCCCCCAAGGCAAGCGCTGGATGATAGAAGCCCGGATATCACGATTCGGGAAATGCTTGTCGATATTGGACTGCTTATAGAGCAAGACGTAGATCGGCGCTTCAGGAAACATTTCCGCCAGCACCTCAAGGACCTTTTCTGCTCCGCCTTGCTGAGCCAGATGATCATGAATAATCGCGACTTTCATAAGGGATTGATTCGTCTAATCCTAATCAGGCCACCTTGCGCCTCTTGATAACTGCCCAAGGGGTACGAAGAAGGATGGCGATATCAAGAAGGATAGACCAGTTCTCGATATAATAAGTATCCAGCTTTACCTCTTCATCAAAAGAAAGGTCGCTCCGGCCGGAAGTCTGAGCCAGTCCGGTAATGCCTGGCTTGATCGCAAAAACTTTCTTGTGCCGGCTCTCATAGAGAGCGGTTTCCATTGTCATATGCGGACGCGGCCCCACGAGCGAGATGTCTCCGCGAAGCACATTCCAAAGCTGAGGCAATTCATCCAGGCTCCAACGCCTGATAAAACGACCTACCCTGGTCACACGCGGATCCTCTTTGATCTTGTGGACCGGCTGAGCAGCTCGCGTATTGGCCCGGCTATCGCTCACGAGCTTCTGGAGCATCTTGTTGCCCGCCTCTGTCGCTGAAGGTCCCTCACCATCGCAGAGGTCAGCTACCATCGAACGGAATTTATAAAAAAGAAAACGACGACCATACTGGCCAGTCCGATAATCCAGATAAAAAACCGGTCCGCGCGAATCGATCTTGACAGCCAGAGCCGTAAAAAGGATAAGCGGCGAAAGGACGAGCAGAAGAATAAGTGCCACCAAAAAATCGACAAATCGCTTTGCAATCCGCCCCCAGCCATCGAGTGGCGTCTTTTTTACCTCAACGATCGGAATACCGAGGATTTCACTCACTTCAGTCTTCAGGATCTTGGTCCCGAGCAGGTCGGCCGCATATTTCAAAGTTATATGATTCTCGTCAGCGAATTCAAAAAGGTGGAGAGTTTCTGCCTTGGTAAGATTTGGGTCGCTCTGGATAATCTCATCAATGTCACGATTCCGAACATAGTCCAAGAGCTCTTGCGAAGTCTCGAGCCGGAAGTCGCGCAATCTTTTCACGACATTATAGCCCAAGCTCTTGTCCGACGAAAACTCCTGCATAAGAATATCAGCTGTCTTACTATTACCGATCAGCACGACATTATGCACACCGACTCCGCTGCGAAAAAGCAGCCGCTGGATCAGACGGACAATGATACGCGCCACACTGATATAGATGATAGCCAATATCCAGCCCGCCAAAACGATAAAGCGGGACTCAAACATTTCCCGCTGGATAAAAATATAAATAACAATGACCATGAAACCGGTCGAACAAGCCGAAACAACCCGGTATATCTCCTTGATAATCTTCTTGGTTCCTCGAAAACTGTAAAGCCCGAGAATAGCGAATATCGCCACCCAAGAAAGGGCCGCCCAGAGAAGCAAGACCAGATAATCAAGAAAAGGCAGATTAAAAACCGCCGATCTGATACCGGTCGTAAACTCCGAAAAACGGATGTAATATGCCGTCACGCCCGCCAAGACTATCATGAGATAATCCAGGGGCACAAGGATAAATGAAAATACTAACTCACTACGTTTCATGGAATTAAAGATTGACTTTTGACAGTTGACTTATTCTATATATATCTAAATCTTCACGTATCACTATTAATAGTTAATTGTTAATGGTTAATGGTTAAGAGTCAATTGTCAATTGTTTTTCTCTTATTTCTGGGCAGACGATAAGCCGGATTCTGTCGTGGATGGCTATTTATCTTGGCATGACTGTTACCAGCCAGCTCTTTGCGAACTACTTTTTTCCCAAACCGCTAAACTTTAACGAAATAGGATTTGCTCTTGCTCCAGGCAGGGTTTACCACGCATTCCCGTCACCGGGAAGCGAAGGCCGTAGCGTAAACACCGGCCAACTTTTCACCTTTGATCGCGAAGCGATCAACCCTGAGCCCGCCGAAGGGTAAGACACGATGAGAACTAAGACCTCATCTGAATTAGCCATTCACTGCTCAAGGCAAAACGCCCCGCGATTAGTATCGTCTCTGTGGCACTTTCCCTAGGATTACTCCCGGTGGGCATTACCCACTGCCCCTTTCTCTCCGCAAAAAGCAGAGTAGGGAGTCCGGACTTTCCTCTCTAAATAAGAAAAAATCTTACCGAGCAGCCATCTGTCTGTCCAGAAATAAAAGAAAAAAACATAAATATTAGCCAAATAACGATTTAGATCGGCTGCTTTTCTGTTTAATTGATAATAACAGTTTAGCTAATATCAGTCAAGACAGGCTACAAGGAAGCACTTATAATCCCCGCCCGGATCCGAGCCATGAGATCAGTATAAAATTCGAGATTATTAAGACTAGCTAGTCGAGCGCCGAGCGGGTCTTTCACTTTAAAAAGATGATAGAGGTAGCTCTTGGTATAGCTACGCAATTCCAGGAGACGGCTATCCTTATTGATCGGGCTCTTATCTTTAGCAAAAGCGGCGTTGCTGATATTTATCGCTTTATAGAATGATCGGAGCTTGCCAGTCTTGGTCACGAGCTCCTTACCAGTGAAATAAAAGAGCCGCCCATGGCGCCCCTCCCTAGTCGGAATAACGCAATCAAACAGGTCATAGCCCATGCACGCGCAACGGACGATGTCATCCGGAGTACCAATACCGAGCGCAAAACGGAAGCTACTCTCTGGGCAGGCACTGGCCGTCGTCTGCATCACTTCGCCGAGAAAATTACCCTCCTTATCGACCGGCCGCGCGCCATAACCATAGCCATCAAAGCCGATAGCGACCAGAGCGGCCGCGCACTCCTGTCGCAAGGCCACGCTCTCTCCGCCTTGGATGACCGCCACGAGATGGGGTTGCTTACCTTTGGCTATCTTCCGGCGAGCCACTTCCCTCTCAAACACGCGTTTGCATTCACCCGCCCAGCGAAGAGTGCGCTCAAGCGCTTTGGCCATGATCTGATCATCCGCATCATTCGGCGGACAATCATCGAGACAGATCACGATATCGGTCCCGAGATCGAGCTGGATCTTGATCGACTTTTCTGGTGTCAGCTCATGCCAAGAGCCATCAATCGGTGATTTAAAACGAGCTCCATCATCTCCGATCTTGCCCATTCCCTTGGCTCGGTGAAGGAGAGAAAAAACTTGAAAACCGCCACTATCCGAAACAAGCGGCTTATGATAATCCATGAATTTATGGACACCCCCTGCTTTGCGGATAAGCTCATTACCCGGCTGAAGGTAAAGATGAAAGGTGTTAACCACCAGCGCCGGTAAGCCAAGAGTCTTGATGTCACCGCTCGAAAGACCCTTCAACACCGCCCGCGTAGCATCAGGCATAAAAAAGGGTGTCTGAAGAACCCCATGCGCTGTCCTGATTTCACCCGTACGGGCCTGAGAAATATTAGATTTTTTTATTATCTTTATCATCCGCTCCTAATGTATCAATCACCACTGTCAAAAGTTAAGTGTCAAGTGTTAATTGTCAAAAGTCAATCCACGATTCCGTCGTTATGCCCAATCTCATCATCCTCCAGCTTTGAGGTCTTGGCCTTTGTTTCTTTGATGATTTCCTCATTAGTCTCAGCATCGATAGCCTGAGCTTTAGAGCCTGGGATTATCACCATGATCTTGTTCCGATCTTCCTCAGTCGGAGTCACGCTCACTGAGAATTCAGCGCTGACTTCATAGACGCTCGTCGGCAAGCGACCAATATTCCAAACCACCTCATGCGCCGCCTGGCTATAAACGATATTGCCGGCAGTCGCCCTGTCTTTGGCATCATACAGTACATTCTTGGGCAATTTGAGAGTTACGCCCAGCTTCGATAGTTCATGAAGATTGTTATTTATTTTCCAGAAAACTTTATAAGACGTTTCCTGTCCGACTTGGGGCGGGTTCGGACCCTCGCCGACCGGAATATTGTCCTCATTGAAATAAAGGAGTGATTCAGAGAAGCTGAGATCGCTATTGATCTTGGCCGTGAGGACATTGCTCTTATTGTCATCACTCTCCGAGCTAGCCTCTTTACCGATAGAGAAACGAGCATAAGATTCGATATCAGTCTTGCCCTTGGCTTCGACCTTGCCGAATTCAAAAACTTTGATACTAAAATCAATCACCCCTTCTTGGTCTTTCTTGATCTCTGCTAAGGCTGGGATCTCTTCTTTGCTCCAAGTAATAGTCGCACCTTTCTCGCGTCCTTTATTCTGATCCTCGAGAGTCGTCCAATCCAGATAATCACCATTCAGAACCGCCATAATCATTACATCCTTAAGATCAGCGTCTCCTTTGTTATTATAAACGATCGAATAATTAAGCTTCTCGCCAAAATCAACCCCCATATTGTCGCGCTGGCCATTGATGATAAGCGACAGATTGAGATCGTTTTCCATCGCGGTCAAGCTGGCATTTTGCCGATAAATCTCATAATACTGGCCATCATCCCCCTTCTTGTCAAAGATAAAAATCAGATCCTCAGTCGTGCTGGCTTTCTTTTTGAT
>CAZIGB010000032.1:0-10656 GCA_964539005.1 uncultured Gammaproteobacteria bacterium | reverse complement strand
TCCTGGCGGCTTGCATCAATGCTGGTTATCAGCCAGGCAAGGATGTCGGTCTCGGAATAGATGTCGGTTCCTCTGAGCTCTATGACCAGGAAACCAAGGAATATATTTTTACGCTCGACCACGCGAGCTTTAGTAAAAATACTTTGGCCGGCCTTTACCGCGAGTGGCTCAGGCAATATCCGATCATTTCGATCGAGGATGGTCTCGGGCAGGATGACTGGGAGGGCTGGAAAGAAATGAGTCGTGATCTTGGTAACGCGATAATGCTTATCGGTGATGATCTCTTTGTGACCAATATCGAGCGTCTGCGGATCGGACTCAAGGAAAAGGCAGCTAATGCGATCCTTATCAAGCCGAATCAGGTCGGAACTTTGACCGAGACAGTGGCTTGCGTCAAGTTGGCTCAGAAGCACAACTACAAGGTAATGGCTTCTCACCGGAGCGGTGAGACTTGTGATGATTTTATCGCTGATCTGGCGGTCGCCATGGGAGCAGATTTTATCAAGTCTGGTTCGTTGGCTCGCGGAGAACGATTGGCCAAGTATAATCGCCTAATGGAGATCGAAGATATAATTAGAAATAAGGAATAGCGGTTTATGCAGAAAAAGAAAAGAGAAGGAAAGAAGCCTTTGATTCTGGTCATTCTCGATGGCTGGGGGATAGCCGAGCCGAACAAGGGAAATGCGGTTCTGCTAGCTAAGACACCGAATATCGACTCATATCTCAGGGAATATCCACAGACCGAGCTCCGGGCGCATAGTCATTTTGCTGGTTTGCCACTCGGTCAGGTGGGCAATAGCGAGGCCGGCCATATGAATATCGGGGCTGGCCGCTTGGTCGAACAGGATAGTGTCATTATCAGTAAGTCGATTTCAGATGGGACTTTCTACAAGAATCCGGCTTTTTTGGGTGCGATCCGTCATATCAACAAGATGGATTCACGACTGCATCTCGTCGGGATGCTTTCGAACGGGCAAAGTCCCCACAGTGACCCGGGCCATCTGATCGCTTTGCTGGATTTGGCCAGGCGGGAAAAAGTGAGCCAAGTATTTCTTCATCTCATTACGGATGGGCGTGATTCACCCAAATACGCTTCTCTCGGACTTGTGGCTGATCTCGAACGCAAGCATTTGAAAAAAGAAAAGATCGCTTCGATCATGGGGCGCTACTATGCGATGGATCGGACCAAGAAATGGGACCGGACCGAATTGGCTTATAATGCCCTAGTAAATGGTGAGGGGAAAAGAGCGGCAACTGCCCAGGCCGCGATTACCGAGTCTTATAACCGAGGCAATAGCGATGAATATATCGAGCCTTATGTGATCGATGATAGTAGTGGCCTCGACGGCCGCATCAGGGAAGGAGACTCGGTTGTCTTTTTCAATCTGCGTTCGGATCGTAGTCGCCAGCTGAGCAAAGTTTTTGTTCAGGAGAATTTTACTAAGATGAATCCGGGGTCCTTCAAACGCCGGAAGCGCCTGGAGCATCTCTATTTCGTAGCGATGACTGATTTTGGTCCGGATCTGGATGACATCATTACCGCCTATCCGAGTATCGACCTCAGGGCGACCTTGCCAATGCAACTGTCTGGTCTCAAGCAACTCTATATTGCCGAAACGGAGAAATACGCTCATGTCACTTACTTTTTTAACGGCGGTTATACCGGCAAGGTAGCTGGCGAGGATCAGCTCATAATCCCTTCGCCTGATGTCAGGTCTTATGACCAGACTCCAGCCATGAGTTCTCATGAATTGACTAAAAAAATCCTGTCATTCGTCCAGAAGAAGGAAAAGAGAGCTGCGTACGATGTGATTATTCTTAATTTTGCGGCTCCGGACATGGTCGGGCATACTGGTAATCTGAAGGCGGCCATCACTTGTTGCGAAGAAGTAGACCGTTGCGTCGGTCAGATCGTCGAGGCTTATCTCTCGATCGGTGGAGAAATCATCATTAGCGCCGATCATGGCAATATCGAAAAGATGATCAATCTCGAGACGGATGAGATCTTTACTGAGCATACGACCAATCCGGTGCCTTTTATCCTTATTAGCCAAGAGTTAAAAAATAAGAGTTTGCGCAAGAATGGTATTCTGGGCGATATCGCTCCCACTATGCTTGATCTATTAGGGCTTGCGAAGCCGGAAGAGATGAGCGGAAAATCCCTTATAATTTGAAATTTATGACTAGCAAGAAAAAAATACCGAAACCAGTCGTTCTGATCATTCTCGATGGCTGGGGTGTTAGCCAGCCTTATGCTGGTAATGCGATCAGTCAGGCCAGGACACCGGTGATAGATGGATTGATCAGCAAATATCCGACGATGACGATCCGGGCTTCAGGCGAAGCAGTCGGATTACCCTGGGGCGAATCAGGCAACAGTGAAGTCGGACATCTGAATCTCGGTCTCGGACGCATCGTCTATCAGGAGTTGCCGCGGATAAACAAATGCATCAGTGATGGCAATTTCAATAATCGGCCCGCTTTGGTCGAGGCAATCACTCAGGTCAAACAGAACGGCTCTGCCCTCCATCTGATGGGTCTTTGTTCGAACGGAGCGGTGCATGCCTCGCTTGACCATCTTTTTGCCCTGCTTACATTGGCTCATGCTCATGGGCTAAAGAAGGTTTTCGTCCATGCTTTTCTCGATGGGCGTGACACCCAGCTCGATAGTGGTGAAGGTTTTATCCGTAGTCTGGAGGTCTATATGTCCAAGCTTGGGACCGGACGGATCGCTACGCTCTGTGGCCGTTTCTATGCCATGGACCGGAACAATAATTGGGACCGGACTGCCAAGGCCTATGAAGCTATGGTAAAAGGCGAAGGTGAAACAGCGGAGAGCGCCTCGGCCGCCATTAAAGCCAGCTACAAGAAAAAGGTTTATGATGAAGAGTTCCTGCCGACTGTCATTATTGAGAAAGGTCAGCCTATTGCCAGGATCAGCGAGGGTGATAGTTTAGTCTTTTTTAATTATCGTCCGGATCGGGCGCGTCAGCTCTCGCGGGCTTTTGTAATGCCGGAAATGGATAAATTCGAACGCGGCGAGAAGGTCAAGGATTTGTATTTTGCCGCTTTTACGGAGTATGAGAAAAATATTCCTTTTTCCGTGGTTTTTCCCCCAGAGTTTTATGATAATTCGCTTGGTCAAATCATCTCGAAAGCCGGCAAAAAGCAGCTCCGGATAGCGGAAACGGAGAAATACGCCCATGTGACTTATTTCTTCAATGGTGGGATAGAAACCAAGAGCGCCGGTGAGGATCATGCCCTAGTCCCTTCTAAACCGGTGGCGAGCTATGATCAGGCCCCGGAAATGTCAGCAGCTGAAATTACATCAAAGGTAGTGGAAGCGGTCGCTGACAATTCTTATGATTTTATCTTGATTAATTATGCCAATGCGGATATGGTCGGTCATACTGGCAATATCGAGGCTGCCATCAAAGCGATCGAGACTTTGGATGCCTCGGTCGGGCGCGTAGTCTCCGCTGTTTTGCAGAAGGATGGGGTCGTAATGATCACGGCAGATCACGGGAATGCGGAGGCGATGTTCAATATGCAGACCGGAACCATAGATAAAGAGCACACGGCTGACCCGGTGCCCTTCATCTTGATTGGTAATGATTATGTCGGTCGCAGTATCGGTTGGCTGGACGCGGTGAGTGATGATCTTTCGACTGCTCAGCCACAGGGCATACTCTCGGATGTGGCGCCGACTGTCCTCGAGCTTATGGGCATCGAGAAGCCGGAGGAGATGACCGGCATATCCCTTTTGGCTGGTAAGTGAACGAATCAATTGATGATCAAGTAGCCGATCAAGCTGACGCTCACGCCAAGCGTGATGCCGGCTAAGACCTGGGCGGGTGTATGGCCGATCTTTTCGAGGAGCTTGGGATAAGTCTTATCAAGCAGTTTATCTTCATCCAAATCCTTGACCAGGACATTTAGAATCCGTCCGTGTTCGCCCAGATAACGACGGATACCGATAGCGTCCCGGATGATCAGGGCGGCCATGATCATGGCAATGCCGAAGTCCGGCGAGGCGATACCTTCTTCTAGTCCGACTATGGTCGCGAGAGCCGCCACGGTAGCTGAGTGGCCGGATGGCATACCCGAGTAGGCGGAAAGGTTCATCAGGCTGGGCTTCAGCTTGTTGGAGCGGAGAAACATCTTTATGGTTTGGGCCAGGAGTCCGGCTAGGGCTGGCAACAAGAGAATTTGATACATAAGAATAAAATTTATGATCTATTTGTTAGTTATTATTTTCGGAGTGGTGCAGGGCGTGACAGAGTTCTTGCCTATTTCCAGCTCAGGACATCTGATTTTGCTTCACCATTTTTTTGCTATTCCGGTCCAGAACGAGCTCGCTTTTGATATCTTTCTCCATCTTTCCACTTTGTTGGCTGTTATTTATTGTTTTTATAAAGACATCTGGCGTTTGGCCCGATCTTTTGTCCTTAGTTTCTTTGGTCAGAAGGATGAATATAGCCGGACCGCTTGGCTTATTATTTTTGCCACGATTCCAGCCGCTTTAGCCGGAGTTTTTCTCGATGATATTATTGAAACCAAGCTTCATGATGCCGGCGGATTGGAAGTCGCTGTGGTAGCGGTCATGTTGATTCTTGTGGCGATCTTGTTTATTCTGGTTGAAAAAAGAGAGAAGGGCAACAAGGACTATACCGGACTCAAGCCCAAGGAAGCGATGCTTATCGGCACAGCTCAGGCTCTGGCTTTGATTCCAGGCACCTCTCGTTCCGGTATTACAATTATAGCAGGTTTATTGGGCGGTTTGAAGAGAGAGGAGGCTTTGCGTTTTTCTTTTCTGCTTTCGATCCCGATTATTTTGGGGGCGAGCATAAAGAAAGTCCCGCTTCTTTTCGAGGCTGGACTGGGAGCGAATGATTATTCGATAATGGGAGTAGCTTTCATTTCTTCCTTCTTGGCCGGTGTTTTGGCTATCAAATTCTTTCTCGGTTTTGCTCGAGATAAGAGCCTGATTCCTTTTGCCTATTACCGGATCGGCTTAGCCTTTGTCTTGCTCTTATATCTTTTCGTTCTCTAAGCGCTTTTTGTGCGTGATGAAGGAATAGGAGAAGACGCCCAGAATCAGGACGATGATGGTCCAGTAGTATTCGATCAGGAAACTGCGGCTATAATCTACGATGTAGATGACGGCCTGAGAAAGGGCGGCCATATTATCACCCAGGTTCGAGCTGTCGTTTCCGAGGTAGGATTTTTTTTCGTAGACTTCGATCCCGCTCATGGTGCGCATGACCAGGAGGGTCTTGGGCGCGGAATTAGTAAGAAACATTGAGTCTGATCGGTCAAGTCTGTTGTTTAGCTCCGGACTGTCTAGGTTGGCAAGTTTGGCCGGCTGAGCTGAGGCGACATTCTGTCCCTTGGCTGGTTTGCCAAAGATCTGGACAACGAGCAAGGATTTGTGTCCCTGGAATTCGTCTTCTTTGACTGCGACCCCGATCTCTTCAAATTTCGGATTGAGGATATTCTTTTTATGGGTAGGGGATTCGAGCCAAGCATCCATCGCATTTTCGCTGGTCGTGAAATCGATCGCCAGATTCTCGCCGATACTCTGGTATTCGTAGCCGCTTTCTTTCACCCAATTCGAGAATTTCCGATTCTCAATATCATGTTTGAATTCTTGGGCGGCAAAAATCGCTTCGGCTTTGTCGTAGGCCGCTTTTGTTAGGAGCTGGTTGGCATTAAGCCCATCCAGACCCTCACCGTTCCGGACTTCGTTCGTGAGCTTGATGATGTTCTCATCGCTCAGCATGGAGGCGTAGGCTAGTCTGGGTAATAAAAAAGCACCAAAAAGCCAGACGAGAGCCATCGATGCATATATCTTGCGTAGTTTTTTCCGCCGAAGTGGCCGGCGCAGTTCTTTTTTCATTTTTGTTTTTATTTTATGACTTAATTATAGCACAAGCAGCGTCTTGCTGCAAGGGGATAAGCCGGCTGATTTTCGCCGGGCAAATAGCGAAAAAATTTGTCATTGCGGCTTGGCTTTGCTAAAATACTAGCATGTTGATAAGTTCTAGTTTTTTCTAAATATTCAGGATCTATAGTGTCTGCAGTGCGGTCTTCCTTTTTGGTTGAGGCTGATGCTCATTGCTATAAATCGTTTGAAACCCATGAAACTTGTTATTTTTGCCGGAGGAATCGGAACCAGACTCTGGCCCTTGTCACGAGAGAATTCTCCGAAGCAGTTCGATCGGATCTTTGGCGGCAAGTCCACCCTTGAGCTGGCAATCGAGCGCCTAAAGACCAGATTCAGCATCGAGGACATCTTTATCCAGACCCTTGAGAATTATCGTCCGCTTATCATGGAGCAGATTCCTGATCTGCCGGCTGACAATCTGATCATCGAGCCTTGCCGACGCAATCTCGGTCCGGCAGTCTGTCTCTCTGTCTTGGAGCTCAAACGGCGCGGGCATAGCGGACCGATGGCTATTCTCTGGGCTGATCATCTCATGGAAAAGCCGGAAGAATTTGTGAATGCCCTTGGCTCGGCTGAGGCTCTGATCAATGAAGATGGCGATCGTTTTGTCTTCTTGGCGGAGAAAGCCCGATTCGCCAATAATAATCTGGGCTGGATCCATGTCGGGGACAAGCTAGGCGAAAAAGAGGCTTTTGCTTATTATGCCTTTCGGGGCTGGAAGTATAAGCCAGGTGTGGAAGAGTGTGGTCAGATGTTCGAGAGTGGTGAGTATTTCTGGAATCCGGGCTATTTTATCACTTCAATCGAGTTTTTGGAAAAACAATACAAGACCTTGGCGCACGAGACCTATGAAGCGGTTTCGAGCGGAGCCTATGAGACAGCTGAGGCGATCCATTTTGATCGGGCGATAATCGAGAAAGTCGATCTAGGCGGAGCAGTCGTCATCAAGACGGCGATGGGCTGGAGTGATCCAGGCACGCTCTATGCCCTCAAGGAAGCCTTGGCCGAGTCTGAGGAAGAGGTGATTACTCGGGGCAATGTAAGCGCTTTGGCTTGCGCAGACAGTCTTCTTTATAATCTCGAGGACAAGAAACTGCTTACGGCGATCGGTCTTAGCGGGATGGTAGTCGTCAATACACCAGATGCCTTGATCGTC
Organism: uncultured Gammaproteobacteria bacterium; assembly: GCA_964539005.1. GTDB lineage: Bacteria > Patescibacteriota > Patescibacteriia > Patescibacteriales > UBA12075 > JBBRXK01. The sequence continues at coordinate 3,553 of CAZIGB010000032.1, read as the reverse complement.
GTCCCGAAAGAAGAAGTGGTCAATATCACTAAGCTGGTCGGACAATTGAGAGAAGAAGGAAAACAAGCCTATCTCTAATAATCCAGTCCAGCCGGACAGCGAGCAAGATTTTTATACGTCTTGTTTGGTTTAATTTTTTGCTGATGAAAAAGATTCTCTATGTTTCATTGTTTGTCGTTTTTTTTCTGATCATCTCGGGTCTGGTCTTTTTTTGGTCATATCGCGGGGCGATCAAGGGGCAGGTGAGCGAGTCAAGCTTGGCAAAGGAATTTGAAATAAAGTCGGGCGAAGGAGCCAAGCTGGTGGCAGAAAAACTCCGAGCTAATGGCCTGATCAGTTCTCCTTTTTTCTTTCAGCTCTATGTCTGGCAGACTGAGAACGGCGCCAAGATCCAGGCTGGCAAGTACGAGCTTAGCCCGGCTATGTCAATCATTGAGATGGTGGAAAAATTCGTGGTCGGAGCCGTCCTTTCCTCGGAACATAGCATCAAGATGCTCGAGGGCTGGACGATAGATGATATGGATGAGTATCTGACTGAGACAGGGGTGGCCGAACCAGGAGAGTTTGCCCGCTTGGCCAAGGTGCCGGTCCGGGATTGGAGCTTCTCTTTTGCGAAGCCGGATTTTCTCGCGGGGGAGGACAAGACAGATCTCGAGGGTTATCTCTTTCCTGATACTTATCGGATTTTCAAGGAATCGACGACCGAGGATATAATCAAGAAGATGCTAGATAATTTTGAGCAGAAGCTCGACCAGTCGCTAAGGGCTGAAATTATCCGGCAGAACAAGAGCCTGCATGACATAATCACGATGGCTTCTATCATCGAAAAAGAAGTCAACAATGAGAAGGATGCGGCCTTGGTAGCGGGCATCCTCTACAAGCGGCTCGCGATCGGCATGCGCCTCGAAGTCGATTCGAGCGTGAATTATGCGACTGGCAAGAGCGAGGCTAGCGCCACATATGAGGATCTGCAGATCGATTCACCCTATAATACTTATCGGAATGACGGTTTGCCGCCGGGACCGATCGCCAATCCGGGCCTGTGGGCGATCAAGGCCGCGGTTTATCCCGAAGAGAGTCCTTATCTCTTTTATCTGAATCGGCAAGATACTGGTGAAACCATTTTTTCTAAAGATTTTGCCGAGCATGTGCGCAACAAGAACAAGTATCTTAAGTGATGTTTTGCCTTCATTATGCTTTTGTTGTATAATATAGGAAATAGTATTTCTAATGAATTTTGAGGAAATCCCGATCAATTACGAGAAAAATAAGCGATCAATCCGATGGGCGCTTATTTTTGCCGGTGTTACGCTCTTTTTGGTCCTGATCGTTATCGGGGCTGTCTTTATTTTTGGAAACAAGCAGAAACCAGTGGTTCAGGCTCCTGGTGGCGCTGGCCTTCCTGGTGATCTGGAATCCGGATCCGAGGGTCTGGATGGAGATAAATTGAATGGTATCAAGGCGGAAGACATCATGTTCGGTCATTTTTATCGCAAGGAGGAAGATAGTTTCCGGCCGAGTGTCAAAACCTATCCTTTGCCGACCAATGTCAAGGAGCAAGCGGAGAATTATTATGATGCTTCGCGCAAGATCAATCTCGAGGAGCATGTGGCGGATCTGAATAGCAAGGGATACAAGATTATCGCAAATCCGTATAAGGATGCGAATGATTTTTTTGCCGTCTATGCCAAGCTGGTCCAAGATGATATTCCGCTCATTATTACGAGCGATTTTCTCATGTATTATTATCAGAATAATCTGAAAAACGTTTTTGACGAGATCGAGCGCAATACATTTTATAAGAACGTCTGGAATATCTACAAGGACCTGTATGATATCGCTGAAAATCGTTATACGGAGCGTTTGGCCCGTTTGGGTGTTTCTAATGATCCGATTCTGGAGGGACAGCGCCTGGAAACGGCCTATCTCGCTGTTGTCCTCAAACTGCTCACTCCGAATGAGAAGCAGATCGCTGCTCAGAAATCTCTCAATACGCATGACAAATTCACGAAAGATGAAGCTTTGTATTTCGATTTTGCTTTGCCGGCTTACCTCGAGGAGGACGTGAACAAGGAGTTGCAGCTTATCAACAAGACCAAGCTGCTCGACCGCTCACCTGTCCTCCGCTATGCTCGGGATTATAGCGTCTTCAATGTTCCGCGAGAATTCAAGGATGATGCCAAACTGAATAATTTTTATCTGGCCAGCCGTTGGCTCAATTCTGTTTTTCCGCTCTATTTCCGGACCGATGACTGCAAGGAATGCTTGCTCGATAAGGATGATTGGCTTATCAATTTCTCGGCAGCTAGCTACCTGGCCAAGGACATGTCTGATAGCCAAGCCAATAAGAACCGTTGGGCGATAATCTACAAATTCATTTCTTTTTTTACCGGTTTGCGCCAAGACCTGACATTCTTGGAATACAACCGGGCGCTGGAGAAGCTTTATGGAAAGGGTTATGTAATCGAGAATATCTTTTCTCGCGCCAATTTTACCGATATCGATATTTTCAAGATCCAATCCGAGATCGAAGCCAATAAGTTTTCGCCGATCGAAGGCTGCTATGACCGGAGCGCTGGCAAGAATCCGCAGATCGGCATGCGTATGCTGCAAGAGTCGTATTGGCCGAATGATTATATCTTTTCGAAGCTGACCGGGACAGACATGAAGTCTAATGCGAGCAATCAGGCCAAGAGAGAGCAGCAGACCCTCTGCGGGACAAACCGTTGTCTGGGCACGGCTCTCGATATTATCAATCTCCAGGTTCCATTGACAGCGAGCGAGAAATTTGTCCGTGAATCGAACTATATCGGTTATGATCTGGGTCTGAGGAATTTGCGCGATAATATGGCTGGCTTCAATGTCTTTACTTGGAATACCAACATCTATTGGTCGTCCTTGGATATGATCAATACTTCGCTCAAGGAAGATCGGACCGCTTTTCCGGTCTATATGCGGAGTAATGAGTGGTTCCTGGAGAAAGAGCTGAATATGGCGCTCGGATCCTGGGCTAATATCCATGTGCCCAAGGACGCCTATGCGACCCGCTTGACAGACCAGGAAACATTTACTAGTCTGCGTCCGGTCTGTGATCTGCCCAATTTTGTCGAGCCGAAGCTCGAGATCCTGCGCGAGAGCATTGCCCGCAATAATATGCTGCTCGAGATGATGGACGTCCTTAATGTGAGCCGGGATAGCAATCTGGCGGCCCTGGACATAGAGGACGTGAGCACCAAATTTGAACATCTGATCGAGATTGACAAGAAGATCCTGAGCGGGGCCTTGCTTAATTATGGCGATTGTTCCTTTATCGAGGGGCTAGTCAATAATCGCAAGGTTATCGATGCGGGCAAGAAATCTTTTACGATCAGCCAGGACCGCTTATCCACCATCCAGAGACTGAATGGTGTCAAGCTTCTGGTCGCGATGTTTACCCACGGCGAAGACCATGTCATCGCGATGGGTCCGGTCTTTGATTATTCGGAGACGATGGGTAGGCGCTGAGCCTTGACAAGCGGCAGGAAAATGCTATTATAAACATAATCAAGCGAAA
>CAZIGB010000031.1:8333-10726 GCA_964539005.1 uncultured Gammaproteobacteria bacterium | reverse complement strand
TCCTTGAGGGGGACGCGTGTGAAGCGGAGGAGCCAGAGGTCGATTTTTTGGACCGTTGTTAATTCTTTTTCTTCTTCAGAATTTTCCGGTCTTTCTTCTGTCTTTTCTTCGGGAGCTGCTTCTTCGATTTTGACTTCTTCCGGGCTTTTTTCTTCGGAAGTGCCTTTGTTGAAATTGACTGTCATGGAATTATCTAATTATTCTTTGGTTACGCGTAGGACTTCTTCGAGGGTAGTGATGCCATTTTTGGCTTTGATAAAGCCGTCTTCCACCATCTTGAGCATGCCGTCTTCCAGGGCTTGCTTGTTTAATTCCTTGGCGGAAGCATTATGGAGGATGAGCGAGCTGATTCTCTCGTTGTTCTCAAGGATCTCATAGATGCCGATCCGGCCTTTATAGCCGGTGTTGTTGCATTTTTTGCAGCCTTTACCCCGGTAAAAAAGCTGATTTTCTAGACCTTTTTTGGCATTGACGATGATTTTTTGCTTTTCCATGGTTTCGAGGATGCTATCGATATCGAGCTGTTTTTCCAGTTCCTTTATCTCTTCTTTGTCGAGGTTATAGCTCTGGATGCAGTTCGGACAGATCTTGCGCACCAGGCGCTGGGCGATAATCAGATTCATGGTCGAGGCGACCAGAAAGGTAGGAACACCCATTTCGGCCAAGCGGGGCATAGTCGTGGCCGCGTCATTGGTGTGAATGGTTGAAAGAACCATGTGGCCGGTCATGGCCGCATGGATGGCGATCTCGGCTGTCTCCTGATCACGGATTTCTCCGACCATGATAATATCGGGATCCTGCCGCAAGAAGGCGCGGAGACCAGCGGCAAAATTGTAGCCGATCTTGCTGTTGACCTGGGATTGATTCACACGTTCCATCCGGTATTCGATCGGATCCTCGATCGTTGAGATGTTGACTTCCGGGGTATTGAGGATGCTCATTACCGTGTAGAGGGTGGTTGTCTTGCCTGAACCGGTCGGACCAGTGACCAGAATTATACCATTCGGCTTGGCGATGTTGCGTTTGACTAGTTCATAGGGACCAGATTGGAAACCGAGCTGTTCGAGTGATAGGACTTGGGCTTTTTCATTGAGCAGACGCATGACAATCTTCTCGCCATCGAAGGTAGGGAGGATAGAAACACGGAAAGATACTTTATAATCATTGGTCGCAATTTTGAAACGTCCGTCTTGGGGCAGTCGATGTTCATCGACTTTGAGATTGGCCAAAATTTTTATACGAGCAATGATGCCGGTCTGGACAGACTTGGGTAGAACCATGACATTATGGAGGATGCCATCGATACGATAGCGGACGGTGACTTTCTTTTCTTCTGGCTCGATGTGGATGTCGCTGGCCCCTTCAAGAACGGAGTATTCCAAGAGCGTATCGACAATCCGGACAACCGGCAGATCAGCAGCGAGCTTTTCGAGGTCTTTGTCGTCTTCTTCGCCCGCTTTCTTGGCGAGCTTGTCATTCGAAAGATAATCGAATTCAGCTTTTAAGCTTTTGTGGTATTGCTTCAGGACTTCTTTTATATTGTCCGGGGAAGTCAAGTGGACATCGAGTTCTAGACCGGTTTTTTTCTTGATGAATTCGAGGATCTCGACGGAACCGGGGTTATCGATGGCGATCTTGAGTTTTTTGCCATCGGTATCAAAAGCAATGACATTATGGATGCTGGCGATCTTTTCCGGAATATAGAAAAGGACATCCTTGCGGATTGTCTGATTTTTGAGATTTATGAAGGGGACTTTATAGAGATTGGCGGCGCTTTCGTAGAGCGCCTCTGTCGAGATGAGGTTTTTCTCGATGATATAGGGCTCCATTTTCTTGCCTAGAGCTCCGGCTTCTTTGGCTAATTTGTCGAATTCTTCAACCGAGAGGATCTCGGCTTTATCAAGAATCAATTTCAATTGGCGGTCTGAAAACATAGGCTTCAAGGAGACTGTGTATATATGTGATTATTATAACATGATTTGCTAGAAATAAAAAATATTACTGAAATATAGTCGGACTCTTGGCCTGTCTTCATTTTTCTGAATAATTGTGGTAGAGTATATAAGATAGGGTGTATGCTGATAATTGCTAGAATAACTAATTATTTCCAAGATTTGGGCAGGCAGTCACGGGAAGCCGTGGCGGGCCTGTATTCTTTTGTTTTTTTTCGGGTTTATTTCCTTTTTTTCTTGTTGCTTAATTCTTTGCTCTGGTTTGCCGCCCATTATACTATCCAGGCTATCGGGGAGCCGCGTATCGCCTTGCATTATAATGTCGATACGGGGATAGATTATTATGGTGCCGCTTGGCAGCTCTATTTCTTGCCGGCTTTGGGAGCGCTTTTCTTCTTGCTAAATACTTTTATTTTTGTTTTTTTTCGCCATCAGGCTGAC
>CAZIGB010000031.1:0-8233 GCA_964539005.1 uncultured Gammaproteobacteria bacterium | reverse complement strand
GGTATCTTGATCTGGATGACGACACTTATTTTGAGCCTGCTTTTTTTCTATCTTTCTGAGCTATTCCCCTGGCATGTCTTGGCTGATCTGAACTTCCTTTCTCGCAAAGAAACCCTTTTGCCGCTCGGTATTTTGGTTGCTTCGGCCCTGGTCGGGCTAGCTGACGATTATATGGATGTCCGGCGCTTGGGGTACAAGAAAAGGGGTATCAAGTTCAGTCACAAGCTCCTTATTTACGCGGCTATCGCGATGGTGGGAGCCTGGTGGTTTTATTTTAAGCTTAATTGGGATATTATCAGCATTCCTTTTTTGGGTGATTTCCAGGTTGGGCTTTGGTATATTCCTTTCTTTATAGCCATTGTTGTTGGCACTGCTTTTTCTGTCAATCAGACAGATGGTCTCGATGGTTTGGCTGGCGGAACCCTCCTTATCGCTTTTGCCTCTTATGGGCTGATCGCTTTTTCAGTCGGAAGATACGATCTGGCAACTTTTTGCGCTGTTTTGGCTGGCGCTTTGCTCGCTTTTCTTTGGTACAATATCAATCCGGCTCGTTTCATAATGGGGGATACTGGTTCGATTTCCATGGGGGTAACCTTGGCTATCGTGGCTCTTTATACGAATACGGTTTTTATTCTTCCTTTTCTTGGTTTTATTTTTGTTTTGGAGGCTGTTTCTACCATCCTTCAGATCGGCTCAAAGAAGCTGCGAGGCGGCAAAAAGATTTTTTTGTCCGCGCCGATCCATCACCATTTCGAGGCCAAAGGCTGGCCAGAGCCAAAGATCGTGATGCGCGCCTGGGTAATTGCTGGCGTTGTCGCTGCTTTCGGCCTTATTATTTTTACCTTGGACAAGCTTATTTAGATTTTTTTTCCTATGCTCCCCAAGCACCAAAACAAACGGAATATCGCTGAAAAGCGAAATTATCATGAGCCGGACTATTTCTTGATTTTTGGAATCGCGGCTATTCTGGTTTTTGGTTTGGTTGCTCTTTCCAGCGCTACTTCTGTCGTTTCCTATGCCAAGACTGGGAGTCCCTATTCTATCTTAAATCATCAGCTTTTTGGTCTTTTGATTGCTGTGCCGGCTTTTTTCATTTTTTCGAAGATTGATTATCGGATCTGGAAGAAATACGCCCTCTATTTTCTTTTTTTCTCGATCTTTCTTTTGGTTTTAGTCTTTATTCCTGGAATTACTGGCGAATGGGGGACTTCTCGGAGCTGGATCAATGTTTTTGGCTATTCTTTGCAGCCTTCTGAATTCGTAAAGTTATCTTTTCTTATTTATCTGGCAGCCTGGTTGGAAGCGCGTAAAGACGAATTGTCTAAAATCGGCCGAGGTATAGTCACTTTTATGATTATTCTCGGGGTAATTTCCTTGCTTCTTTTATTACAGCCTGATCTGGGCACGCTTTCGATATTGGCGGCTACTTCTTTGGTGGTCTATTATATTGGTGGAGGCAAGGTTTCTCATATTTTGGCCATAATCGGAGTCGGGATAATCCTGCTCCTTATCATGCTTCAGCTAAAACCATATCAGAAGGATCGTTTCCGATGCTTGATTGACCCAAGCTACTCGGCTAATAAAACTTGTTATCAGATCAATCAGTCTCTGATCGCGGTCGGTTCGGGCGGAATAATGGGGCGAGGATTGGGGGAGAGTCGTCAAAAATATCTTTATTTGCCAGAGGTGCGGGGAGACTCGATTTTTGCTGTAATTGCTGAGGAAGCTGGTTTGATATTTTCTGTCGTCCTGATCGGTGCCTATGTTTTTATTTTTTATCGCGGTTATCTCGTGGCCAAGCGGGCACCCGATTATTTTGGTCAGAATCTGGCTATCGGCATCGTGGTCTGGATCAGTTTTCAGGCCATGATCAATATCGGAGGAATTATCAATCTGATTCCGATGACAGGTGTCCCCTTGCCGCTCGTCAGCTACGGCGGTTCAGCGGTCTTGGCCGCTCTTTCTGCTTGTGGTATCTTGGTCAATATTAGCAAGCAGACTACCAGGTAAGTGTATGAAAAAGATTAGAATCTTATTTACGGGCGGAGGAAGCGGGGGGCCGGTAACGCCCCTTTTGGCGGTAGCAGAGACCTGGCGCGAGCAAGCTGGGCCCGAGACGGATTTTCTCTGGCTTGGGACGGATCAAGGTCCGGAGCAAGCCATGGTGGAAAGAGAAAATATCCCCTTTCAGGCAATCAAAAGCGGTAAGCTCCGCCGCTATTTTAGTTGGCGTAATTTTTTCGACCCATTTCTTGTTCTGATCGGCTTTTTTCAGTCTTTGTTTATCCTTATCCGTTTCCGGCCCCAGGTAGTCATGAGTGCCGGCGCTTCGGTTTCGGTTCCAGTAGCTTTTGCTGCTTTTATTTGCCGTATTCCGCTCATCATTCATCAGCAGGATGTCCGACCAGGTCTAGCTAATAAGTTGATGGCGCCTTTTGCGCGATTGGTTACTGTCACTTTTGAGAAATCTTTGCTTGATTATGGCGCAAAAGCGGTTTGGATCGGTAATCCGATCCGTCAGGATTTTTGCAAGATAAAATTAACCAAGCGAGAAGCGGGCCAGAAATTCGGTTTGCGCGGCGACAAGCCAGTCTTATTCATCACTGGCGGCGGAACTGGAGCAGTCTCTATCAATCAGCTAGTGCTAGAAAGCATGTCCGAATTAGGAAAGTTCTGCCAAGTGATTCATGTGACCGGGCAGGGCAAGGCTAGCCAGGCGAATATCGATCTTTCGGAAAAGGATGCAAATTACAAATTTTTTGAATTTTTAGATGTTTTCGGAATGATGAAAGGTTTTGCCGTAGCTGAGGTTATGGTTTCCCGCTGTGGCATGGGCACGCTGACCGAGCTTTCCCAGCTCGGTGTCGTCTCTGTCTTGATCCCTATGCCAGAATCGCACCAGGAGGAAAATGCCGCAGTCTTTGCGGCTAATGAGGCAGCTTTGGTCCTTAAGGAAAATGAGCTTGATCAGGCGCGTTTCGTGACTGAATTAAAATCCCTCATGTTTGATGAGGCGCGGAAAGCGAAGTATCGCGAAAACATCAAGCAGGTAATGAAACCATTCGCCAATGAGGCAATGCTTTCCGAGATTAAGAAGCTTATTAAGCTGTAAACGTAAAAAATATGCCGACTGAAAAAATGAACAAGATTTATATGATCGGAATCAAAGGGGTGGGGATGGCAATGCTGGCCCAGTTTCTCAAGGAAAAGGGTTATGAGCTGAGTGGTTCGGATGTGCCGGAAGTTTTTATGACGGATAAAGTTTTGGCTTCGGCTGGCATCATGGTGCACCAGGGTTTCTCAGTAGAAAATATCCCGTCCGATGTTTTTTTGATTATTTATTCAACTGCTTATAATGAGAAAACGAACGAGGAAGTAGCTAAAGCTAAGACCGGCAAGACCAAAGTCTTGACTTATGCCGAGGCAATGGGTTCGTTCTTCAATAAGTATTATGGTATAGCAGTCGTGGGGAGTCATGGCAAGACCACCACTACTGCCTGGCTCGGCTATGTGCTTTGGCAGGCAGGCTTGGATCCAAATGTGATGGTCGGGGCCAATGTTGGCCAATTTGAGGGCTGTAGTTTGAGCGGTGCTTCGGACTATCTACTTATTGAGGCAGACGAATATCAGAATAAATTACGCCATTTCGAACCCAAGGCTGTGCTTCTGAATAATATCGACTATGATCATCCGGATTTCTTTCCTGATAAAGCGGCTTATGCTCAGGTATTCATTGATTTTATCGCCAAGATACCAAAGAAAGGTTTCTTGGTCGCTAATTTTGATGATGCTCAGGTGGCAGCGATCGCGAATGTGAATACGCGCGCCAGAGTTATAAGCTATGCGATCGAGAATCAGGCGATGTATCGCGCTTATGCGCTAAAGCAGGTCGGGGGAAAACAGTTTTTTAAGCTTGCTTTTACAGAAGGTGGAGAAGAAAGCGAGCTAGGAGATTTTGTTATTTCGCTCTCTGGCAAGCATAACGTTTACAATGCTTTAGCGGTGATCGCTGCCAGCATCGAGCTGGGGCTCGAACTGTCTCTTGTCCGGACAAAGCTCGAGGATTTTCTCGGTACAAGCCGGCGCCTAGAAGAGCTTGGGAAATATAATGGCGCTTTGATAATCGATGATTATGCTCATCATCCGACCGAGATTTCCGCTACTCTGGCCGGGGTTCGGGCCAAGTGGCCAGACAAGCGCATTATTACCGTTTTTCATCCTCATACTTTCACCCGGACCAAAGGATTTCTGGAAGAATTCAGCCGGAGTTTCTCAGAGACAGATGAATTGATCGTGCTCGATATCTATGGTTCAGCCCGTGAGGAGCAGGGGGGAGTCCATAGCAAGGACCTGATCCTAAAGATCAGTGAAAAGCGCCCCGATCTCCATATCGTCTATATCCCGACCCTGACCGAGTGCGAAGCTTATCTTCGGGACAAGCTCGGGAGCCGGGATCTGCTCCTTCTGATGGGAGCGGGTGATGTCTTTCGGGTCGGCCAGAATCTAGTCAAAAATTAAGATTATGAGTGAAGAGAAAAAAGAGAAAAGGCAAAAGGTCTGGCGTGAATTCTGGATTTTTCTTAAACCGATGCAGAAGAGATTTATCTTTCTGCTTTTATTTGTTGTTTTGATCCAGGCGGGTCAGTTAGTTAGTCCCTATCTGACTAAGCTGATCATTGACAATCTGACTGATTTTCAAACGAGTGAAGTCAAGCATCTCTTTATGCTGATTTTTCTCTTTTTTGTTTCGGAGCAGGGCGTTTCGCTCATCAGTTTTTACCGAGATCGTCTTTCTTTTCGTTATCTTTTTGATCTGGAATATTATTTACAGACTCTTTCTCAGAAAAAACTGGTTTATCTCTCCTTGGCCTATCATGAAAGGGAAAATACCGGCAACAAGATAATGAAGATTGATCGGGGGGTCCAGCAGATCTCCAATCTGATCAGTAATCTGACTTGGGAGGTGGTGCCGACCTTGGCCCAATCCATCCTCACTTTGGTCGTTCTTTTCTTTGTTGATTGGCGTTTTTCGCTTTCTTTTCTGGTATTTGCGCCCTTGTTTATTTTTGTCACTCATTTTTCTAATAAGACTATCTATCCAATTCGTAAAGCTCGCTTCAAGAATATGGAAAAAGCGGCGGGCAAGATGGTTCAATCTGTCATTAATATCAATACCGTCAAGTCATTTGTTCAAGAAGAAAGGGAGGTGTCTGAATACCAGGGCATTAGCGGCGAAGTGCGAGATAATGGCATAAAGGAATTCCTCCGTCTGATCAATCACTGGATGCTAAGGCATTTTATCGTTGATTCGGGCCGGATTACGATCTTGGTTTTAGCTGTCTATCTGGTATATAATAATCAGATCGGTATCGGCTCTTTGGTTTTTGCCCTGACGCTTTCGGAAAAGGCTTATTTTTCGCTTTATCGTCTTTCGCGTTTCTATGACCGGATCGAGGAGGGGCGGGTAGCTATGGAGCGGATGCTTACGGTCTTGCAAGCTGAGCAGGATATCAAGAACAAGCCCGATGCTTATCAGCCCGCTGACATTAAAGGAGATATCCGTTTCAAGAGCTTAAGTTTTTCTTATTCGGCTGACAAGGAGATGGCCTTAAGGGGGATAAATCTGCATTTGGCACCTGGGACGATTACAGCCTTGGTCGGTCCTTCGGGTGGTGGCAAGACGACTCTGGCCCGGATGATTTATCGGCATTATGATCCGGATAAAGGGGCGGTCTTTCTTGATGGTCGGGATTTACGCGATTATGATCTTTATTCCTTCCGCCGTCATATCGCAATCGTGCCTCAGGAGGTGGAGATATTCAATGCCAGTGTCCGGGAAAATCTGACCTATGCCAAGCCAGATGCGACTGATATAGAGATCGAGCGAGCGGCTGAAATTGCCAATGCGAAGGAATTTATCGAGAAATTAGCAGACGGTTATGACACGATTGTTGGCGAAAGAGGCGTAAAGCTTTCGGGTGGCCAGCGCCAGCGCCTCGGCATCGCCCGAGCGATCATTACTGATCCGCGCATCCTGATCTTTGATGAAGCAACCAGTAATTTGGATAGTTATTCCGAGAAACTGATCCAAGAGGCAATGGACCGCATCCTAAGCGGGCGGACAGTCGTGATAATCGCTCATCGCCTCAGCACTGTCAAGAAAGCGGACAAGATTATTGTTCTCAATCAAGGCCGCATAGTCGAACAAGGAACACACAATGAGCTTGTGGTCAAGCCAGGCGGACTCTACGCCAAGCTTTCCGGTCTTCAGGATCTGGGTGATAATGAATAAATAGATATCAGAAATATGATAATTGAAAAAAATAAGGCCTTGAAAGGATTTACGACTTTTCGGGTCGGTGGTGAGGCAGAACATTTTGCTGAAATCAAGGATAAAGAGGGACTACATTTGGCGCTGGAGCAGGCCGAGCAAGTCACTTGGCCGGTTCATGTTTTGGGCGGAGGCAGTAATACTATTGTTAATGACGGCCTGATTTCGGGATTGGTGCTGCATCTGGCTAATGAAGAAGCCCGGGTGGAAGGTGATTCTCTCTTTCTTGGCGCAGGGGTGACACTTTTAGCAGCCGCCAATCTGGCCCTGGAGAACAGTCTTTCTGGTCTTGAGTGGTCTTTTGGTATTCCACGGGCGACCGTGGGCGGGGCAGTCCGAGGCAATGCTGGCGCCTTTGGGACGGAAATGTCGGATCTGGTCGAAGAAATCGAGGTCTATGACCGGCTTGAAAAAAAATTCCTGTCTTTTGATAAGTTAGCCTCTTCTTTTTCTTATCGTCACAGTCTTTTTAAGGAGGATGAGCGTTATTTGGTCTGGTCAGCTCGACTTCAGCTAAAAAGGGAGAAGCAGATGATTATTAAGAAGAAGATGGATGAGTCATTAGCTTTTCGACAAGCCCGCTATCCTAAATTGCCGAGCGCGGGTTCGGTTTTTGAGAATCTGCAGCCAGAGGCAGTTCGAGCCGCGAATCCAGAATTGTATGAGCGAGAATTGAGGGGGAAAATCGGGCGCGAAGGCAGGATCAGTGCAGGTCTTATTATTGATATGGCTGGTCTAAAAGGAAAGACGATGGGCGGAATCAAGGTGAGTGAAGAGCATGCTAATCAGATCGTAAATACCGGCGAAGGCACGGCTGAGGAAATATTGATGCTGATAAGCTATATCAAGCAGCAGGTACGGGATAAATACGGCCTTCAGCTTCGCGAGGAGCTCGTTTATCTCGGTTTCTGAATTCTGAAAATCTCTATATTAAAATCATAGAGTGAATCGAAGAGTCAAGACTCTTCGATTTTTTTAAAGAAATAATTTTTAATTTCTCAGAATTAAATTCACTAAAATAAGCTAAATAATTAAAAAATAGCAATACCTGGAGCTTGAATCTGGAAAACTTGACTAATACAAAAATTTATGCTATATTATTCATGAATTAATCCCGCAACTCTTAATTAATTTAGTTTTCGGTCAAGTTATCCCATGGCTTGCGGCAGTTTTTCATTATGTCAAATGAAAATTTCTCAATACTAGAGCAGATAATGGATTCAAAGAGAGCTGATGAGGTAGGCAGTCTTGACGCTGTCGAAATTATCAACAATCTTTTTAATGAGCTGTCGGAGCGTGAACGCGATGTGCTCATCCGTCGCCATGGTCTCCATAGTGGCAATAAAGAAACGCTTGAATCGATCGGCTCAGCTCATCAGCTCACCCGCGAACGTATCCGTCAGATCGAGACTAGCAGTATCCGTCGCCTCCAACAGCTTCGGAACCTGAAGGAGTATATCAGCGCCTTGAAAAATGTCATTTATCAGCTTTTGGAGGAGCACGGGGGACTCATGGAAAAGGATTATTTGCTCGATCTTCTGGTCGGTTTCTCGATGGAAGGGACTACTGATCGCAATCACGACAGCAATATCCATAAGAATTATCTCAATTTCCTGATTACCAAGCTGCTTTATGATGAATTCGAAGAAGTGCTTGGCTCAAAGCATTTTCTTGATTCTTACAAGGTGAAATTCAAAGAGATCGATCATTTTGAGGCTCTGGCCCAAGAACTCTACGAAATAATCAAAGAAGAAAAGGATATCCAGGCGACTGAGCGTTTAGTCGACTCGGTCAAGCGCTTGTCAGCTTATGAACAGTACAAGGAAAGATTTGTGATAAAATCAAGCTTGGACATCTCTAAGTTCTTGAAGAACGAGCATTATGAAGAGAATACTGAAGTGA
>CAZIGB010000030.1:3552-10787 GCA_964539005.1 uncultured Gammaproteobacteria bacterium | reverse complement strand
AGAATATTCTAGACTTATCTTTTGGTGGACCCAAAGGGGCTCGAACCCTTGACCTCTTGCATGCCATGCAAGCGCTCTAGCCATCTGAGCTATGGGCCCATTTTGTCTCCCCAGCAGGAATCGAACCAACATCTATCCCTTAGGAGGGGATTGCTCTATCCTATTGAGCTATGGGGAGAAAACCCAGCTCACGGGCAGATCAGGCAAAAAACAAAACTCTTTTAAAAGAGTCTTAGCTTACCTGAATTTAGATTAATACATACTCCGAAAAAAATCAAGAGGGCAGGGGAATAGTCTTGAATTTTAGCCCGAACTATACTATCATAAATAAATAAAATACTATCTAGTCTTCAAAACCATGTTTAACAAAGAAACAGAAAAAAATCCACTACGAAGCGCTGAAACAATTATCGGTCCTTCTATCAAGGTAAAAGGAGATTTTCACGGCGAAGGCAATGTGATTATTGAGGGAATAGTAGAAGGAGATCTTAGCACAAAAGAATTTTTGACTGTCGGGCAAAGTGCAAAAATTATTGCTAACATTAAAGCAAAAAATGCAAAAATTTCCGGTCATATCATTGGGAATATCATTATTCATGAGTTTTTAGAAATCAGTTCTAGCGCTCAGATAAACGGTGATATCAACACGAAAGAAATCTCGATCGAAAAAGGCGCTAAAATCAATGGTAATATTAACATGACCGGACCGGAACTAAATAAGCCTAAAGAGTTATGATATGCATGTCTATATTTACGACTCCTTCCTGGCCGAAAAAAAGTACGATTCTAAATTAGCAAAAATTGAAACCAGGCTTACGGATCTAGGACTTAATGGCAAAATTATCCGGCTCGGCCTCCTACAATCATTGAAAGACTCTGTTGCTAACGAACTACGAAAAGGAGCAAAAACGATTGTGGCGGTCGGAAACAAAAAATTGCTCCATGAATGTATTAACGCTCTAATGTCTTTTTACTCGGGTGCCAGTCTGGATAGCGCTGTTCCGATTGGCTTTATACCAGCTGGTCAAAAAAGCAATGAGGTGGCTGAGCTACTCGGTATTCCCTTGGGCCTAGATGCCTGTAACACCTTGTCTGCGCGAAGAATTGAGTGCATGGACCTTGGCCGCATAAATAATAATTACTTTCTATGCGAAGCAGAAATCACTACCATCGGTACCAGCGTTGAAATAGATCAACAATTCAGTCTTGAAATCGGGGAAGCAGGCTCGATCCGCTTTATAAACCTCGCCCAGCCCCAGCACTTACCAAGCGCTTGCCTTTCTTCAGCCTCTGATGGCAAAATGGAATTTTGTATTGAAACACGCAAAGAAAAAAACTTTTTAAATATTTCTAAAAAGAAAGATTCGCCCAGTATTTTTGTTTTTGATAAAATCAAGATAGAAAACAGACAAGACGCCAAAATCATCCTCGATGGGCTTCATGAAATAAAAACCCCAGCCACTGTAATGACTGCCAAGAAAGCTATTAATCTAATTGTCGGTAAATCTAGAATAATTTAATGAGTCCTAGAAATTAAGCAAGAAAAAACCGGCACTTGGCCGGATTTTTTAATCTCGTAATTATTTTAGCTCTTTAGGGGGGATTATTTCTACAACTGTTTCTTCTGTCTTTTTAAAAACATAAGCTTGTTGCAAGATAGTTAGCAGGGTAGTAAGAAACCAATAAAAAGCCAGTCCCGCCGGAAATGAATAAGCAAAAAAAGCAGTTAGAACCGGCATCATATACAACATCTGCTTATTCATTATAGCGGCAAAATCCTCTTCTTGTCCTGCGCTAGTAGGCTTATTATCTTTTGGTTTTCGAGCCATCATCATCTTGGTCTGATAAAACTGAGAATAGCCAGCCAAGAGAGCAAGGATAATATTATGAGGCGCGGATAGCTCAAAAATACCTAGGGATAAAGTGTTGATAAACTCTGGCCGCTGTATAAAAGGGTAAACCAGATCTAAAGAATTATTAGCGAAGCCATTGTTAAAAACTTTAAAAACGGCAAACAAAAAAGGTAGTTGGATCAAAAGGGGAAGGCAAGAGGAAAAAGGATTGATCTTTTTCCGTCGATAAAGTTCGAGGGTTTCTCGACCCAGTGCTTCTCTATTATCTTTATACTTCTTTTTGATTTCCTCAATTTCCGGTTGAATCTCATTTATTTTCTTTTGTGACTCAATCGATTTGCGAGAAAGAGGATAAAGGAGCAACTTAATAACAATGGTTAAAAAAATTATCGCAACACCTAAGTCATTACCAGGAACCACATCATATAAAAAAACCAAAAGATTTAACACGGGTTGATAAAACAACAATTCAAACATCTTTTTTACTCATAATAATTAAACAGGGTCGTAGCCACCCTTATTCCAAGGATTACAACGCAAAATTCGCCAGCTTGCTTTAAAAATTCCCTTAAAAAAACCGTATTTATTTAAAGCGGAAATAGCATACTCTGAACAAGTCGGCCGAAAACGACAAAAACCGTTCGGATAAAACACTTTTAAGAATCCATGATCAAACGAAAAAGTACGCTGGTAAATTTTTATTATAACAATAAAAATAAAAACAAGAAATAAGTCAATTTTTTTTATCAGCTTGGGCATATTTTTGCTGCGCGCTTTTTGCCAGCTTGGAAAAAGACCTCTCCATTAGCGACAAAATTTCTCCCCGGTCATTGAGACGAGGATCCTTGAGACACAAAACAACTATATCTAGTCCTTCGGGAATATTCTGCTTTTTTATCAAGGGGCGCAAATAACGCTTGATTCCATTTCTATCAACTGCTCGTTTTGCCACTTTTTTACTTACCACTACCGTTTTACGGCTCATGTTTTGTTGATTGAATTGGGCGCGCAAGATAAAAAAGGGATTAAAAAAAGAGAGTCTGCCGGCAAAAACTCTTTCGATATCTTTCTGCTTTCGGAGGCGCTCTTCTTTTCTGAACATATTTTTGGGCAGGACTACTTGCTCAGTTTTTTCCGCCCCTTATCCCTTCTTCTCTTTAATACATTGCGCCCGTTTTTAGTGAGCATGCGAAGTAAAAATCCATGCTTTTTTTTAGCCTTTCGATTATTCGGCTGAAAAGTCTTTTTTGACATATTTAGCTGTTCAATCACTTATCAGGCAAAACCAAACCAAAGCATGAGTACGGTTATCTTTTTAGCCCTAGTGAATCATTTTTTATATCTTGAGTTAAACTAACATTTTCATGTTTATAAGTCAAGCATTTCTTATTTTTTATTTTTTTTACTTATCAACAGTTTATTAACAAGCAAAACTCTTTTGTTATCTGTGGATTATTGATATACTTTATCATGTTATCGCAATAAAGCATCGAAACTTATTGTGAAAATCGCTTGCATCTATATAATCCCTAAAAAACACGGATGACTTCGGTCACACACGTGTTTTAATTTGAACTTTTATGAATAACGAGCAGCTCTGGCAATCGGTTTTAGGAGAGATCGAGTTAAATCTTTCTCGAGCCAATTTTACCACCTGGTTCAAAAACACCTACATCTCTTCATTCGAAAATAATAAGGTCGTAATCTGTGTTCCTAATACCTTTACCAAGGCCTGGCTCGAAAAAAAGTATCATCAAAAAATTGCAGAAGCTCTACAGAACATTAGCAATCAAAAGGTTTCAGAAATATTTTACAAAGTAGAAATCAAAAAAAATAATCCCGTTAATAATCTTTTTGAAAATCAAAACAATCATACCGCTGACCCTTTAAGCGTTAGCAATAATTTACCGCCAAGCCAAACAAATAGTTTTCCCAATAATACGCCGATTAACCGCTTTGGACTCAACCTTCGTTATCTGTTTGATAGTTTTATCGTTGGCAAGGGAAATGAGCTAGCTCATGCGGCAAGCCAAGCGGTCGCCGCCAATCCAGGCAAGGCTTATAACCCTCTTTTTATATATGGCGGAGTTGGTCTTGGAAAAACCCATTTACTACAAGCGATTGGTCATCATGTTTCCAAAAAAACAGATAATATTCTATATGTCACTTGTGAAAAATTTACAAATGATTATGTAAATGCCGTAAAAACCGGCCAAGCAAAAAACTTTAAAGACCGTTATCGGAATGTTGATATCTTGTTGATAGATGATATTCAGTTTATGGGAGGAAAAGATGGTACCCAGGAAGAGTTTTTTCACACCTTCAATGAACTCCATCAATCAGACAAGCAGATCGTAATGACCTCTGACCGACCACCACGCTCGATTCCAGCCCTGGAAAAGAGATTATTGTCCCGTTTTGAGTGGGGGATGATTGCTGATGTGACTCAACCCGATATCGAGACTAGAGTCGCTATCCTGGAAGCAAAATGCAAAGAAAAAAATTATAATCTCGAAGGAGAAATTCTTTACTACATCGCCAATAACGTTCTCAATAACATCAGAGAATTAGAGGGGGCCTTGAATCGCCTGATTGCTTACCATGAATTCAATAATTCCAAGCCAACAATCGATAGCACAAAAAATATCCTTGGTAGCTTACTAGCCAACAATAAATCAAAATCAGTAAACGCTAAAAACATCATTGATATCGTTTCTTCTTATTTTAATATTGATAACAAAGATTTACTCGGTAAAAGTCGGAAAAAAGAATTGGTTTATCCAAGACAAATCACCATGTTTTTATTAAGAGAAGAAATCAGTTTTTCTTATCCGACTATTGGCCAAGAATTGGGTGGCCGGGATCACACCACGGCTATGCATGCCTTCAATAAAATAAATAAAGCAATCAAAGAAAACGAAAAAATAAAACAAGATATCGACTCAATAAAACAATCACTATATAATTCGATGGTATAAATCTGTTGATTAACTGTGATGTTAATTGTGGCAAAAGTTAACAGTTTGTGGGCAAAATAAACCCTTATTACTTTAAACACATACCACTCACATGAATAAACATTTAATCAACAAGCACAACACAAGCCAAAAGTGGTGATATGAGGCTAAAAATAGTAAAATTACCCAGAGGCAAAATACTTATCAACCCCCTTATTATTATCATTATATAATATAATTAAATATAAGAGAGGAATCTAAAGGTATGAGAATATCCACACTACAAGAAAATCTAAAACAAGGTCTCTCTTTAGTCGGACATTTAGCTGGTAAGAATGTTAATTTGCCTATACTTAATAATATTCTCTTTGAAGCTAAAGACGGTGTAATAAGATTGATCAGTACTAACTTAGAAATCGGGATTACTTGTCAGATAAGAGGTAAGGTCGAAGAGGAAGGGAGTATGACGGTGAATGCAAAAATAATCAATGATTATATTTCTTTGCTTGCTAATAAAAAAATTAATCTCGATAATAAGGATAATAAATTACAGATAGATAGCGATAATTATAAAACAACGATAAAAAGTGATGATGCTGATGAATTTCCACCGATCCCGCAGATAAATAAAGAGCTTTACTTTAAGTGCAGGGCGAAAGATTTAAAAAGGGCCTTGAGTCAAACGATTTTTGCGGTTGCTAACAATGAAACTAGAGTTGAATTGTCGGGAGTATTATTTATATTTAAAGGAAAAGAATTAATTTTAGCCGCGACTGATTCTTATCGTTTAGCAGAAAAGAGAATTGAAGTAAGTTCGAACACGGAAATGGAAAATAAGATAATAATTCCCGTAAAAACGCTCCAGGAGGTTTCAAGGGTTTTAGGAAGCACTAAAGACGAAGTAGTCGACGGAGAGATGGAAATAGTATTTTATATTTCTGATAATCAAATCCTTTTTTGTATCGGGACTACGGAAATTATTTCTCGAACTATTGAAGGACAATATCCTGATTATCAACAGATAATCCCCGATAGTTTCCGGACAGAAGCCTTTCTCTCGCGGGATGAATTTGTCAGGGCTATCAAAGCGGCTTCTATTTTTTCCAAAAGCGGGATTAATGATATAAACCTTGATTTTAAATCAGAGGAAAAACAAGCTATTATTTCTTCATCTTCACTTCAGTCTGGAGAAAACACAACTGTGCTTGAAACAGAAATCAGTGGTAATGATAACGGAACAACGCTTAATTATCGTTTTCTCCTGGATGGTGTGAATAATATGGAGGGGGAAGAAATAATAATCAAGATTGTTGATAACAATACACCATGTGTAATAAAATCCAAAAACAATGATTCTTATTTATATATCGTGATGCCCATCAGACAATAGGAATAAGATAATAAAAAAATCCCTTCAATTTGTAGAAGGGATTTTTTTATTGTAGTTTTATTTGATTATTTCTAGTTGAAGTGAGCCTGTGTTTAATTTTTCTTTTTTCCAGTTGTAGGCTTCATAGGTGATGGTGTAGAAACCTTCGCTGTTTATGTTTTTTAGAGAATAAGTGATTGTTTCTGTTTCTATTCCCTGGATAATGCCGATATTTTTTTTGTCCTGCTCTGTGCCACCATATATTTCAATTTTTGCAACATTTTGTGGATTAGTGATGGTGAATAATAGGTCTAAAGGGAATTCTTTTTTATTTATTTTTAAACCGTTTGTTGGTGAGACGAGTGAGATGCTTGCACTTGTGTTTTTGTCTGTATTGTTACTTAGATTGAGGTTGAATTCGACTTCTTTTTGGCTGCAATTATCAATATCATCACAAGCAATGATCTTTAGATTGTGAAAACCATTATCCAGGAAGTCAACGCGGCGTGTGACTGTGTAAGGAGCTTCGTTTTTTGTTGCGAATTGGATATTATCAATTAAGAACTCCACTTTTTTTATGCCTCTTTTAGCTTCAGCTTCTACGTTGATTACGAGGGCAACACTATCTACCATCTGATTATTGATTGGTTCAATTATATTTATATTTGGTAGATTCTCTTTTGTGTGAAGATTATCCTTTTCCTTTGGCGGAGCTTCATTTGAAAGAGTTGTTTTTGAGGATGAAGCTTGTTTTTCAGCCCATTTTTGGACAGCATTTTCCCAAAGTGTAAATTGGGGGTCTTTAGCGGGGTTACTTGGAATCGGTCCGAGAGGATCGTTTTTATCAATGTAGTAAAGAATGCTATGTGGATCAGAAAAAGTTTTTTCTTCAATGTAAGAAGCTGGCGTTAATTCAGTTGCTAACAAGCCAGAGGCCTTGTCAATCTTGATTGTTTGAGTGTTACCAGCTTCACCGTTTAGCATTAGTTTGCTGATTTTGGGAATTTCTGGTTCGTTAAATTTCTCGATTGGGGTATCACCAAGTATTGCTTTCAT
>CAZIGB010000030.1:0-3452 GCA_964539005.1 uncultured Gammaproteobacteria bacterium | reverse complement strand
TTTTCTTCCAGGAGATTACCACTGCTGTCTTCTACCTTGAGAATGCTGATTAACTTGTTAATTTTTCCTTCTCGAGCAAAAGCGGAGTATGCATTGGTGTGTTCCAGGAGTTTTACTTCACCACCACCAAGCACGAGGGAGAGACCGAAACGATCCTTGTCTTTTAAGGTGCTATAACCCATGGCTTCAGCTAATTTGACTACATTATCAATTCCGGCTAGGTAAATAGCTTTTACGGCCGGGATATTCAGGGAGCCAGCTAGGGCTTTTCGAATGCTTACGGGGCCGTTTTCATTTTTGTTGTAGTTTAGTGGTTCGTATTTTTTATCGGAATCATTAGAAAAATTTGTAACTACATCATAAAGAATGGAATTTGGAGTGAAGCCTTTAAGGAATAGAGCGGCATAAACTAGCGGCTTAAGGGAAGAGCCTGGTTGCCTGAGACTGGTAGCAATATTCACTTGACCATCAATTTCTTCACTGAAATAATCTTTTGATCCAACCATTGCCAGAATGTGGCCAGTTTTGGGATCGATTGAAACAAGGGCAGCGTTACTGGCACCATATTTCGAGAGGTTGTTTTCTGCTTTGGTGGCGATTGTTTCTTCGGCAATTTTTTGTTTGTATAGATCGAGAGTGGTGTAAATCTTTAATCCACCATGTTCGATCATTTTTTCACCATATTTTTCAGCTAATTGTTCTTTGACATACATGACGAAGTGAGGAGCCTGGATATTTTCTTTTGGTTTTTCAAAGACCAGTTCCATTTTTTTGGCATTTTCCGCTTCTTCTTCTTGGATGAATCCTTGGTCTACCATCTGATCGAGAATATAGTGCTGACGACCGATCAAGGTGTCGCGATTCGGACCATAAGGTGAATAGAGACTGGGCGCCTGGGGGAGAGCAGCTAAAATAGCGGATTCGGCTAGATTGATTTCTTTGACGCTTTTACCGAAATAACGACGACTAGCCGCTTCGATACCATAGGCGGTTGAACCATAAGGAATTTCATTCAAATACATCTGGAGAATTTCATCTTTGCTGAATTGCTTTTCGAGTTGGTAAGCAAGAATAAACTCTTTGATTTTTCTGGTGTATCTTTTTTCGTTGCTTAGGACGCTATTTTTGATGAATTGTTGGGTGAGGGTGGAAGCGCCAGCTTTTTTTTGATAAATGACATTGGTGATCGCAGTTCGGAAAATTGCCCATAAACTAAAACCTTTGTGTTGATAAAAGTTTTTGTCTTCGATAGCAATTGTGGCCTGTTGGACATATTTGGGAATTTCGTCTAGTTTTACCAGAGTTCTTTTTTCATCGCCATGAATTTCGTATAGTATTTCTTGGCCAGTTCGGTCGAGGATCTGGGTGCTTTGGGCAATCTCTCGTGATAATAATTGATCGGGGGCGGGTAAACCACGGGAGAAATAAATAAAAGTAGCGGCCACAGTTATAACGCCTAGCACAAAACAGCCTAAGAGACCGATTAGGATATTTTTTTTGGTAAAATATTTAGCAAAGCGACTCGGTTCATCATTCCGTTTATCTCGATTTTTGAGCCGGTTGTTGGTTAGATTGGAGGCCTTGGGTCTTTTTCCTTGTTTATTGTCTCTCCAATTTTGCTTATTGTAGGAACTGAAATTTTTTGGATTCATTTGATTGGACTATATTCTTAAAGTTTCTCTATAAATTCACGATAGCCTTCGGCAGCCGCTTCTGGTGAGACGGGATTGATAATAAGGCCCGAACCAAGCTCGATCCCGGCCCAGATATTGGCGCGCGGTTGGATTTTAATGTAGAAGTGTTGGCTATCATCAGTAACTAATTGGTGCATGTAGAGGTTATAAGCAAAACCGAGGGCGTGAATTTTTTGACAGACAAGACTGAGAGCGGTGGCTAGGGACTCGATTTCGACTTTATTTGCCAGGGAGATGTTGTCTAGGTGTCTTTTTGTAAAAAGCCAAACTTCGTATTGGTGTTCGCTTGCATAGGGCGTGAAAACTGAAACGTGCTTATTTTCCCAGACTTTTCTCGGGCCCTGCATTTCTTTTTTTTGGATGTCGCAATACGGACAAGCGTTATTTTTACGAAAATAATGATTAGCGGCGGAAAGCTCGGTCAAAAGCAGAGGAGGAACCATGGCCGAGGCAAAGACTTGGGAATGAATGTGGGTCAGAGAGGCTCCAGCGGCAAAGCCTTGATTTTTAAAACAAAGAATATAGTCTAATTTGCTGTTTGCGGATAATGCGGCCGTTCTTTTGGCGTACATGGTCAAGACATTTTCTATTTCCGGGATACTTAGAGAAGAAAATTCAGTCTTGTGTTCTGGGTGATCAATAATCACTTCTTGAGAGCCATAAGCTTTTTCATTGTCGAGACTAAGTGCGGGGTAAATGTTTTTGAGTGCTAAAACATTCCAATCATTCTTTGAATCTATCCGATCAAGTATGTTTTTCTTGGTAATATTTTTTTTGCAAAACGGACAGCTAGACTCAGGGCCAGTAAGAGAATTATTTTTATTGTCTCTTGGTCTTTTTTGGCGCCCGGGACTGATGATAACATATCTTTCTGAAAGATAGTCTTTTCTTATTTCGGATTGGGGATTTATTGTCATTTTTATCGTTTAATAATGATTCAATTTAAAATATTATACCAGATTTAGCTTGTATTTAAAAGGATTTACTCGGGTCTATATTAGCAAGCCCAAAGGAAGGGGTCAAGAAGAGGGGACTTGTTGATAGCTTGTGGAAAATATAAAAATATGCCTTAATTTATATTAACCATTTTTTAATTTTTTTATAATACAATATATTGTATAAGGTGTAATTTAAAAAATATATGACTATACTTGTTATCGAAGATGAAATCAAGATTACTCGTTTTATTAAAAAGGGTCTGGAAATGGAGCATTATACGGTTGATACGGCTTACGATGGTAAAGAGGGTCTGGAAAAAGCGGAAATCAATGACTATGATCTGATAATTTTGGATATCATGCTTCCGGAATTGGACGGGATCAGTGTTTGTAACAAGATAAGGGAGAAAAAGATAGAAACACCGATTATTATGTTAACAGCCCGGGATACTATTGATGACCGGATCAAGGGTTTAGATGCGGGAGCTGATGATTATTTAACCAAGCCATTTGCCTTTGGAGAGCTTTTGGCTCGGATTCGCGCCTTGCTTCGACGGGAAAAAACTGTTAAAACAACAAAATTGAAAGTCGCTGACTTGGTTCTTAATCCGGCCACCCATGAAGTGCATCGCGGAGACAAAGAGATCAGTCTCTCTAGCAAGGAATACCGTTTGCTTGATTATATGATGCGCCGACCAGGCAATGTCTGCACCAGGACAATGATCGGTGAGCATATCTGGGGTTATAGTTTTAAGGATGACTCTAATGTGATCGATGTGTATATCAGTTATTTGCGAAAAAAAATTGATAGCGGTTTTCA
>CAZIGB010000029.1:7309-11271 GCA_964539005.1 uncultured Gammaproteobacteria bacterium | reverse complement strand
AAATGTGCGACAGCTTAGTTTTATAACAGAGGGAGAGCTAATATCAGTCGAGCTGGATACCGAGATCAGTCCCGAGCTCAAAGCCGAAGGCCAGAAGCGTGAGCTCGTGCGCACGATCAATGCGTTGCGCAAGAACATGGGACTCACGATCGCGGATCGGGTAAAGATTTATTATGGGGCAGAAGGCCCGTTAGTCGAAGTGTTTGTTAAGTTTGGTGAGGAGCTTATGAAAGATACGTTAGCGAGCGAGATTATTGCGGAGCAACGAGAAGAGGCTAAAGAGTTTCTGATTGATGGGGAGAAGCTTTTGCTTGCGATTGTGAAGGATTGACCAGAAAGTGATTTTCTGCAGAGTAGTTCAAATTTTCATATCCCTGTAGTCGCAGTCAAAAGTCAATTGTCAACTGTTAATTGTAAATAGTCAAAATATGTCCGTAATAAGCATAGACACGAATGAGCTCAGAGAGATGCTTGCCTCGGGTGAGGCAGAGCTTATCGATGTGCGCGAGGAGTATGAGTATGCGGAAGTCCGTATCAGAGGAGCCAAGCTCATTCCGATGAGTCTGCTCCCGCTCAAGGTCGATGAGATCGATTGGTCCAAAAAAGTAATCCTCTATTGTCGGACCGGCGCTCGGAGCTACATGATCGCTAGCCAGCTCGCCCGTTCTGGCCGAGAGGTCTATGATCTGTCTGGCGGAATAATGGAGTTTGTTATGACTGGTCAGGAAGATATCCTCGAGAAAGGCCGTTAAGATCATTATGTCCCAGCCCAAAGTCAGAGCCTTGGTCGTTTTTTCAGGCGGATTGGATTCTCTCCTCTCTGCCCGTTTGCTCATGGATCAAGGGATAGAAGTGGAAGCACTTTCGTTCGAAAGCAGTTTTTATAATGCGGAAAAAGCGCGGATTGGAGCAGGGCAGCTCGGTATCAAGCTGCGGATCATGGATATCAGCCAGCGCATGCTTGCGTTGACCAAGAATCCGCCCCATGGCTATGGCAAGAATATGAATCCTTGCCTGGATTGCCATGGGCTAATGTTCCGTCTGGCCGGAGAGCTAATGAAGAAAGAGAGATTCGATATTTTAGCGACTGGCGAAGTCCTCGGCCAGAGGCCGTTTTCACAGACTAAGGCCTCGCTCCAGGCCGTGATCAAGCTAGCTGGGGTCGATGTCCTGAGGCCGCTTTCAGCTAAGCTCTTGCCCGAGACCAGCTATGAGCAAGCCGGATTAGTGAGACGGGGGAGGCTCCTGCGGATCAGCGGTCGCGGACGGGATGAGCAGCAGGCTTTAGCCAAGAAATATGGGATAAAGGATTATCCGACTCCGGCGGGCGGTTGCTTGTTGACGGATAAGGAATATAGCCAACGGCTTCTCCGTCTTTTTGATTATTGGCCGGATTGTAGTCCGGAAGATGTGCGCTTGCTCCGTTTGGGTCGTATTCTCTGGCTCGGCTCAGAAGAGCAGAGAAGTCTCCTGGTAATCGGGCGGAATGAGGCAGAAAATGAATTCTTAGAGGGACTAGCGCAAAAGGGGGATATTGTGGTACAATTGACATATGTGAATGGCCCCTTGGGCTTATGGCGTCCTGGTGAGTCAGATACGGAAATCAGAGAGGGGGAGAAGGAAATAGAGGTGCCAGAAAAACTAGAGAAGATCGAAAAATTGCGGGTTCGCGAGCCGGACGAAAGCCGTCTCGCGCAGATCGTGTCTTATTATGCGGTCAAGGCTCGCGGTCGACGAGAAAGCGTAAATCTTAGGAAGATTAAATAAGACAATAACAAGGAGCATATGAGCGAGCAAAACGAGCCGAATATCAAAGCCAATACCGATGCCATGAATCTGGTCAATCGGATCATTTCGGCAGCCGTCGAAGACGGAGTGAGCGATATCCACATCGAGCCGAATGATCATGGCCTGATTGTCCGTTTTCGAATCGACGGAATACTCAAGATCGTAGCTGAGGTGCCTTTGCCGCTCGTCCATTCCCTGATTGCCCGGATCAAGATCATGTCCGGGATCGATACGACAGGCCTGCCGCGCCCGCTCGAAGGCAACATGAAGTTTGTCCACAATAATCGCAAGCTTGATTTGCGGGTTTCGATTTTTCCGACTAGCTATGGCGAGTGTATCGTGATGCGCATCCTTGAGAGCGTAAAGGAATACGGCAATTACGAGAAGCTCGGTTTTACAAAGGAGCAGTCGGTATTGATAAGCGATACGATCAGTCGTCCCTATGGCCTCATGCTCGTAACCGGCCCGACTGGCAGTGGCAAATCTACCACCCTCTTTACTATCTTGGACAAAATGAATGAAGTCGGTCGGAGTCTGGTCACGCTCGAGGATCCGGTCGAGCGCAAGATCGACATGGTCCGTCAGACCCAGGTCGATCCTAGTATCGGTCTCACTTTTGCGGCTGGTCTCCGCTATCTCCTGCGTCAGGATTCGGATGTCATTATGGTCGGTGAGATCCGTGATAATGAGACCGCCCAAATCGCGGTCCAAGCGGCGATTACCGGCCAGCTGGTTCTGGCTACAATCCACACCAATAATGCGGCCGGTTCCATTATCCGCATGCTTAATATGGGCGTGGAACCTTTTCTCCTCACTTCAGCCTTGCGTCTGGTCACGGCTCAGCGTCTGGCGCGGCTCAATTGTCCGGATTGCAAAGAAGAATACCTGCCACCCTATGAGCTATTGAAGAAAGTCGGAGCCAAACCCGGGGCTCGTTTCTACCGTTCGCCTGGCTGCAAGAAATGCGGCTTCAAGGGAGTGGTCGGTCGTTTTGGAATCCATGAAGTCCTGCCAATCACCGACAAGATCAAGGCAACCGTTTATGATAATCCTTCCAATGATCATGTCATGGAAGTCGCTAAGACCGAGGGCATGATTACGCTCCATGATATTGCCATGGAAAAAGCGGCTGAGGGGCTTATCAGTCTGGAGGAGGTTTTAAGACTTACTGAGTAATTTTTAATTTGTAATTTTTTAATTTTTAATAGGTGTGTAATTTGATTATCCGGAAGGATCGATTTAAAATTACAAATTAAAAATTAAAAATTATCAACATTTTATGGAAATCCTATGGATCCTCTTGGCGGTCATCGCGGTGCTCGCGATTATCGTCATCAGCATGTACAATTCGCTTATTAAGCTCAAGAACCGGGTCGATGAAGCCTGGAGCGATATCGATGTCCAGCTCAAGCGGCGCTATGACCTGATTCCGAATCTCGTCGAGACGGTCAAGGGTTATGCCAAGCACGAGGAAGGCACTTTGACAAAAGTGACAGAAGCGCGCAACGCAGCGATGGCTGCCCAATCCGGTGGCGATGCCAAGGCGCAGGCTGAGGCTGAGAATATGCTCAGCTCGACCCTGAAATCGATCTTTGCGCTTTCGGAAAATTATCCGGATTTGAAGGCCAATGCTAATTTTCTCGAGCTCCAGCGCGAGCTTTCGGACACCGAGAACAAGATCCAGGCTTCTCGTCGTTTCTATAATGGCAATGTCCGTGACTTCAACACCAAGCTTGAGATCTTTCCGACCAACATTATCGGCAATATGCTCGGTTTCAAGTCACGTGAGTTCTTCGAGATTGCAGATGAGAAGGAGCGAGAGAATGTGAAGGTGGCTTTTTAGCGGAGTAATAGCTACCAAGACCGATTCTATCTTGGCTCGATTTTAACTTGATATAAAAAACAACCCGTGGAAACGGGTTGTTTTTTATATCTGAAAATTTTAGAGTGATAATTGAGAAAAAGGCTCCATGCTGCGGATTTCTTTGGCTTCTTTTTGGCTTATGACTTTGCGTCGGGTTAGGATCTCGACCAGCTTTAGCATTTTTGTGTCTTCTTTGCGAGTGAGCACGACCATATCACCACGTAGATCCGCGATTTTTTCATCTAGATAGTCTTTGGTCGATTATAGCATGCGGACCAAAGTGGGTCAATTTTATAAATTTTGTATCTTT
>CAZIGB010000029.1:3987-7209 GCA_964539005.1 uncultured Gammaproteobacteria bacterium | reverse complement strand
GGTCGATTATAGCATGCGGACCAAAGTGGGTCAATTTTATAAATTTTGTATCTTTTGGAATAAAGTGTTATAATAAGCTAATCAGAATAATCGATTAAAGACGCGAGAAAGACGTCTTTATTTTCCGCATGTCCACCCTCTATACTCATTCCGATTCGAATAAGCGCAAGACCTGGTTTTTGCTCTCTTTTTTCTTTGTCTTCATCATCCTGGTCGGCTACGGTTTTTCCTATGTCATGGAGACGCCGCTCATCCTCTATCTAGCGGTCCTTTTCTCGACTATATCCAGCTTTGTCAGCTATTGGTGGAGCGACAAGATCGTCCTGTCGATGTCTGATGCCCGATTGGTGAATCCGGAGGAAAATCGGGAGCTCTATCGTCTGGTCGAGAATCTCTGCATTACGGCCGGTCTGCCACTGCCAAAGATTTATATCATCAATGATTCGGCGCCTAATGCTTTTGCGACAGGACGGGACCCGGAGCACGCAGTCGTGGCAGTGACGACCGGGCTTCTCCAGAAACTCGATCGGAGCGAGCTCGAAGGCGTGATCGCGCATGAGCTTTCGCATGTCGGTAACCGCGATATCCTGCTCGCGACAATCGTTACGGTCCTAGTCGGAGTAGTCGTTCTTTTGGCGGACTGGTTTCAGCGTTGGACTTTTTGGGGTAATCACAAGAGCAGTGAGAGCCGGGGTGATAGCCGTTTTCAGCTCATTATCATGCTTGTGGCAATCATCTTTGCTATTTTGGCGCCGATTTTCGCTTCTTTGATGCAATTCGCCATCTCGCGCAAGCGGGAGTTTCTGGCCGATGCGGACGGCGCGCTTCTGACTCGTTATCCCGAGGGCTTGGCACGGGCGCTAGAGAAGATCTCTGCCGACAAGGAGCCTTTGGAGGTTGCTAATCGGGCCACAGCCCATATGTATATATCATCGCCCTTCAAGAAAGACGCGATCGGAGCCAAGCATAATTTTTTTACCAAAGCCTTTATGACTCATCCGCCGGTCGAAGAACGGATCGCTGCTTTGCGAGGGATGACGATCGATGGCTGATTTTTTAATTTTAAATCTATGAAAATAAAAATATCGGATCTTAAGGACAAGATAGCCGATCCAGGGCTTGAGATAGTTTTTTGCCTGGAGAATGACGGGTCAGGAATTCGAAAAGAGGATAAGGGAGCGCTTGAAAGGATGGGCTGGAAAGGAAAGGGCGGTGAATTCTGTCTTTTGCCGGAAAGCGGGCGATTATATGCCGGACTCAAGGATCGATCGCCAGCTGAACTTCGCATCCTGATGGCCGAGCTTATCCGTTTTTTACTGGATAAGAATTTTTCCACTCTTTCCCTGGCTTTTGCTCCGGATAAACAAGCGTATGAGATGATGAAGGCTCTGATCGAGGGGGCTTTGCTCGGTGCTTATAGATTTGACCATTATAAGAGCCGGCCAGAAAAGATCGTATTGCAAAAACTGTTTATCCGTGTTTCTGCTGGCAAAGAAGACAGGCAGCTTGCCTTGTGCAAACGAGCCGAAAAAGAAGCGCGGATCATCGCGAAAAGCGTGAATCTGGCTCGAGATATCGTGAATCAGACTCCGGAAGATGTAAGCCCTTTGACTATGTCTGAGCTAGCCAAGACGATTGCAAAAGAAAGCGGCCTTAGGCTCAGGATCCAGGGTGAGAAATATATCAAGGCGCAGGGTATGGGCGCTTTTTATGCTGTTTCCAAGGCTAGTCCTTATCCGCCCCAGCTTATCCACCTCACTCACAAGCCGGCCGGGGCAAAAACCAAGGTCGTGCTCGTGGGTAAGGGGCTTACTTTTGATACGGGCGGGCTCAATGTCAAGACCGGGGACCATATGCTGACCATGAAGATGGACAAGGCAGGGGCTTGCACGATTTTCGGGGTGATGAAAGCGGTGGCCGCCCTCAAGCTCCCACTCGAGGTGCATGGCATAATCGGAGCGGTCGAGAATGCGGTCGGGCAGCATGCTTATAAGCCAGATGACGTGCTCAAGGCCAAGAACGGCAAGACGATCGAGGTAAAGAATACCGATGCGGAAGGACGGCTCGTGCTGGCTGATTGTCTATGCTATGCCCAGGACCTGAAACCGGATCGGATCATCGATGTCGCTACCCTGACCGGGGCCTGCGTGGTCGCGCTCGGCGAATATACGATCGGAGCGATGGGCCATGATCAGACTCTGCTTGATTCGTTGCGTCGGAGTGCTGAGGCGAGCGGGGAGCTTCTGGCCGAGCTGCCCTTTAACCGCTATCTCCCCAAGCTGCTTTCGAGCAATGTGGCGGATATCAGCAATGTTTCTTCGAGCCGTTATGGCGGCGCTATCACGGCTGGACTTTTTCTCTCCGAATTCATCGAAGAGAAGAATAAGTCTAAATGGGCGCATCTTGATATTGCCGGTCCGGCATATTCGAGCGCTGCCTGGGGTGAAAATCCGATCGGAGCCAGCGGCGCCGGGGTCCGGCTCTTGGTCGAGTGGCTTACTCACCTCTCTCTTTAATATTATTCTTTTGACATGGTCAATAATTACGAGCGAAAAATCGAAGTCAACGGCTGGCTAATCAAAGCCAGGTGGTTCTATCTGGCCGGTATCGCTTTGATCGCTTTTATTTCCAAATCCTTCGGACGTTATCTCCTGCCAATGGAGATCATCATGTTCGTTATTTTTCTCGGTTCGGCTTTCAATCTGGCAAATTATCTGATCTGGGTTATCTGTCGCCATTTTTCCCTGAAAAGACTGCTTACAGTCTTGACGGTCTGGCAGATCTTGCTCGAGCTGATTTTCTTTTCCGTGATCTTCTATCTCTTTGGCGGTCTCGAGAGTATTTCTCCGCTCTTTTTCTTCTTGCCGATAATCTCAGCCGGTTTCTTTTTCGGTTCGGTCGGCTCGATTATGACGGCTATTTTTTCCGGTGTTCTCGTCTCTTCGATCGTCTTTATGGAATATACCGGCTTTCTCGAGCATATTTTCCGTTATCAGATCCAGGTCATCGAGTATTCTGATTTCAAAGTGGCTCTGACTTACATCGTGCCTTATTCAATTTTTTATCTCATTATCGGCGCTTATTCCGGGCACATCTCGAGCCTTCTGATCAAGCGCGAGGTTCTGCTCGATGAACAGACGGAAAAGCTGGATCAGGAATCGAAGTATCGACGTAACGAGTGGAACCAGCTTGACAAGACAGCCAAGCTCCTAGTCAAGCGTG
>CAZIGB010000029.1:0-3977 GCA_964539005.1 uncultured Gammaproteobacteria bacterium | reverse complement strand
ACAAAGAGCTGTTGTCGGCTAATCGGGAAATGGACAAGAAGGTGACTGAGCTCCAGCGTTCAGAGGCGGCCATGCTCAAGGCCTTCAGCGATCTGAAGGAGGGGCAGAAAGCCCTCGAGGCCGAGCGGAACAGGACGAGCGCGATCATCGAGAATATCATCGATCCGATCATTGTGATTAACAAGGAGAACCGGATCGAGCTTTTGAATCATTCGGCCCGGGTTATCCTGAGCTTCAATCAAGATTATGACAAGGCCGAGATCGATCCGATGGATAATTATTCCATGAGCAACTTCAAGCTGATAATCGGCAATGAGTATAAGATAAAAGAGATCAAACAGGAAGGAGTGGAGACTTACGAGGAGCTTTCGATCGATGTGGCTGGCCAAGAAACGACCTACAGGGTGGCGACAGCCAAGGTGATCGACAAGAACCGCGAGGAGCTAGGAACGATGAAGATCTTTTATAATCTGACTCGGGAGAAGATGCTTGATAAGCTCAAGTCTGAGTTCATTTCTATCGCGGCCCACCAGCTCCGGACTCCGCTTTCGGCTATCAAATGGGTGATCAAAATGGTGCTTGATGGTGATGCTGGACCTCTGACCGAGGATCAGCAGCAGCTTCTCAAGAAGGGCTATAATAGCAACGAGCGGATCATTGTCCTGGTCAATGACATGCTTAATGTCTCTCGTATCGAAGAGGGGCGCTTCGGCTATGCTATGCAGACCGATGACCTGACCAAGGTTCTCGATACCATCCTCGATTCGATCGGCGAACTTATCACCAAAAAGGGTATCAAGCTCACGGTCGAACGTGATCCGGCCTTTCCGCTCCTTCATATCGATGCCAAGAAAATGCAGCTCGTGCTCCAGAATCTGATCGAGAATGCCATCAAATACACGCCTGAGCATGGCAAGATCAAGATCGAGCTTAGGAAGGAAGGCAAATTTGCCAAGGTGAGCGTGCAGGACAACGGTATCGGTATCCCGGCTGCTGATCAGGTGAAGCTTTTTTCCAAATTCTATCGGGCAGAGAATGCGATCCGGCTCCAGACCGAAGGCTCGGGACTTGGGCTCTTCATTGTCTACAACATCGTCAAGCGTCATGGCGGTGATATCGGCTTCGAGAGCGAGGAAGGAATCGGTAGTAAATTTACTGTTTCTTTGCCGATCGACTTCGATGGAAAGGACGAGACAGCCTAGGGATTGAATAAAGGAGTACAATCTGCTAATATCAAATAAAGTAAGAATTAAGACTAACAATATGGAAAAACAGAAGAATGAAACTAAGATCCTGATCATCGAAGATGAGAAGGCGCTCTTGGAACTCTTGACTGTCAAGCTAAAGAATGAGGGCTATCTAGTGGAAACGGCCGAAGATGGAGAAATCGGTTATGCTAAGATCAAGGAATTTTCGCCTGATCTGATCTTGCTCGATATCATAATGCCCAAGATGGACGGTTATGACGTGCTTGAGAAAATGAACGAGGAGAAGGTCGGTATTCCGGTCATAGTCATCTCGAATTCCGGCCAGATGGTGGAAATCGAGAAGACGAAGAAGCTCGGAGCGGTCGATCATCTCATCAAGACTGAATTCAGTCCGGAGGACGTGATCAAGAAGGTCAATACTTATCTCGATAATCTCGAAAAAGGGGTTCAGGAAACGCCAAAGACAGAATTCGCTGCCAAGCAGGATGAGAATGTGGTCAAACTCGGGGTCCGCGTCCTTTTGGTCGAGGATGATACTTTTCTCAGAGAGATCTGCTCGAAGAAGCTGACCAAAGAAGGCTATACGGTCTACGAAGCGGTAGATGGCCAGCAGGCAATCGACGGCGCGAACGAGCTGAAACCAGATATCATGCTCTTGGATATTATCTTGCCTGGTATCGACGGCTTCCAGATCCTTTCTCAGGTCCGCTCGAGCTCTGACCCCAAGGTCGCTCAGATTCCGATTATCATGCTTTCGAATCTCGGCCAAGAAGACGATATCACCAAGGCCATGGAAAGCGGCGCGAATGATTATCTCGTCAAAGCGCATTTTACCACAGAAGAGATTGTGGGGAAGATCAAGAGCATTTTGGGGCGCTAGGATTTAGTTAAAAAAGATCAGAGGTCTGGTCTCGGAAATTTCCGAGGCCAGACCTCTTTTGCGCGCTTATGTTGATTGCCAATTATTAATTGTCCATGTATAATGGCAATATGTTTAATGATAGTAAAAAAATAAGACCTGAGCTGCTTGCTCCGGCGGGAAATATGGAGAAATTAAAGACTGCCTTGGCTTTTGGCGCTGATGCGGTCTATGCGGGTATACCGGATTTCTCGCTTCGGGCCCGGATCAATGATTTTGATCTTCTTAAGCTCAAACAGGCGATCGAGTATTGCCATGCCCGAGACAAAAAGCTCTATGTTACCGCCAATATCTTTGCTCATAATCGTCACCTATCTGTTTTAGCTGCTTTTATCCGTAAATTGAAGAAGATCGGGCCAGATGCGATCATTCTTTCGGACCCGGGCGTACTCATGATAGTCCGTCAGGAATGGCCAGAAGCAGAAATCCATCTGTCTACCCAGGCGAATTGCACCAATTGGCAAGCGGCTAAATTTTGGCAGGAGCAAGGAGTGTCGCGGGTCGTATTGGGTCGGGAAGTCACTTTGGCCGAGATCAAGCAGATCAAAAAGAAGCTGCCGGATCTCGAGCTTGAATATTTCGTGCACGGCGCGATGTGCATGTCATATTCGGGTCGCTGTTTTCTTTCTAAGATGTATGTCGGGCGCTCAGCCAATCTAGGGGACTGCGTCCAGCCTTGCCGTTGGCAGTTTCGCACCCATCTCCTCATGACTGAAGGGCACGAGGAGCAGCTCGAGCTGGTCGAAGAAGAGCACGGTTCATATCTTCTCAATTCCAAGGATCTTTGCTTGATCGAGCATCTCGGTGAGCTTTACAGGGCTGGCGTGACCAGTTTCAAGATCGAGGGGCGAGCGAAAAGCGTTTATTATCAGGCCGTAGTCAATGCTGCTTATCGGCAGGCAATCGATGTGATCGGAAAAAGAGACGGGGCGCATCTTTTGGCCGAGCTTCGCCAGGAACTAGAAACGAAGCTCATGCATCGGGGCTATACGAGCGGTTTTCTTTTTTCTGACAAAGCAGATGAGAATACGGGGCAGTCGCATATCAAGTGCGGCTGGGAATTTTGCGGCCAAGTCCAGGCCCCGCTTGCCCGAGCGAAAGATTTGATCCTAGTCAAAGTCCATAATACTTTGAAGCTAGGTGATATAATCGAGATCGTTCGTCCTGGTGACAAGGTTCTGGCCCATGAATTGAAAAAGATGGAAGATGCTCGGACTGGCGAGAGTATCAGTGAAGCGCATGGCGGACAGGATTTCCAGGTGCTGATCCCGGTCGCTGGCCAAGTGCCGGAATACAGCGTGCTCCGGCGCCAGATAAATAATTAAGCCTAGCTATATGATCGCATTTCTCAGAGGAGAGATAAAATATAAGGGGAGCGGTTTCGTCATAATCGTCGTGAATGATGTTGGTTATCGGGTCGGAGTGAATGAGACCCATCTTTCTGAGCTTGTAATTGGCGATGAAACCGAGCTCTTTATCCATCATCATGTGCGCGAGGACGCAGTTGCGCTTTATGGATTCTCGAGCATGGATCAACTCGAGATGTTCGAGCTCTTGCTCTCGGTATCGGGTATCGGTCCGAAGTCTGCTCTCGGGGTACTAGCGGCCGGCGAAGTCCAGACGATCCGTGATTCGATCGCGAGCGGTGATTATTCGATGCTGACCAAGGTTTCTGGAATCGGCAAAAAGACGGCTGAGCGGGTCGTGATGGAGCTCAGGGACAAGGTGGCTAGTCTCCGTTTTGAGGCGGGCGCAGCGGGTGCCTCATCTTTCAGCTCGAACGCGGATGAGATCGACGCGCTCATGGCTCTCGGCTATTCCATGCAGCAAGCCCGCGAGGCTCTGCAAAA
>CAZIGB010000028.1:0-11397 GCA_964539005.1 uncultured Gammaproteobacteria bacterium | reverse complement strand
CCTCGTCCCGGACAAAATCGCTTGGCACGCCGATTTTCTCATTGTCCTCGATTGCTTCGATCGGTTCGCCAGCGGTAATCAAGCCCATGAGCGGCAATTCGATCGCCTGTGCCCAAGCCGTGATAGGTGAAGTCAACTCAATGGAGCGCGCTTCATTGAAAGAAGTTTTAAGCAAACCCTTTTTCTTGAGATTTTCCACGTGAACATGGATGGTGGCTGGACTAGAAAGACCGAAATGATCTCCGATCTCGCGAATACTCGGAGCATAACCCTGATCATCGATAAAAGCAGTAATATAATCCAGAATCTCACGTTGACGCTTGGTCAATTGATTGCCCATATTTTTATTTTAGATACCGCCGATAGACGGAATCATCTTTTTAATATTTGAATTTTTTATTTTTTGACCTTCTCGCGCGAAGACCGCAAGAAGGATTTTTAGAGTAAAGAGAATATTATTCCACGCTATATGCTCTTTACGATACCAGCCTAGCCTTTTTTCCAGGGCTTTTCCGGAGTCGATCCAGATGCCCCGACTCAAGGCGATGGCCAGTATTTTTGTGAGCTGTCTTAGGAAAACATGCTCAAACTTGTTACTTATATAATATACGAACAAATGACGAAAGTCAAGACCAAAAAGAAGACCCATTATTAGTGGGTCTTCCTGATTTATCAACAATCTGCTAATTGGAATATTGTCTGACGGAAAAAGGAAACTTTACGTAAGAAGGATAAGCCAAGGCGCCATAAGCCGAATCACGGAAATCGTCCTCTCCGCCGACCTCGGTCCACTCATAATCAAAGTTATCATGGATCGACTTGCTGCCCTCCACCCTGATCAGCTTGGTATCCAGATAATCCCACGGCTTTTTCTCGACACTGATAAATACTCTGACTTCATAATTACCCGAAGCTAGCTTGCCAAAATTACTCTCCGTATAATTATATTCCCAATAGCGAGAATTAGGCACGCGATCACTTGATTCCGTCTTTTGCACCATCACCCCGTCTTTATGAAGCTCATGCCGGATACGGAACGAACGAATATTCTTCATATTCGAAAGCTTAGTCAAGACTCGGACATCTTCATTGCTTGCAAAGACTGTGCGCGGATCCTTGAGGCTGTATTTATAATTACCCTCGAAATTCACCTTGTCATCAGCCGCAGTCCAGGCGTAATCAAACTGATAAGGATTTACCGTCCGATAAATCGGCTTGATCTGAGCTGCCGTGCTATCACTTTTCTTGGTCGCATTAGCGCCGACATTTATCGCCTTTGTGCTCATGAGACGATAAGATCCATTATTCACCTTCATATAAGTTCGAATCTCATACTGGCCACTGGCTAGACGCCCTAGATTATTCCAAGAATAATTATAAGACCAGAGACTGCAGTTCGGATTCAAGGTTGGCACCTCATTGCTCTTGATCAAGCGACCGCCCTTATACGCCTCGAACTTCAGACGAAAGGTATCGACACCACTAATCTGAGAATTCTTGGCAAGCACATAAATGTCCTCATTATTACGGAAACTAGCGGTTTCACCCTCGATTTCATAAACATGGGTCCCAGCACTGCGAACATTTCGTCCCACTTTGGACCACTCGAATTTATAATCAGGATTCGCGCAAGGACTGTAAAGACTGTCATACTCATAACGGCTATCATAATTGTTCTCGCCGCCGACATTGAATTTCTTGGTCTCGAGATGGCGGAAACTGCCACCATCCAAAGAAACAAAAGCTGCTAGCGTATAATTGCCCGCTGGCAAAGGACCAAATTCATCCCAATACCAGATCTCTGCCCACCAACTGCGGTTCGGCCGATAAATCGGTGAATACGCATCCCGGGTCGTAGCCCCTCTGATCTCGTACTTGAACTGGAAATTTGAAACATTAGTGATGTCAAAAATCCTTGTCAAAGCAAAGACAGACTCATCGGTCGAGAAACTGTATTTCTCATCGCTGATCTCGTAGGACCAGCTTCCAGTCTGACGAGTGCCGCTACCCATCTCAGTCAGGCGGTATTTATAAGAAGGACTAGCTGCTTCAACCGAAAAAAAAGGAAGAAACAGAGAAAAAAGCAACACGGGGATTAAAGCTTTCGTGTAGTTTTTTAGCATATTGATAGAATTATCAGGAATATGAACCTTACGAACTTAAAGTCTGTAAACTATCCCTGATTTGTCAAAAATTAAAATTAAATCCAAGCAGTGAATCTGGGCCCAAATTAGCACCATTTGCCCCAAAAGTCAATAATAAAGAACAAAAAGAAAAAAAGACAATAAAAAAAGAGCCCCGAAAGGAGCTCTAATTATCTGAGAAATTAGTTTCGACTAAAAATGTTACCTAATTCGTCCTTAATATCAGCCAAATAACGATACCAAACACTTAATTTTTCTTTAATGTTCTTCTCAAGCTCATTCGGATTGCTCTCCTCATAAACGCCGGCTACTCGGCCGTGAGCGGACATATCCTTGACTGCAAAGGTCGTCTGACCGCTTGCCAATATCTTCGCGCTGTTCTTGGCAATATACTCGGATTTCATCTCCTGCGTAATCTCGAGGCTGTGACTCGCGGCTGAGCCGATAAGCTTGCCCGGATAATCGATCGGCAGACTCTTGCCGGTCGAAACAGAAAAGAACATAAGCGGTATAGAAATGATAAGTGACAAAAGATAAATAACCGCTACCCGAGACATAGTAGGAAATGCCTGGAAGATACGCTCGAGCTCCAGAATAGCCTTCTCGATATGCTCGTCCAAAAGCTCCGTAAACTCTTTGATCTCGCTCTTTAATTTCAAAGTGCCGAGGTGCTCAGGATGTTTCTTCGTGATGTCACGGCTGATTTCATCCTTTAGATCACGGAAGGCATGATACCACTCACTTTCGTGCTTGTGAGCCAATTCCTCGATATTCATCGCCCGGACTTTATCCGGAATAGAATCGATGACTTCAGCCAGATCGGCATACTTCTCCTTGGCACTTGCTTTGGCGACAATCGGCTGAGAATCAAGAGCCAAGACAGGAGCAACTTCAAGCGGAGTCTCAGTCGGTACCGCTGCAGTCTTTTTGACCCTTTTAACGCTTCGCTTAACCGTGCCTTTGCATTTGGCCACGGCTCGACTAGCGCTTTCTTGCATTTCTAAAACCGGCTCCATGGCATTTTCAACTGCTTCGTTGATCTTGAAATGCGAAAAGAGGAACTGGTCAAAACTAGTTGGATTATTGAGAGTAGTAAGCATGGGAATACTTATACACAATTTTTATTTTATTAATATCATTATAACACAAAACTAAAAAAGAGACAAAACCCTTGCCAAATCAGGATAATCATGTTAACATTTGTAAAGTTATAAAAAATTATTCAAATTCAAGAAAAAAAGCGGAATTACAGCCTTATCCTGAAGGCAATCTGGCTTATTTTACAAGAACAATATGAAAAATGGTATCCATCCGGATTATCAGAGCGGCATCAAAGTAATCTGCGCCTGTGGCAATGAATTCGAAAGCGGCTCCACTCTCAAAGAGATCAAGACCGAGCTCTGCTCTGCCTGCCATCCTTTCTACACTGGCAAACAGAAACTAGTCGACAGCTCGCGCCGGGTCG
The DNA here is from genome assembly GCA_964539005.1 of uncultured Gammaproteobacteria bacterium. Classification (GTDB taxonomy): domain Bacteria; phylum Patescibacteriota; class Patescibacteriia; order Patescibacteriales; family UBA12075; genus JBBRXK01. Next base: position 7,788 of record CAZIGB010000028.1, on the reverse strand, counting down.
AGAAATTCCAAGGCAAATTGAAATCCAAAGAAGAAATGGCTGGTCAGAAAAAAGGCAAAACAGCCAAGCGCGCAGCCAAGGCAAGCAAGAAGGAAGACAAAAAGAACAGCGACAAAGAATAGCTAGCAAAAAGACGGTCACGAGTTCATGATTTTTATCCAAAAAGCATGTAACCAGACCGTCTTTTTTCGAGATTCAAGCCTTAATTATCATGAACAAATAAGATGTTTGATGAAATACTTAAACAATACAATGAACTAAAGGAACAGATGATGGATCCAGCTGTTACTTCGGATATCAAAAAAATTACCGAAATATCCAAAAAACATGCTGAGATTCGAGAACTAGCCGAACAGATCGAGAAATACCAAGAAATCTTGCGCCAGATCACTGAAAACGAAACAATCATAAAGACTGAAGCTGGCTCCGAATTCGCCCTGCTCGCAGATGAGGAGCTTCCAGCTCTACGGGCAAGAGCAGAAGAATCAAAAAAATCCATTGATAAACTTCTCCGCCCGACTGATCCGCGCGACCAAAAAAGCATTATCATGGAAATCAGAGCTGGAACCGGCGGTGACGAATCCGCTCTCTTTGCGGCCGAAATGTTCCGCATGTACAGCCGCTTTGCCGAACGCCAAGGCTGGAAAGTCAATATTCTAGACACGAATTATATCGGAATCGGCGGCTACAAAGAAATCGTATTCGAAATCAAAGGCAAAGGAGCCTGGAGCTTTCTCAAATACGAAGCTGGCACTCACCGCGTCCAGCGCGTCCCGGAGACTGAAAAACAAGGTCGAGTCCATACTTCTGCCATAACTGTCGCCGTCCTGCCCGAGGCCGAAGAAATCGAGCTCGAGATCAAAAACGAGGATTTGCGTATCGATACCTATGCCGCATCCGGGCCAGGCGGCCAAAAGGTCAATACGACTAATTCAGCTGTCCGCATCACCCATCTCCCGACCGACGTAGTTGTCCAATGTCAGGATCAGAAAGATCAACACCAGAACAAAGAAAAAGCCCTCCAATTGCTCCGCTCCCGCATTCTCATGAAAATGGAAGAAGACAAGCATGATGCCGAGGCCAAAGAACGCAAATCCCAGATCGGCTCTGGTGACCGCTCTGAAAAAATCCGCACTTACAATTTTCCCCAGGACCGCATTACCGACCACCGCGTCAAACAGAATTGGAGCAATATCCCGACAATAATGGCCGGCCAGCTCGATGACATCATTAAAACGCTCCAGGACTACCGCGAAGAAGACGAAGAATAAGATATGGAAATAAGAGAAATCCTGAAAAAATACGAAAAAGAACTCATCCACCCCGCCACAGAGCAGCCCCGTTATGAAGTGGAGCTGCTCTTGTCTTTTGTCATCGGAAAACCACGCGAATACCTTCTCACTCACCCGGAGGCCACAGTGACCGAGGATGAGATAAAAAAATTTGCCACCCTGATAGACGAACGAGCGAACGGTACTCCCATCGCCTACCTCATAGGCCAAAAGTCATTCTATGGCCTAGACTTTTTTGTAAATGAAAATGTCCTAATTCCCCGCCCCGAAACCGAACTAATAGTAGACGAAGCTTTGGCCATCATCAAAAACTCTAATCACGAACAACTACTAATCGCCGATATCGCAACCGGCAGCGGCTGCATTATCGCCGCCATAGCCAAGAATCTACCAAAAGAAAGAAAAAATATCACCCTCTTCGCGAGCGACATAAGTCTAGAAGCATTAATAGTGGCCAAACAAAACATTAAAAAGTACGGTCTAACAGAATCTATCACACTAACGCAAGGAGATTTACTTGAGGCGTTATTATTAAAAATTATCCGCCCGAGGCGGACCAGCCTTGGGCTGGAAAATTATCCGCCCGAGGCAAGCAGGCCGCAATCTGGCAAATTATCCGCCCGAGGCGGACCAGCCTTGGGCTGGCAAATTATTATCACCGCCAACCTCCCCTACCTCACCCCCGAACAAATAAAAGATTCCCCCAGCATCCAGAAAGAACCGTTTCTCGCGCTCGACGGTGGCAAAGACGGCATGGAGCTCTACATCAGGCTATTCGAGCAAACCAAGCAACTAAAATCAATGACCGAGGCGGACATCAGTTTGCTCGCTGAGATCGATCACACGCAGACTGAAGTGTTTATCAGAGAGACAAAACGAATCCTTCCTAAAGCCAAGATCAAGATTATCAAAGACATGGGAGGATATGAGCGAATGATGACAATTGACTTTTGACAGATGACAAAGACCAATAAAACTGAAGCCGAAATACTTGCTCGCGCGCTACGAAACCGACAACTACATTCTGGACAGGATGGTCTTTTATTAGTGCAAGACTTCCTCGCCTTTATTGGTCATCCCGAACGGAGCTTCCAGCCCTTCCACATTGCAGGCACTTCTGGCAAGGGATCAACTGCAATCTGCCTGAGTAAACTGTTGGGAGCACATGGTTTTAAAACTGGCTTGATGCAATCACCTCATCTGACAGATATACGTGAACGATTCATGATAAACAATAAGTTCCTTGAGCACAACAAGACACTTGGATATTTCAAAGAATTCACAACCAAACTTGATTGCTTCGAAAAAACTGACAAACGCCGGCTCAACTATTTCCAAATAATGACCACCTTCGCCTTCTTTGTCTTTAGAAAAGAAAATACCCGCTTTGCAGTTATCGAAGTAGGGATTGGCGGACTATTCGACAGCACGAACGCTCTACCTAAAGAAGGGAAAATTGCTATCATCACGAGGATCGGCAAAGATCATACGGAAATACTGGGCAAAAAATTAAGCGAAATCGCTTATCAGAAAGCCATGATTATGGGTCAGAGCTCTATCTGCCTTTCCTCTCCTCAATCCCTTTCGGCCAAAAAGATAATCATAGATGTTGCCAAAACACAAAAATCAGAGCTTTATCTTAGCGAAAAAAGTATAACCAATATCCGACGTTCTGATACCGCGCATCTTGTCGATTTCAAACATGAATCAACCTTTTTCAATGATTTAGAAATTACCCCTAAAGCTCCTTTTCAAACCTGAATCAGCTAATTCCAGAAATAAAAAAGCTATAATCGATTCTACAAAATGTGAAAAAACTCCGGCAATATATTATGCCAGAGTTTTTTATTTACAACTCCAAATTCCTTAATACAATTATTGAACTCCACCCAACTTTCTAATCCTTATTATTGTTGGCAAAAAGCTCTACCTTTTATCATACGAAAGTCTAAGACATGGAGAATTAAATTTTTCCAACCCTAATACTTGCGCTTGTTCTTCTGATAATGGCACGTAGACATAAACGCAGTCTTCCATATCAACAATGGATGGTTCAGATGTGCACAATTGAATATCTGTGGGTTTTTCAATTTGAATATCAATTTTATTAAGTTCATTTTTTTCAAAAGTCTGAATTTCATTTTCTTTATACATTTAGCATATTTAATAATAATTAATTTTTAATAATCAAAACTCACCCCCGGTCGCACCGCCTGGATCCAGGTCAGGCCCCGATTGAAGCTAAGCTCCTTGCCGTCTTCGGCATAGAATCTGGTCCGCTCGGCCTCGCTCGGCTTCCGCCATTCTCCTTTTTGGCAATAGCCATCCAGGCAGACGATCGCTTCTCCGCTCCCGATCGTATCCATCTCGAGCCGCAGCTTCTCATCGAGCTCATGCGCTTCAGCGACGAGGATAGCGATATTCTTTGCCATGACCGCTTGACCATCCTTATCCCGATATTCCTCGCCCGCGACATAACGGAGATAATAATTGCTCGCCCGATCATATCGCCATTCGACCTTATCGCTGGCCAGACGATAATCGATCCTGATCGAGCTCGAACTTGCCCGTTCTGTCTCCGGCTTATCATCTTTATAATTCCAAGCGATCAGATTAGTTTTCTTGATTTCCTTGTCAATGATATAAGAAGCGATATTTTCACTCGAAGTAAAGACATTATGAGGAGCATTCCGATCTCTGGCGCGCCAGAAGTATCGACCATTGAAAAATTCATTGATATCAGGAATACGATCCTGCTCGATCTTGACCAAAGCATCGGGACTTCCGCCCACATGGGCATAGAGCGCGCCAAGCTCATGCGCCCAATCGATAAAATACGGACGCGCGCTACGTACCGGCCCGATCTCTGACAAAGCCTGCTGATCTGAGAATACAGCCATGAGCCGTGTCGCCGCCCCTTCTACCTCTGCCTCAAAAACCAGAAGCGCGCTCGCTATCCCGGCATGTGGCCGAGCATCGATATGATTATCAATCATGACAGCGACTAATGCAGCTTCTTCTTCCCCGACTGGCACCATCTGACCGTCGATCTTTCGCTCCCTCAGTTCTACTTCCACTTCCACTTCCTCTTCCTTTATCTCCTCGCTTTGAGGCGTGGTTACGATAGAAATCAGATTGTTTTCTGGCCGAGCCATGAAATAATAAAAAACGATCAAGAGCAAAAGTGAAAATAGGAATATTCCCGCGTTCACCATGAGCAAGGTTTTAGCTTTTTTCTTTCGCGTTTCTATCTCTTCCTGCCAGGCTGGCTTCGACAAGACAGCTTTGGTTTCGAGAAGCGGGGCTTCGACTCGATCAGTTTTGACCGCCGTAGCCGGACTTGTTATTTCGGCTGGGGCCGAGTCAACATTGCGCCAGGCCCCTTCCGTTTGATTCTCGAGTTTATCTGGCTTATCCCCAGACTTCTCTTTTGTTTTATTTTTCATATAATATATTTCAATATTTCAGCTTTGAGCCGATGATTATGCTCTCGCAGATTCCGATCATGATCATTGAAGCGACGATCGCTGAGCCGCCAGAGCTGATAAAAGGCAAGGATATCCCAACTACGGGCATGATCCCGATATTCATCCCGATATTGATAAACATCTCGATAAAAAGCAGGATACAAGTGCCAAGCAAGAAAAAAGCACCAAAATCATTACTGATCTTGCGCGCCGCCCTGATCAAGCGATAGAATATGATACCAAAAAGAGTAACGACAAGAGAAACACCCAGAAAACCGAGCTCCTCCGCGATGACCGCAAAGATAAAATCATTCTGCGATTCCGGCAAAAATTTGAGCTGGGACTGAGAACCAAAGCCGATGCCCTGGCCGATCAAACCGCCTGATCCGACTGCAATCATGGCTTGGTTAACATTATAACCTTCTTGCAAACTGTCTTTGTCCGGATTAAAAAAGGTCATTAGGCGATCTTTCTGATAGTCCTCAAAAAAGAAGAGCCAGCCAGAGAGAAAGGTGATTAGTAGAGCCACCACGATCATGACCAGATATTTCTTATCAAAACCAGACACGACCACCATTCCGGACCAGAGCAAAAACAACAACAAGGCTGAACCGAAATCAGGCTGAAAAAGAACCAGACCAGCCAAAAAACCCGCCCCCAAGCCAGAAAAGAGCAGATGCTTGAGCGGGCTCAATTTTATGGATACACCAGAAAAATAACGAGCCAAAAAAATAATCAAGACTATCTTGATGAATTCAACCGGCTGCAAGCTGAAACCGAAAATTTCGAACCAACCAGTCGTGCCTCGGACCGTCTTGCCGAATATCAACACGCCTACGAGCAAAAAAATCCCGATAAAATAGAAATACACACTCAAGCTCCGTAATGTGTAGAAGTCGATAAAAGCAAGACTGAAGATCGAGACCAATCCGACTCCGGCAAAGAGCAGCTGCTTATTAAAATTTTCCATGCCAAGCCGCTCATTGCTCAGAGCAATGCTGTAAATCTCCGCTAAACCAAAACAGACCAGAAGCATGGTCGCGGAAAAAAGTATCCAATCGAAATTCTTGAGATAATCGAAAAATCGGCTCTGCATTCTTTTGTCTCCTTCCTACTAACGGAAAATAGTCGTTTCAGTCTTGAAATCCTTGTAGATATCTTTTCGGGAAATATCGAGATCGGGCGTAATTTTGACCTCGCTGATCTTTTTGATCGCACCCGGAATAGTAAAGCTGATTTCCCGGGAAGAACCGGACAAAAAATCATTAGCCTGATATGAAACGACGGCCGCCAGATCGCTATAATTATAAAGAGAGATCAGAAGCGGCACATTCCAATAATTGTAGCTAGTCCGGTTTTCCATGACAAATTTCAGATTGTTGATCGGCAGCTTCTCGCTCAGGGTCGACTCGCTACTGGGAGAAAAAGAAATATTGGAAAAACGGAAATCAAGGTGTTTGTCTCGAAAATTATCCCAGTCCCCGAAATCATGCCGATTGACCCGCGCCCAGCGCACATCCTCGATCATCAGGCGCAGACTGCCGATCTGTTCCGGCAGATCCTGGCCGAGAAGAACGAGCTGTTTCTTCTCGCCTGGCAAGACAAAACCTTCTTCCCAGCCGATTTTCGTATCACCAGACAAGAAGTAATAACGGAAACGCGCCCAATGCTCTGCATTCGGGTTACTGATCTGAGTAATGATATCACGCTTATTCGCTGTTCCCTTTATACTCTGAACCGGTAATAATTGAAGGTCCTTAGCCGCTCGATCCAAATAGAAAGAATGGGCAGGCAAGCTGCGATTTGCAATTTCTCGGGTGTATTCATTGCTCAATCTGATCCCGTCGATCGCATAAGCCCCATATTGATAAAAAAAGAAAAGCCAAGAAACAAGGCCAAAAAGAAAGACTAGGAAAAAAATAAAAACAAGCATCGCTTCTTTATTTTCCACATACCAGAGACCGAGATCGAGCTTAGCCACACTCATACCTTCGGGATCCTGATAGCGACGAAGGTCGGCCTGAGAAAAATCATCCTTAAACCCTCTTTTTATCCGCCCGTATTCTGCTTGCTTATTCTCAAAATCAAAATCTTTATTTGCCATAAATTGCTATTTTTCTTATTATACAATAAGATATGCCTATCCGGCAAGAAAAAACGAAAAAAAGAACATGAGACAATAAGCGATACGAAAAAACTGCCTAAAAAGGCAGCTTATTCTGAGCCGACGAAGGGGCTCGAACCCATGACCCATAGTTTACAAAACTATTGCTCTACCAGCTGAGCTACGTCGGCATTCACGATAATCCTAAGTTTATATGAATTATAAATTTCGGTCAATACTGTGGATAATTACCCTGCTACAAGGTTTGAGCCATATATTATAGGCTCTTGACACTGCTATATATTGTGGTATAATGGATTTATCACTACAAGATGTAGTAGAAAAAAACAAACTTCGCTTTCATTTTACAACGCTCCCGAAGACGTACTTGAGGCGGCTGCTGATGGAGTAAGACAATACGAATTTCGTGTCTTCCTCTCATCAGCCCATCTTAGGTATATCTTCGGGAGTGTTTTTATTTTAAAGCCCTAAATACGCTTCTCAGAACAAGCCGATGCTACTGCTAGACACACATACAAAAAAGCCGCTAAACGCGGCTATTTTGTATGTGCGCCCAACAGGATTCGGAGAGGCGAAAGCCCCACCCCGATCAATATTTCATTTCTTTTCCAGTATTAGAATAACTCCTTCTTTCTCATTTTATTAACTAAATACGCTTCTCAGAACAGGTCGATGCTACTGCTAGACACACATACAAAAAAGCCGCTAAACGCGGCTATTTTGTATGTGCGCCCAACAGGATTCGGAGAGGCGAAAGCCCCACCCCGATCAATATTTCATTTCTTTTCCAGTATTAGAATAACTCCTTCTTTCTCATTTTATTAACTAAATACGCTTCTCAGAACAGGTCGATGCTACTGCTAGACACACATACAAAAAAGCCGCTAAACGCGGCTATTTTGTA
>CAZIGB010000027.1:0-11836 GCA_964539005.1 uncultured Gammaproteobacteria bacterium | reverse complement strand
AAAGAGAATTGGTGGAGCCGGGTCGGGATTCCGGAGAATATGCCGGCAGGCGAACCAGGCGGGCCGGATTCGGAAATGTTTTGGGATTTCGGAGCGGCGCTCAAGCTACACGAGAACTCTCCTTGGGCGGATCAGCCTTGTCATCCGGCTTGTGACTGTGGCCGCTTCATGGAAATCGGCAATAATGTCTTCATGCAATTCAAAAAAGTGGGGGATGGCTTCGAAGAGTTGCAGAATAAGAATATCGATTTTGGCGGCGGTCTAGAGCGGATGGCCGTAGCGGTCGCGGATAATCCGGATGTTTTTCTTTGTGATGTCTTTGCCAGTCTCAGGGCTAAGCTTGAGGAGATATCAGGCAAGCAATACGGCGAGAATGAAAAGGAAACCCGCGCTTTTCGCGTCATAATGGATCATTTGCGCGGAGCAGTCTTCCTGATCGCGGATGGCGCTGTCCCGGCTAATAAGGATCAGGGCTATTTTACTCGTCGGCTGATCCGTCGGGCGGTCCGCTTTGCCTATGTTCTCGGCGTAGAGAAAGATTTTACAGCCGAAGTGGCCCGGATCGTTATCAACGAATATCGAGAAAATTACGCGAATCTGGCCGAGCGAGCGGAGTCGATAGTTCTGGAAATGGATAAGGAAGAGAAGAAATTCCGCAAAACCTTGGAAAAGGGGGAGAAAAAGATCAGTGGCGAGATTATCGATGGAGCCATGGCCTTTGATCTTTTTCAGTCCTATGGCTATCCGCGCGAGATGACAGAGGAAATCGCGCTTGAACGTTCAATCAAGCTTTCGGAGAATTTTGCGACTGAATATGAAGAGGCTATGAAAAAACATCAAGAATTGTCTCGGACTGCGAGCGCGGGTAAATTCAAAGGGGGGCTAGCTGATGCGAGTGAAGAAACGACTCGTTTGCATACCGCTGCTCATCTCTTGCTCGAAGCCCTGCGACGTGTACTCGGTCCGCATGTCCAGCAAAAAGGCTCCAATATTACGGCGGAACGTCTGCGTTTTGACTTTTCGCATGCTGCCAAAATGACTGCCGAAGAGATAAGTAAAGTAGAAGAGATAGTGAACGACGTGATCGCACGCGATCTGCCAGTTTGTTATGAAGAAATGCCCTTAAGCGAAGCCAAGGCCAAAGGCGCGACCGGTGTATTTGACTCTAAATACGGTGATAAGGTCAAAGTCTATGTCGTGGGTAAAGAAGGTGATCAATACAGCCAAGAAATCTGCGGCGGACCTCACATCGATCACACCGGCAATATGGGCATCTTCAAGATCCAAAAAGAAGAAAGCTCCAGCGCCGGCGTAAGAAGAATAAAGGCCATCTTGATTCGCTAGTTTTAGAAAAGCCAGATTTTTAAATTGTAAATCGTAAATTGTAAATTATTCTTAAGGATAGTATTCTCTTTATTATTAGACAAATTATTTTTGGCTGTTTATATATTTTAGTAGTTCGGAAGCTTCCTTGACACAAATAAAAAATACCTATATAATTATCATACTAGTAATGTGATTATTGCTTAATAGTAAGAAATTACCAGTAATATTGGTAAGATTTTTTAAATTTTGCCAAATTTTTTGTGTTTATAGTGCAAGGACATTATACACAAGTCTGAAGTTTGCAAATGAGTAGAAAAACTGAGAACAATATCGACTCCAAAGAATTCATCGAAGTGAAGGGTGAAGTCTTGGAGCTGATGCCGGCCGCTTCCTTCCGGGTAAAACTGGAAAACGACCACGAAATACTGGCTCATCTGTCGGGCAAGATGCGCATGAACAGGATCAGGCTCCTGCCGGGTGACAAGGTAAAAGTCCAGATCAGTCCCTACGATTTGACTAAAGGCAGAATAACCTTTAGACTGTAATCCAATCAGCTATCATTAATTATTCCGATAAATATGAAAGTTCGCGCCTCGGCCAAGAAAATTTGTAAAGACTGCAAGACCACCAGGAGGAAAGGTCGGGTTTATGTCATCTGCAAGAATCCTAAGCACAAGCAGAGGCAGGGCTAAATAACATTTAACAGTTGACTCCTGACAGTCGGCTGTTAGTTTAGAAGTCAATAGTTAATAGTCAATTGTCAATTGTTAAAAAAATATGGCTGTAAGAATCTCAGGTGTTACAATTCCGAATGATAAGAGAGTGGAAATCGCTCTGACTTATATTTTTGGTATCGGCTTAAAGACTTCTCAGGATATCCTAAGCGAAGCCAAGGTTGATCCGAATGTGCGGGTCAAGAATCTGACTGAAGATCAGGTCAATAAGCTCCGGGTAATAATCGAGAAACAGCACAAGACCGAGGGTGATCTCCGTCGCGAGATCGCGAGCAACATCAAGCGTCTCAAAGAAATCGGCTCTTATCGCGGTCTTCGCCATACCAAAGGCCTGCCAGTCCATGGTCAGAGGACCAAGACCAATAGCCGCACCGTCCGTGGCGGCAAGCGAGCGACAGTCGGATCCGGCAAGAGCAAGGCGGCTAATCAGAAAACCTAATTTTCCATATATCAATAGTCATATAGATACAATATGAGCGAAGACAAGAGCCTACAAGCTAATGAGGAAGCCGGCACTCAGAAAGAGCCTGTTTCGGAGGAAAAAATCGTCAGTGTAAAAGACGAGGTTGTTCAGGTTGATCTCGGAATCGAGAAAGATGTGACTGGTCTGGAGCAGCTTCCAGAAGATATCATCAAGAAACTCGAGAAGAAAAAGGCCGAAAACGAGCAGAAGAACAAGAAGACCAAGCTTCGCAAGAAGAAAAAGAAGGTCGCCAAGCGCGTTCCGGTTGGCAAGGCTTATATAAAATCTTCATACAATAATACCGTTGTTACTCTGACTGATCCGCAGGGCGCAGTTATTTCTTGGGCGAGCGCCGGAATGGCCGGCTTCAAAGGAGCCAAAAAAGCCACCCCTTATGCCGCTCAGATCATTACCCGCATCGCTGTCGGCAAGGCTAGACAAGAATTCGGCCTTTCCGAGGTGAGCGTATTCGTGCGCGGCGTCGGGACTGGTCGTGAATCTGCGGTCCGCTCTCTAAATAACAACGGTCTTATCGTGACCTCTATCCAGGATGTGACTCCGAAGCCGCACAATGGTTGCCGTGCCCGTAAGCCACGCAGGGTATAAGTAATAAGTTTCCAAATACATGGCTAAAGATCTAAATCCAAAATGCAAAATGTGCCGACGGGCGGGTGAGAAACTCTTTCTTAAAGGGGAACGTTGCTCTTCTCAGAAATGTGCCATCGTCAAGAGGAACTTTCCTCCTGGATGCCATGGCGCGACCCATCGTGGCCGTCTGACTGACTATGGCATGCAGCTCAAAGAAAAGCAGAAAGCCAAGCGCCAGTACAATATGCTCGAAAAGCAATTCAAGCTTACTTTTGACAAAGCTTCCAAGCATACGGGTAATACCGGTGAAAATTTTCTTAAGCTCCTCGAGAGCCGTTTCGACAATGTCGTTTATCGCCTCGGTTTTGCTAGTTCTCGTTCTCAGTCCCGGCAGTTTATCAGTCATGGCCTCTTTACGATAAATGGCAAACGAGTCGATATCCCTTCCTATGTCATGAAGCAGGGCGATGAGATCGCGGTGAAAAGCAATAAGAAAGATCTGAAAATTTTCCGGGAAATGCCGGAGAAGCTGAAGGGCAAGGAAGTGCCAGGCTGGCTCAATCTCGATTCAAAGAAGCTAGTTGCCAAGGTCCTGCACGCTCCTGACATGGCAGCCATCCAGCCGAATTTCAATGTCCAGGTGATCGTCGAGTTCTACTCAAGATAATAAGGCCTTATTTATAAAAATAATAAATGGATATGGGAAATATCGCATTACCAAAAAATGTAAAATTCGAAAAGACCGCTGAGCCAAACCATACTTTGGTAGAGGTCGGTCCTTGCTATCCCGGATTCGGCATTACTTTGGGTAATTCATTGCGCCGTGTTTTGCTGTCTAGCATGCCAGGCGCCGCTCCCATCGGCATCATCATCGAGGGGGTAGAGCATGAATTCATGGCTCTGCCACACCTCAAGGAAGACATTCTCGAATTTATCCTGAATCTGAAACAGCTCAGACTCAAGATGTATACGGATGAAGTCGTCGAGCTCGAGCTCGATATCCATGGCAAGAAAGAGATCAAGGCTGGTGATATCAACAAGAATTCGCAGGTCGAGATCGTTAATCCGGAGCTGGTGCTCGGTCATATCACCGATATGGCCGGTAGTCTGAAGGCAAGCATCTTTGTCAAGAAAGGAATGGGCTATGAGATGGTCGAGAACCGCGAGGAAAAGGAAAAGCGGATCAATTATATTGAAATGGATTCGATCTTTTCGCCAGTGACTCATGTCGGTATCAATGTCGAGAATGCCCGGGTCGGAAAAATGACAAACTGGGACAAATTCATCCTCGATATCATGACCGATGGCACTATCTCACCAGAAGAGGCCTTCAATGAATCGGTCAAGATCCTCCTCGAACAGATCGAAGCTCTGAAGAACAGTGAGATTTCCGAACCAGTCAATATCATGAAAGAAGTCAAGGAAGAAGAGCCAAAGACGGAAGAAGCCGCCGCCCTGTAGATAGATTAAGCAAATCCATTAGAATAGAAATATGAGACACAGAGTCAAAAAAACCACATTAGGCAGGGGGAAAGCCCATCGGGAAATGATGCTCCGGAATCTGGCGGCTAGCGTCCTGATATATGAGCGGGTCAATACTACGCTCGCCAAGGCCAAAGCAGTCCGTTCGACGGTCGAGCGCGCGATCACGACGGCCAAGAAGAATGATCTCACGGCCAGACGCAATCTGATCCAGGTTTTCCCCCAGAAGAATGCCGTCGACAAAGCGATGGAAGTGCTGGGCAAGCGCTACCAGACCCGCGAGGGCGGTTACACCCGTATCGTCAAACTGCCACCACGCGCTGGCGATGGCGCGGCTATGGCTCTGATCGAGCTTGTCTAGCTCTTAGCTTATCTACATATTATGAAAACTATAGAAAGAAAACTCCATAAGATCGATGCCGAAGCGCAGAGCGTGGGCCGTATCGCCACAGAGATCGCTATCCTTCTCCGGGGCAAGAACAAGCCTAGCTTTACGCCGCATATCGATGCGGGCGATATCGTCGAGCTCGTGAATGTCGACAAGCTCAAATTTACCGGCAAGAAGCTTGATCAGAAGAATTATTACAGCTATTCCGGCTATCCCGGCGGTCTCAAGACCAAGAAGATGAGCGATATGAAGAAGGCAGATCCGGCTGAGATCGTAAAGAGGGCTGTCCGCGATATGCTCCCACCGGTCCGTTTCCGTGATGACATGCTCCGTAGGCTCATTATCCGTTAATATTCCAATATGACAAATACCAAAGAAGAAATCCAAAAGAGCAAGGATGAGCCAGTCAAACTGAAGGGCAAGTATTTCAGCGCCATCGGCCGCCGCAAGACGGCTAGTGCCCGGGTCCGTATCTACAAGAAGGGCAGCGGAGCGATCATTGTCAATGATCAGAAGGCTGACGATTATTTCACTCCTGACGGGATGAAGCTGGTGCGCACGCCGCTCAAGCTGGCCGGCAATCTGAGCGAGTATACGGTCTCGGCCATCGCCTCGGGTGGCGGCAAAGTCGGCCAAGCCGAAGCGATCCGCCTCGGTATTACCCGCGCTCTCGTGGAGATGGATGCTGAGCTGAAGCCAGCTATGAAGGCCAAAGGGCTGATGACTCGTGATGATAGACGCAAAGAAAGAAAGAAACCAGGTCTCAAGAAAGCCCGTCGCGCCCCTCAGTGGTCGAAGCGTTAGTCCAGGAATTACCAACAATGCTGTTCTCCTACTGTTGCATTATTGCGTGATTCAAATCGGGACAGGCCCCTCAGTGGTCGAAGCGTTAGTCCAGGAATTACCAACAATGCTGTTCTCCTACTGCTTCATCGCTGCGTGATTCAAATCGGGACAGGCCCACAATGGTCGAAGCGTTAAATTTATTTCCTCCGTTATAAAATATGCAAAAAACCTGCCGAGAAATTGGCGGGTTTTTTGCTGCTTGGCTTGTATTTTATTCAGATCCGTGTCAGAATAGAGCCATTAGTAACTAATAAAAATCTATGCCTAATAAGAAAATTGCAAAGAAAAAAACAAACATAGTCTCGGTCGATGAGGTCCAGGGTCTGGCGCATGTCGGAACCAAGGAGGCGATTGCGAAGATCCAGGCTTTTCTCGAGAATGAGAAGGACGAAGAGAATCTTTTTATCGGCGAGCTAGCGCTCGAGGAGTGTGAGAATTTCTACTATGCGCCGAATAACGAGAAGGAAGAGCAGGAGTTTTTTCTTTCTTGGCTGATCATGAAGAAGGAAAATCGGATCCACGAGATCGAAGATGAGGTAGAACGGATCAAGTTTTCTTTGGAGAAGTTCGAGCTTGAGCTAAAGGTCCACAAAAAAGTCCTGGCGGCCAACAAGGACAAGAAGGATGGCTGGCAATATTTCTGTGGAGAGGAAATGGTACTGGGTGAAAAGAGCCGGCTCGAGGAATTGAATGATGATGCGGATTATCTGCGCGCTTGGGTCAGCGAAGCGAGGAAACTGATCACGACCAAGCGCTACAAAGACGGAATCCCGACCCGCAATCTCGGCCATTATGATTATGAGGATATGGATGAGGCTGATGATTATGATTGCGATTGTGGTTGTGATTGCTGTGGTGAGCCACGTTGCTGTGATGATGATTGCTGCGATGACGATTGTTGTGATGGGGAATATGAGGGTGAGTTTGAGCTGCTTGAGCCAAAGAAAGAATAGGATTAAATCCTGGATATATAAGACCCGCCGCTTTGGCGGGTTTTTGTTTTTTGCTAAAGGTAGTATAATATGTATATAATCTTAAGACGTGCGGAAGAGGCCAGGCCTCGGAAGCTTCCGAGGCCTGGCCTCTGGTGGAGCTGAGAGGTGCAGAAGTTTATTAATTGAATCTTAAGATAATAATGCTAAAATAATTTCAGCTATTATAATCTTAAAAGATATGAAAAAATCCTTGATTTTTTTTGTCTCTCTGCTCTTACTCTTGGCCAATATGGCCTTGGCAGATCAATCGGTCCAGGCGGCTAGTCTCAGCGACAAGCTCGCGGGTCGTATTCTTTTGCAGGTGGAAGGACGCGGTGAGGCTTGGTATCTTGAGCCAGTGGCCAAAGAGCGTTATTATCTGGGGCGGCCGGCTGATGCTTTGCGCGTAATGAGCGCGCTTGGACTCGGGATCAGTGAAGCTGATTTTGCGCATTTTGAAAATAGCGTTCCCGCTCGCTTGCGCGGTCGCATTCTCCTGCGGGTAATGAAACAAGGCGAGGCCTACTACGCGGATCCCGTGCAGAATCGTCTCGTTTATCTGGCTCGTCCGGCCGAGGCGCTGGCTCTCATGCGCCAGCACGGACTCGGCATCAGCAATAGGAATCTGAATCAGATCCGGGTGGCTTTTGCTTCTACGCCTTTGCCGGATCTGCCGCTGCAGAATCGTTTCCAGGGAAGGCTGGTCTATGGCATAGCGGCAGATACGGATGTCGATAGATGGCAGGCGGATTGCGCGGCCCGGGGCGGTTATTTCAATAATTGCGGCTCTATCTGCGGGCCAGAGGCCGAGATGTGCGCCGAAGTCTGCGCCTACACCTGCGAAGAGCGGGCGCCGATCGTCGGTGGCGATAAGGATGAGCATGGCTGTATCGGCTCGGCCGGCTATACTTGGTGTGAGCCGAAGAATAAATGTTTACGGATCTGGGAGGAGGCTTGTTATGCCTCTTCGAGCGAGGAGATCGCTTATCTTTTGGCCAAGAAGCAGGCTCGGGCCCTGGCGGAGGTCCAAATCAGTAATTTTGTGGAAGACAATGGCTTTGCCCGCGGCTCGGTCAAATATGGGAGCGGCGCCCAGAGCCTGGGCGGTCTCTTTCTAGCGCGTAAGGTGGGCAATACCTGGGAGCTGGTCTATGACGGTAATGGCAGTGTCGATTGCGCGGAACTGCGCAATAAGTATGGCTTCCCGAATTCTATCTTGGTGCCGAATTTTTGTGAGGCTTTGTAAGGATTTTTCAATCGGAAATTAGAACCCGCCTGTTTTGGCGGGTTTTTGGTTTTTTGTTTCGTTGAGGTATAATTAGGGTATAATATTTTATGACGTGCGGAGGAGGTATAAGATGAAAACAAAAACACCAAAATACATCATGCTTCATCATTCGGCGGTTTCGCGGACGCTGAATGCGGATCAGTGGGAGGCGAATAACCGCTATCATCGGGATAAGTGGGATTTTTGCTCTTCGCTCGGTTTTTACTTGGCTTACAATTATGAGATCTCGTCTCGGGGGCGGGTGCGGCAGGCGCGGGTGGATGGGGAGCGGACGGCGGCTTGTTATCAAAGGGGCATGAATAATGGGCAGTGTATCCACGTCTGTTTGGATGGCAATTTCGATGAGGAGAAGCCGACAGCCGCGCAGATCTACGCGCTGCGCGATCTCTTGCGGAGTTTGGCGGGCAAGTACGGGCTTGGGAAAGAGGCGATTGTCTTTCATCGGGATTTTGCGAGAAAGACTTGTCCGGGGAAGAATGTGGATAAGAAATTTGTGCAGGGTTTGCTTTAGGGTTTGCTTGGTTTGAAGGTTTGTTATTCTGATTTTTTTTGTCATCCTAAGCGTAAGTAAAGGATCCCTTAAACGTCACCCACGAGCCAACATCCCATAAAAGAAGCAAAGTTACCCTCTACTCCATATTTAAGGGATTCTTCACTCCGTTCAGAATGACAAAAAAATAATCCTGTTAATCTTATAATCGGGTAAATCGGGCCTGCCTCGTAAGGGGGTTCAGACAAAAGAAATTGCAAGCAAAAGGCTCAATGTGTTATAATATAGTCAAATCAAAGTGAGATGTTGATAAGTTTTTTGGCTAAAAAAGAGCATAAAATTTCAAATTCAACCCCCCCCTCGTGCCTTTCTCTAAAATAAAAACCTTACTAAAAATCCTGCCGATCCTAATCTTCGGCTTTTTTGCTATAGGCGCCTCAGCCGCCACAGAGTTCGTAAGCATCATCGATCCGGATAATGCAGTTGGCACGGATTATACGAGTCTGGCGGCTTGGGAAGCGGCGGTACAGTCGGATCTGACGGCGAGTTCGACGCTGGTCTTCTCTATTGCGAATAAGTCGGGGACGACGACGGATGGGGCGCTGGCGGTGGGGCAGTCTTCGGGGGCGACGGCGAGTGTCATCCATATGGCTAGCTCGAGCAATCAGATCCTTTTGTCGGTGCTTTCTGGTACTTTTTTGAATGGGGAGGTGATTTCGACCGGCTTCGGCACTTCTACGCTCACGGCCACGGGGACGCCGGCGATCGCGGTGGCTAAGTGCCGCAGTACGGCCGGGACGGCGGATACGACGACGGTGGTTGTACCCATTCGGGAGTGAATAAGAATTGTATTTACAATTTAGCAATCGCAAGTAGAGAAGGGATTGATCAGTTTTTCCCCGGCCAAATCGACGACGTAAAAATTTATGATTACGCCCGCACGCCCGCTCAGATCGCTTGGGATTATAATCGGGGAGCGCCGGTCGCGCATTGGAAATTCGATGAGCGCAATAGTGGGACCGCCGTCGGGCTGGCTCTGCTCGACTCCAGTGGCAAGGGCCGCAGTGGTAGCGGCGCTAATGGCGGCAGCGGTCTCAATTTTGTCACCGGCGTCTCCGGCTCAGCCATCGACTTCGATGGTAGCGGTGACAGTATCAGCTTTAGCGACATCAGCCTAAGCGATCAGCTTAGCGTCTGTGCCTGGGCAAAGTCGGATACAGCCAATCCGGCATGGGATCATATTGTTAGCGAACATCCTGGCTATTTTATTTCCGGAAATAATAATGGCAGTATTCGTTTTGCCATTACAACTACTGCAGAAATAAGTGTAAATATTGCCGCTTTTGATCAGGTTACTTCGTGGCATCATTATTGCGGAACCTATGATGGCGCAACTATTCGCACTTATTTCGATGGGCAATTCAAGAATGAAACACCTGCTAATGGTAATATAAATACCAGCGGCCAATCCCGCATCGGTGCTTATTATGTCAACGGTGATAATGACTGGGACGGCCAGATCGATGATGTTCGGATCTATAACTTTGCCTTGCCGGCGAATCAGATAAGGGAAGTTTATAATGGGGGGAATGTGAAATTTGATCAGTAAGACCAGGACTATTCCTATTTATAGGATCAGGTGATATAATGAACAAGTCTTAAATATTAGTGATTCTTTATGCCAATAATCGATTTTATCATCCATATCGATACCCATCTGGCCAATATTATTACTTGGGCCGGTGGCTACACCTACCTTATTCTTTTTGCGATCATCTTTGCCGAGACCGGACTAGTGGTGACACCGCTACTACCAGGGGACTCACTCATCTTTGCCGCCGGGGCCCTCGCCGGCGGGGGTTACCTCAATGTCTTGATCGTTTATCTGGTCCTTTTGGCAGCCGCGATCATCGGGGACTCGGTCAATTATATGATTGGCCGCAAGCTCGGAGAAAAAGCCTTTGCCAATGAGAATTCGAAGATATTCAAGAAAGCCTATCTCGATCGGACCAAGCGTTTTTATGAAAAATACGGCGGCAAGACCATCATCCTAGCCCGTTTCGTGCCGATCGTCCGGACCTTTGCGCCTTTTGTGGCAGGAGTAGGGGAGATGAGCTACAAGACCTTTATCAGCTACAATATCGCCGGCGCCTTCCTCTGGGTCACGATCTTTACCTTTCTCGGCTATTTTTTCGGAACCATCGCATTTGTCCAGAAGAATTTCGAATTCGTCATCATTGCCATCATCGGCATCTCACTCTTGCCGATGCTTTATGAGTATCTTAAATATAAGAAGCCCAGCTAGCGCTTTGATTAGTTGATTTTTTAGCGGTAAATAAAGCTAATTTTTTCGATTTGACAATAGTATAATTCTCTGTTAATATAATTTTTATATGGAAATTATAAATATCCAAAAGAATATCGTGACTATGGGCGCCTTTTATTGCTTGGCCTTTGCTTCGTTTACACCAAGCAATGACCTTGTGTCCAGTCGCGATTATTTAAGTGTGCTTATATAGACTTACTCTTACATATTCGAAGGATCCCGGCTGGACAGAAGCCGGGATTTTTTTGTCCAGATCATAATTAAAACCTTATTATTAAAGGAGAAAGCTATGAAAGCTGATCAAACGGACCGTAACATCGCTCTTTACACAATTTTTAATCTCTGTCAGGATCCTTTTCTCTGGGGACCGGTGCTCATTACTTATCTAATGAGTATCGGCAAGATGAGCCTAGCGGAAATCTATTTTATGGAGGCCACTGTGCTGGCGGCCATGATTTTTGTCGAGATCTATTCGAGCTCTTGGGCGGATATATTGGGCCGAAAAAAGACCATGCTGCTCGGGTCGCTCCTGATGTTTCTCGGGTCGATCCTCTTTCTGGTAATCAGCCAGCCTCTGCATGTCTGGATTTCCAATATCTGTTTCATGTTGGGCGCGGCCTTGATTTCTGGAGCGGACGAAGCGTACTTGAGCGATACCCTGAAAAGCGCCGGGCGTTTGTCCGAGCTCAAGACAGTACTCAATCGGATCAGTAGTTGGCGCTTTGTGATCGCTGGCGCGAGCGCGATCTTGTCGGGCTATCTCTATCTTATCAATCCGCGTCTGCCGATTTTGGCTTCTTTGCCGATCTTACTGATAGCGACAGTAGCCGTGGCGTTTCTCAAGGAGCCGAAACGAAGCGGGGAACGGAGTCATCGGGCGCATTTCCAGCTCATGAAGCTCAGTATTCTCTTTGTCCATAATAATAAGGCG
>CAZIGB010000026.1:0-11931 GCA_964539005.1 uncultured Gammaproteobacteria bacterium | reverse complement strand
CAAGCGGTTCAACAGATTTCGAGTCTGCCCCGATCGACCACTCTGGCAACTCTCCTTTGGCGATGCAAAAGTATAATTTTTTCGTAACTTGCAACCGTTTTTCGCGAGTCATGAAGAAATCAATTGCTTCCTCCGTCCGTAAAAAAGGGTGCACCCCTTTTCACAAATGTGCAATTGCCCTCGCCCTGCTGATACTGATGCGGGAGAACTCCGGCTGCTGGAAAAGATTCGATAAACCGGTGTAGTAGAGATTATGCTTATGAAAGGCCCAGAATACAGCCGAACCAGAAAGCTGAGAAATCTGCTTAGCCGTTTCCTTATAAGCGGTCTCACTCCGGCCATCCAGGGCGTCGTCGATTGCCTTAGCTTCGATCTTGCCCGGCTCTGCCTCCTGGATCTTGGTCAGATGATGACGATAAGCCTTCTCGGTCGGGATGCGGCCAGCCGAAGTATGGGGCTGGACAATGTACTTATCCTTCTCGAGAGCGGCCATGTCATTCCGGACCGTAGCTGGAGAAATACTAAGACCGTATTTTTCCACAAGAGCACTCGAGCCGACTGGCAAGCCAGTGCTCACATGCTCCCTTATTATCGTCTCGAGTATCAGCTCCTGTCTTTGATCCATATATATATTTTTTTCTATCTGCTATTATAGCATTTTTAGCACTCATGTCAAGTGAGTGCTAAAAACTCAATTTTCCGCCTTAATCTGCTTATATTCTGAGAAATACCATGCAAAAGCTTCTTTTGCGATCGGCACCGCAACACTACTCCCCTCCCCGCCTTCTTCGATCAGAACGGTCAGAACTAGTTCTGGCTCATCAAAAGGAGCAAACCCCGTGAACCAGGCATGATTAGCCTTATCTCTTGCCCACTGGGCTGTACCGGTCTTGCCCGCGATCGCGACTGGAGCATCAGCCATACTGCGAGCCGAGCCAGCCGTAACTGTCTGCCTCATCCCCTCTTTGACAATGTGAACATTATAATCATCCAAAAAATTCTCCCGCACCGGAGTCGCCTCCACCGTTCGCAAGGGCTGATCATTACTATCCAGGACCGCCCGGATCAGATGAGGCCGAAAAAGTTTGCCACCATTGGCAAATACAGTCGTAAAATTCGCGACCTGGAGTGGCGTAACCAGGACATCACCCTGGCCGATCGACATATGATAAGTATCTCCCACATACCAAGACTCGCCTTTGGTCTTCTTTTTCCATTCTTGATTAGGCAAGAGGCCGCTCGCTTCGCCAGCCAGATCGATGCCAGTCTGGGCACCGAGGCCGAAACGCTCAAAATTATCCACTATCCGCTCCAGACCAAGCCCGCGAAAATCTTCGTAGCCCCCGCCGATATAATAAAAGAAAGTATTGACTGATTCTGCGATCGCTTTGCGCACATCGGTCCGACCATGGCCCCCGGCCTTCCAATCCGGAAAGAACCATTGACCGATTCCGATTCCGCCCGTACTCTGGACAGCTGTGCTCTCGCTTATTACCCCCTCCTCGAGGGCCGCCACCGCCATCACCATCTTGATCGTCGATCCAGATGGATACTGACCGCTGATCGCATGATTAATGAGTGGATTGTCCGGATGATTGATCAATGTGGCATACTCCTCTTTAGAGATCCCGCGCGAAAAAAGATTGTTGTTATAGGCCGGCAAACTGACCATAGCGAGCACTTCCCCATTCCGCGGATCCATCGCCACTATCGTTGCTCTGGTTAGTTTCAGCTTCTCCAGATTACGGAGCATTATCTCTTCAAGCTTGAGCTGAAAAGGCAGATCCAGCGACAAGACAAGATTATTGCCATCTAGCGCCTCGGTCTCGCCGATCAATTTTTTCTCATTGCCAAATGCATCCACTTCGATCTGCCTTTTGCCGGCCACACCTTTGAGTTCGTTTTCCCAAAAATACTCGATCCCAGTCTTGCCGATATAATCGATCGGAATATATTCTGACCCGAATTTCTCCATCTCTTCCTTATTTATCTTGCCGGTGTAACCCATGAGATGAGAGA
This sequence comes from uncultured Gammaproteobacteria bacterium, assembly GCA_964539005.1. Taxonomy (GTDB): domain Bacteria; phylum Patescibacteriota; class Patescibacteriia; order Patescibacteriales; family UBA12075; genus JBBRXK01. The sequence continues at coordinate 9,912 of CAZIGB010000026.1, read as the reverse complement.
GCGAAAAGAGTGTCCGGGCTTCTTCTTGCTCACTCTTGATAACAACCCGTTCACCAGTATAGAGATATTCCCGATTGCTCCGGCTCGACAGAACGACACCGGACCATTTTTCTGAATCCAGATAGAGGCGCATAGCTGTCTCATAAGCAATATTGTCTTTAATAAAAAGAGGTTGAAAAGCCTCGATACTCTTCAGATCAATCTCGGCTAGTGCTTGCTTGGCGCTTTCGGCCGTCTCAGGACCGAGCAATTCGCTGATTTCTGCAAATAAAGGCTCCAATTTCTCTTTTTCCTCCGGCAAATCACTCGGAATGAAATAAAGCATAAAATTAGCCCGGTTTCGAACTAGCGGATTAAGGTACTTATCATAGATAACTCCGCGTCGTGGCTGGACTCTCTCGATCCTGATCCGATTACCCTCGGCCATGCTGTAATAATATTCACCCTTGACGATCTGCAGCCATGCTGTCCGGCCAATCAAGAGTCCCAGACAGGAAAAAAGTAAAATTGCCAAAATGGGTAGACCCCGAGCATCAAAAGAATTACCCACCCTTTCCCGCTCCCGGTTATCTGAGATAAAAACATCTTCGGACCATGGTGAACGGTAGACCGAGCTGACACGGGTATCTTTCAGACAGCCGTCCTGGACTAGAAAAGGATCACGATTCCGACTGATCCGTTTTGGTTTTATAAATCTTGCTCCAATCATCGTTCTAAAAAGTTAACGCACGAGAAAAATCGGCCGAAAACGTCGACTGACAAAACTAAGCAGGTGAAATAGAAGAAAAGCCAAGACCATATTGGCAAGAATTTTTGATAATTCGTCCAGCCAAAAATTAAAGCCCAGATCCACATTGGTTTTGAAATCAGAAAAAAAGCCGGCCACCCAATAAATCATCAAGGCAAAAAGCTCAAAAACCAGACTAGCCACCATACTCAAGGCCAGCACGGAATACAAGGAACGATTAGTCAGAAAATTTATCTGCAAAAAATTCGCGACCAATAAGGCGAGCACGAGACAGAACATATTCAAGCCAAAAGGAGCATAAGAATACATATCGAGCAAGGCACCGACCGCGATCGACCAGATCAAAGCTTCGCGGAAATCGCCAAATGCCATGATCAGAAGCACTAGCACCAACACGGCGTTTACATTAGCGAACTGCCCTGGCAAACCGCTGATAAAAGCCAGCTGGAGAATGAGTAACCCAAGCATCAGCAAAGCTTTGAATATCCATCTGATATACATAATGGTCTATTAGGGGACGATCACGGAAACAATCACTACCTTGTCAAAATCAACACTCGATTCGACTACCGCAGTCTGCCAGAGCTCATTGCTCTCTTTATTTATCTTGGAAACCTTACCAAGCACCAGTCCCTTAGGAACCATGCGCTCCAGTCCGGAGCTAACCACGATATCCCCTTCCTTGATCATCTTAGACTGAGGGATAAAATCCATATCCATCGTAAGCCCGAGATCGCCTTGGACGATACCGCTAGTCTTGTCGTCACCGAGAATCGCGGCTGCGATCCGGCAATCATCATTGAGAAGAAGCTCAACCTCAGCAATGCTCTCTTTTACATCCGCAACCCTGCCAAGTACCATCCCCTCTTCATTTATGACCACCTGTCCTTTTTCAAGGCCATCAGAGAGTCCCCGGTCGATACTGAGGGTCTCGAGCCGGCCCGCTTGATCACCGATATCACCCCGCGAGATGACACCAGCCAAGACGCGCCGATATTTGTTCCGACTGAAATAATCCAGATACTTCCGTAGTGATTCATTCTCCTCTCGGGCGATCTTGAGCTCGGCGTTTTCCGCCAGTAGACGATCTATCTCGGCCTGTTTCATGGCAAGGATCTCGCTCGCGTCCGCTTTGGAAACTTGCTCATTGTACTTGGCTCGCAATGAAGAGGACCAACGCTGAACCTGGCTAAGCACCGGATTCAGACCGCGGCTAGCCAAAGACTCGAGCGGTCGTATTAGCCCGGAAATATATAATAAAACGAGCAGTCCGATAACTGCCGCATATGTCATGATCCTGCGTTTGTTTATCCTGATCATATGGGGATATATGACAGCTTAGAATTCATCGGCTCCGGGCGAGAGCACTTTTTCGAGCAATTCCGGATCAGCCAGCAAGGCGCCAGCCCCCCGGACAACGCAAGTCAGAGGATCATCAACGATCCGAACCGGAATCCTGGTAGCCTGTGCAATTTCTTTGTCCAGACCGCGCAACAAGGCTCCACCGCCAGCAAGCAAGATGCCATTTTCATAGATATCAGAAACCAGCTCCGGTGGCGTAGATTCCAGCGTGACTTTGATGCTCTGGATAATCTGATTGATGGTCCGGCCAATCGCTTCTCTGACCTGAGCGTCCTTTATTATTACCGCTTTCGGCAAGCCGTTGATGAGATCACGCCCCCTGATTTCCATCTCCATCGCCTCTTTGAGAGGAGCAGCCGAGCCGATCCTGACCTTGGTTCGCTCTGCTACCTGCTCTCCGATCAAGAGATTGAATTCCTCTCGGACATACTGAACAATATTATTGTCCAGCTCATTGCCAGCCTGGCGGAGCGTCTTCCAGGTCACTACTCCGCCCAAGGAGATGACCGAAATCTCGGTCGTACCACCTCCGATATCGACGATCATGGTCGCGGTCGGGTCCGCGACTGGCAGACGAGCGCCGATCGCTGCCGCCATCGACTCTTCGATCAAAAAAACCTGGCGGGCACCAGCCGACTTGGCCGCATCATCGACCGCTTTCTTCTCCACCTCGGTGATATCGAGCGGAATGCCGATAACTACCCGCGGCCGGGGAATCAAGGTAAAGCTTTTGCTATGGACCTTATCGATGAAATACTTGAGCATCTTCTCCGTCACCTCAAAATCAGAAATTACTCCGTCCACGAGCGGCCTGATTGCCTGGATATGAGCCGGAGTCTTGCCGACCATCTTCATCGCTTCTTCTCCCACTGCCAAAATCTCATCTGTCCGGGTATTGATTGCCACGACTGATGGCTCATTTATGACGATCCCCTTGTCATGGGTATAGACCACGGTATTTTTGGTCCCGAGATCTATCCCCAGGTCCTTACTGAATTTTCCGAGTAGTTTATTGAACATACCATCATATCTTACATTAAATACGCCCTGCTTGTCAAAAACCGCTTATCAAAAACAAAAAAAGGGCTTATCACTCGAGACGATAAGCCCTTTCTCAAAGATTCAGCAGACTATTTTTTCCATTTCTCCCAGACGACGAGCAAGGGACTGGCCAAAAAGACAGAAGAATAAGTACCAAAAGCGATACCGATGAAGAGAGCCAGAGCGAAATCCCTGATCGAATCCCCACCGAAAAGCAAGATCGCAAGCAGAGCAAAAAGGACAGTCAAAGAGGTATTGATCGAACGGCCAATAGTCTGGTTCAGACTGACATTTATCGTTTCTTCAAAGTCAAGATCGCTCTTAGGCAAGTTCTCCCTGATCCGATCAAAGACTACAATCGTATCATTGACCGAATAACCAAGAATTGTCAGGATAGCGGCGACAAAAGCAACACTTACTTCCATTCCCCAGAAATGACCAAAGATAGCAAAAGCGCCCATCGTAATAAGAACATCATGAGCTAGCGCGACCGAAGCAGCGACGCCGTATTTCCAAGAAGCGACCGGCTTTGAAACTTTACGGAAAGAATAAGCGATAAAAAGAACCATCACAAAAATAACCAATATCGAAGCTGAAAAAGATTTGCGCTTCAATTCCTGTCCGATCGAAGGACCGACCGAATCATAGCGCAATTCTTCAACATTCGCCACGCTTGTTTCTGCTGTACTGCTGGCCTCCCCCGCCTGGCCGATCGAAGCGAGAAGGCTGATTACCTCTTCCTTCTTTTCATTCTCTGTATTCTGGTAACGAAGAATCAGACCATCCTCCCCTACCGGCTGAACGATCAGACTGCCCAGATCAGCCCCAGAAAGCGCAGCGTTTACCTCGCTGATACTAGGCCGAGACTCTTTGAATTTGAGCTCGAGCAAGCTACCGCCAGTAAAATCAATGCCAAGTTTCAAGCCCCAGATCGAGAGAAAAATGATCGAAAGGACGACCAATGTTCCGGAAATACTGAGCCAGATTTTCCTTTTTTGGATTATATTATACATATTTGTTCTTTATTAGCTTTTAGTTTGACTATTTCCGGCGACCAAAGAGCCAGGTCTTGGCGTACATCTTCTCAGTAATGAAAAGTTGCATAAAGTTCTTGGTAATATAGATGGCCGAGAACATCGAGACCAGGATGCCGATGGTCAGAGTGACAGCAAAACCCTTGATCATGCTTGTAGTAAAGAGATAGAGAACCAAACAGGTCAGGATAGTCGAGAGATTGCCATCTCGGATAGAGGGCCATGCCCGGTCAAAGGCGTCCCGCAAAGCCAAACTGCCCGGTTTTCCCTTTCGTAACTCTTCCTTGAGGCGCTCAAAGATGAGCACGTTCGCGTCCACAGCCATACCGATCGAAAGAACGAAACCGGCAATACCGGAAAGAGTCAGAGTGACAGAAAAGAGCTTAAAAAGAGCCAAGACCATAAATCCATACGCCAACAAAGAAAAGACTGAAAATAAGCCTGGCAGACGATAATAGAGAATCATGAAGACGATAATGAATATTACGCCATAAAGACCGGCCTTGAGACTGGCTTGTAATGACTCTTGTCCAAGCGAGGCTCCGACGGTCTGCTGATTGACGATCTTGATCGGCACCGGCAAAGCGCCGGCATTGAGACGCTGGGCCAAATCTTTAGCCTCTTGGATGTTGAATTTACCTGAAATTACAGCCCGGCCACCCATTATCTTCTCATTGACATTCGGAACTGAAATCGGCTCGCCGTCTAGGTAGATCGCCACTGGCTTGCCGACATTGCGCTCGGTAACGGCCGCAAACATGTCTGCCCCCTCGCCATCGAATTCCAATGACACCTCTGGGGAATTATCATTCGGGTTGAAAGTCACGCTAGCTCTTTTCAGATTCTTGCCAGTGAGCTCGGTCAATTTCCAATTCTCTTGGCTACCGATGATATCAGCTTCAGTCACGATCGGAATTACGATCTGGCTGACCTCATACTCTATTATCTCACGCTCATCTTGCTTATAAATGATATGGTAGCCGAATTCCGTCTCAACTACGAAGGAGATAGTCCCCTTGACTTGCTCCATGACCGCATCTTCGAAAGGCTTGACCATCTGACCGCTAGTAAACCAACCCAGATCCCCACCACTCTCCTTGGCTCCCGGTTCAGTCGAATTAGCCTTAACGAGCTCTGTAAAATTAGCCGGACTGGCTTTTTCCTTTAGCTCTTTAATCTTGGCATAAGCCGCCTCCTTAGACAATCCGCTTTCACAACCCTCTATCCCCTCGTAGCAAAGCAAGAGATGGGAAGCCTTGATTTCTTTTTCCTTCTTGCTTTCATCAAAAGGATTAGTCTTTTGTCGCTTATCATTGAGCTTATAGATTGTATAAGCATTCGCTGTCTTCACGAGTTCGCGGGTGGTTTCGCCCTTCTCAAAATCCTTAACCTTCTCCACGATCGTAGCATTGTCGCTTGCTGTTATCCAGCCAAGACTGCCGCCATTATCCTTGGTTTCTGTATCCTGGCTGAATTCCTTGGCTAAGGCCGAGAAATCACCTCCCGAAACGACCTTGGCCAAAACATCGACAGCTTTGTCTTCAGCTTGCTTATTATACTCATCCATCGAGGCCTTTTCTTCTTCAGTCAATTCACGGGTCGCCGTGTCTTGTTCCTTGAATTCGAGCAAAGGTGTCTCACCAATCATCTTGATCGCTTCATCAACATCCTTGATACCAGCTAATTCGATAATAATCCGATAATCATCACCAGTGATACTGGTCTGAACCAAAGGTTCGCTAACGCCAAAAACATTGACACGGCGCTCGATCACATCTCGAGCACCCTCCAAAGCGCTCGCCCGATCCGCCGCTGGGATCTGGCTCATGTCAGCCGAATAGACCAGATGGGTTCCACCCAAGAGATCCAGGCCAAGCCGGAACGGGATTTCCCCGACCTTGAGGATACTTGCTTTCTCGACCGTCTTCTCGGCCAGCTTATCCACGCCTTTATTATAGTACTGTCCGCCTACTACTAGAGCAGAAACGATCACCAAAACAATGACCAGGACGAAAAAACGCCATGATCGGCCCTTGGCGCTGGGCTCGAAGATCTTCTTGAAGATGTTTACAGCCATAAAACAAAAAAAACGCTCCTAGAGCTTAATTAGGAATATTTGAATACCTGTATATTTTAAACTAATATAAAGAAAAATTCAAGATTGACAGATACGCTTATTATCATCTTAATAAAAAGCCCGTCCATAGAGATGGACGGGCTTGCCTCAATCGATCCACTTCTCGTCTTGATCCACGCCTTCCGCAAAAGAAAACAAGGCCTTTGCCCTGTAAATAGCTGCTTCTCCAATAACGATCGGCATCTTTTTTCGCTGCTTTTTCGATATCTTTTTCCGGACATATTTTCCTTCCTTTGCCTCTAAGACCCGATCCAGAACTGATAAACTCATTTTTCCTCCTTGGATTTTTTTAGAATGAACATTCCCTACAAAAAATATATAACACAAAAAAGAATTAAGCAAGAAAAAGAGCCGCATCGCGGCTCTCTCGGAAAAATATAACAATTATGCCCCACAGCACTTCTTGTATTTCTTGCCGCTGCCACAAGGACAAGGATCATTGCGGCCGACTTTATTGCCCTCAGCGTCGGTTGGCTTCTTCTCGATAATAGACTCATTGTTTGAAAAACCGGAAAAAGAGGCATTTGCCTTTTCCATCGTCTTGGCCGGCGCGCTGAAACTCACATTCTGAGGCGCAGTCCTGAGCTCCATATCACCCCCTTCTTTCTTCTTATCGGCATGCATGAGGCCGAGCTTGAAGATAGAATAAACTGTCTCTTTCTGGATATAAGAATTGAGTTCATTATAAAGACGGAAGGCTTCCTTCTTGTACTCGATCAGCGGATCGCGCTGGCCATAGCCCCGGAGACCGATTCCCTGACGGACGCTGGCCATCGCTTCGAGATGCTCGACCCACATGGTATCGATCGATCGGATCAGAATTGCCTTTTCCATATCCAGCCAAGAAAATTCCAGCTCCTTGGCCGCCCCGATAATCCGCGTGTAATGCTCCTCGGCCAGTTTCATCAGATGTTCGATCAATAAAGTCCGGACCTTGACACGGTCCAGCTTATGATTTTCCTTGGCATAAGCGCTTAGATCCTCCTTTAATCCCTTCTCGACCGGAAAGATAGTGCTTGCGACCTGATAGATTTCCTCCAGATTCCATTCTTCGATATGCTCGGCCGCAGTATGAAAACTGACAACCGTCTCGATCTCGAGCTCGACCATATCCATGATCATCTGGCCAAGCGCAGAGCGTCCTTCCTTGGGTTCTTTCTTTTCCTGCTCATGCGCGGTCAATATTTCCTGGCGACGACGATAGATCGTTTCGCGATGCTTATTGATAACATCATCATATTCGACTAGGTGCTTGCGAATATCGAAGTTATTGCCTTCGACTTTCTTCTGGGCCGACTCGATCGAACGGGACACCATCTTATTCTCGATCGGCAGATCATCGGGCACATTGAGCGTGGTCATGATATTTTTCATGCGCTCACCCCCGAAGATGCGCATCAGATCATCCTCCATCGAAACAAAAAACTGGGAAGAACCCGGATCACCCTGACGGCCAGCCCGGCCTCGGAGCTGATTGTCGATCCGACGGGATTCGTGACGCTCAGTGCCGATCACATGGAGACCGCCAGCCGCCAGGACTTTAGCTTGATCAGCCGGATCAGCCGCACTGCCACCGAGAATGATATCAACACCACGGCCAGCCATATTAGTCGCGATCGTGATACTGCCCGATTTGCCGGCCTGAGCGATAAACTGGGCTTCTTTGAGATGGTTCTTGGCATTGAGGACCTGCGGCCGGAGTCCCTCCCGCTCCATCATGAGCGAGAGCCGCTCATTCTTTTCGATCGAAATAGTCCCGACCAGGACTGGCTGGCCTTTTTCGTGGCGTTTCTTTACTTCCTCGATCACCGCCTTGAATTTTGCCTCCTCCGTCTTGTAGATGAGATCATTCTGATCAATCCGGATATTGGTCTTATTGGTCGGAATAACCACGGTTTCAAGGCTATAAATCTTTAAAAATTCCTCTGCTTCAGTCGCAGCCGTACCGGTCATACCAGACAGTTTCTTATACATGCGGAAATAATTCTGGAAAGTGACTGTCGCATAAGTTTGGGACTCGCGCTGGACCGTCACTCCCTCCTTGGCCTCGATTGCCTGGTGCAAGCCTTCGCTATAGCGGCGGCCATTCATTAGCCGACCAGTAAATTCATCGACGATTATCACCTCGCCATCCTTGACGACATAATCCCGATCCCTTAGATAGAGCGCTTCGGCTTTCAGAGCCTGCTCGATATGATGCACCTCGCGGATACCACCACTCGTATAGATATTGTCCACACCGAGCAGTTTCTCCATCTTGCTCATACCCGCCTCAGTCAGCGTGGCCGCGCGCATCTTCTCATCGACATTATAATCCTCATCCAGAGTAAGACCTCGGACAAGCTGGGCGAATTTGGCATACTTGTCACTCGAATCAGCCGCAGGCGCGCTGATAATAAGCGGCGTCCTAGCCTCGTCGATCAGGATCGAATCGATCTCATCGACGATGGCAAAATGGAGCGGACGCTGCACTTGCCGATCCAGGCTCGGGGCCATATTATCCCTGAGATAGTCAAAGCCGAATTCGTTATTCGTGCCATAAAGAATATCGCAGAGATAGGCTTCTTTGCGCGTGACTGGCCGGAAATGCTTGAGCCGCTCATCGAATTGCGATTCATCGTTATATGACAGATCATACTTCAAGGCCATATCATGAACGATTACACCGGTACTAAGGCCGAGAAAATCATAGACCGGCGCCATCCAGCCGGCACCGACCTGAGACAGATAATCATTGACTGTAATAAGCTGGGCGCTTCGACCAGAAAGAGCGTTGAGATACAGAGGCAATGTCGCGACCAAGGTCTTGCCTTCGCCGGTCTTCATTTCCGCGATCTTGCCCTGATGCAGGATAATGCCGCCGATCAGCTGCACATCAAAATGACGCATCTTATTGACGCGTTTCGAAGCCTCGCGCATGACTGCAAAAGCCTCTGGCAAAAGAGCGTCGAGAAGCTTCTTTTCCTCTTCTTCACTGCCCTCTGTTACTCCTTTCAGTTTAGTCTGAAATACGCCCGTCATCGCCTTGAGCTCCTCGTCGCTCTTTGTCGCCATTTCTTTTTCCAAGGCGTTTATACTCTCGACTATCGGGGAGAGGCTCTTGATATATTTCTCGTTCGCATCGCCGAAAATCCTGCTCAGAATGCTCATATTATTAGCTATTTAATCATAAATAAAACACGGAAGAATATCCATCATTCCGTGTCTTATAGTATAGAACCAAAATCCGAAAAAATCAAATCAGATTATCCAGGCCCCCGTCTTCAGCGCCTTGACGCTTTTTGTCCAGTCTTTTTTCCTTGTACTTGGTTATTGACCGGACCATATGATCCTTGACCTTGTCAATCGCCTTGAAGATGTCCTTTTCCGTTTTTTCGACCCGGAGCAGTTCGCCCGGAAGGGTAATATTGAGCTCTGCCCGATAGATATCACCACTGCTCTGTCCGCCCCCCTCTTGGGCCAGCTCGACATCGCAATTGATTACAGCCGTAGAACCGAGATACTTCTCGAGCATATCGAATTTTTCCTGCGCGTAATCCTTGATTTTCGGAGTGAGTTCGATCTTTGTCGCTTTGATGTTTAATTGCATA
>CAZIGB010000025.1:0-12222 GCA_964539005.1 uncultured Gammaproteobacteria bacterium | reverse complement strand
AACGGCTAAGCAGATTTCTCAGCTTTCTGGTTCGGCTGTATTCTGGGCCTTCCATAAGCATAATCTCTACTACACCGGTTTATCGAATCTTTTCCAGCAGCCGGAATTCTCCCGCATCAGCATAATCCATGATATTTCCAGCGTGATTGATCGGATCGATGAAATCATCAACGAAGGTTTTGAGGATATAGAATTCGGGCTCCACACCTTGATCGGTGATCAAAATCCCTTTGGTCCGATATTCGGTACGACCTTGGTTAAATATCGCAAACAAGGCCAGATCGGCATGTTCGGCGTTCTCGGTCCTTTGCGGATGGATTATGAAAAGACGATCGGCATCCTGTCCTATGTCCAGTATAAGATAAATAAAGAATAGACCCTATGTCCAAAGACAAGAAAAAAGCGCCTGTTGAAAAAAACAACAAAGAAGCCCTGGTACCTGATCCTTTCGAGGATATGTATAAAAGGGCCTTGGCTGATTATCAGAATCTGGAAAAACAGCATGTAAAAGAAAAGCAGGAATGGCAGAAATATGCCAATGAGCAGCTTCTTCAGAGTTTTATCCCCGTCTATGACAATCTAAAGACTTCTCTTAGGCACAGCTCTCAGCTGCCAGAGGATGATCCTTGGCTGGTCGGCGTAACTTACGTTGTCAAACAGTTTGCTCAGGCCTTGGCGGACAATGGGGTAGAAGAGATCGAGACGGTGGGAAAGCCCTTTGATCATAGCTGTATGGAAGCGATGAGCGGGAAAGGAGATATCGTTACCAAAGAATTACGCCCAGGCTACAAATTAAATGGCAAAACCATAGTCGCTGCTCGGGTAGAAGTGGAAGAAGAGAATCAGGCTACTAATCAATAATTAATGATCATATAATTATAATTAAATATAATAATCTGCCAGCTCGGCTGGCAAAATTTTAAAGAAAAACATATGTCAGCACTCATCAAATGGACTCCTTTCTTCGAGCCATTCGAAGAGATGGAGAAGGCACTTTCTGAATTTAGCCCGCTCGTGCGTGGCGTCCAATCCGGTTTTGTGCCAGCCGTCGATGTCTATGAAGACAAAGACGATGTCGTGGTCGAAACCCAGCTAGCTGGAATCGATCCGGACAAGGTCAGTGTTTCGATCGAAAATGATGTCCTGTGCATAAAGGGCGAAAGCGAGAAGAAAAGCGAAGTCGAGGACAAGAATTACTACCGCAAGGAGATCCGACGGGGTAGCTTCTATCGTAGTATTCCCTTGCCTACTCATGTGGATGGCGACTCAGCGACTGCAGTTGCGAATGACGGGGTACTTAAAATCAGGATCCCAAAGGCTAAGCAGGCCAAGATCAAGACGATCGAGATCAAAACCGATAACAAGAAATAAAATTATCTAATAAGCAATCAAAGAGAGGAAGACATTTCTCGCTTGTAATCAAAGAAAATAATATGGATGGAGTAAAGATCTCAGTCAGCAAGGATGGGGAAGAGGGAGCAGCCAAAAGAAAAGGCCGTCCCAAGAAAGCAGCCAAGCCTGCTGCCGCCGAGTCTAGGACCGAAAGCCAATCGGCTCCGAGTACTCCGGAAAAGAAGTCGCGCAAGGCTTCGAAGGGCGGATTCATGTCGACTCTCGTCACAGTCATAGTCACGGCGATAGTGGCCGGAGGTGCTATTTATGCTTGGCAGCACAAGAGTAGCCAAAAGGGTTTGAACCAGGTCAGTGAAGACGCGAAGCGAGTCCGGGCTGATTTTGAACAGCGCATGGATCAGCTCAAGAACAAGCTGACCGGTGTCGAGACCGAGAATCAGAAGCTCAAGGATACGGCCAAGGAACTGGAAGAATATATGGCTCTGCTCAAGGGGGCAAAGCTGGATTTTTCCGACAAGGAAACAGGTGTCAGCTTTGAGTATCCGGCTATTCTGGGTGAAGCCAAGGTCGAGATAGTCAAGGGGGCAAGCGGTTATCTCTACAAAGGCAGCTTCAGCCGGAATGACAAGCTTGTTTTTGGCGGTGTCAGCGCCGACTTCGTAGCGGCGGCCAGCACGACGGCTGTCAGCCTGATGGAGTCGCAAGGTTTTATCGAAAAGGAAGGTAAGTATTATCTCCAGCCTGCCGGCAAGACCGATGCGCTTGAATATCCTTTTACGCCGAGCAAGAAAGTGAGTGATAAAGTATTGCTAATCGATAAGAATAGCTTCGCGCCGGCTAGCGCTAGCTCGACGACTAGTATCGATCTCGGTGAGAATATCGGCGCTGTAGTCAAAACTGACTCGGATAAGATCAGGGGGATTGCTTTTCTTGATCAGGATCTGTCGCTCATGCCACTCGAGAATCTCGAGATAATTTTGCGGAGCGTTACTGTTAAAAAATAAGAGATAATAATCATAATATAAGGATTTTCCGGCTAGTCGGATAAAGACATGCTTTGCCGTGCCGGACTGAATAAAAAATATGGGAAAGATATTAGGAATCGATCTTGGGACGACCAATTCGGCCATGGCAATCATGGAAGGTGGCAAGCCCAAGATCCTGGAAAATGCTGAAGGCAACCGGACAACGCCTTCGATCGTGGCTATTTCTAAGAATGGCGAACGTTTGGTCGGTCAGTCGGCTAAGCGCCAATCGGTCACGAATCCGGAAAATACGGTCTATGCTGTGAAGCGCTTGATCGGTCGTCGTTTTGGCGATGCGGAGGTCCAAAAAGATCTTTCGACTGTGCCTTATAAGATCGTGCAGGCGGGGGATAGCGTGAAAGTAAGCATGAATGGCCGCGATTATTCACCGGAAGAAGTCTCGGCTATGATCCTAGCCAAGCTCAAGGCTGATGCTGAAGCCAAGCTCGGAGAGAAGATTACCGAAGCGGTCATTACCGTGCCGGCTTATTTCGACGATTCACAGCGCCAAGCTACCAAGGATGCCGGACGGATTGCCGGTCTCGAGGTCAAACGCATTATCAATGAGCCGACGGCGGCCGCCTTGGCTTATGGTTTTGAAAAGAAGAAGGGCCAGAAAGTCGCGGTCTATGATCTCGGCGGTGGTACTTTTGACATTTCTATCCTTGATATCGATGAGGATACGGTAGAGGTAAAATCGACCAATGGCGACACCCATCTCGGCGGAGAAGACTTTGATCAAGCGATCATCGCTTGGATCTTGTCTGAATTTAAGAAAGACAGCGGTTTGGATCTTTCCAAGGATCCGCTCGCTCTCCAGCGCATCAAGGAGGCGGCTGAAAAAGCCAAGATCGAACTCTCGACTACGATGGAATCCGAGATCAACCAGCCTTTCATTACGACGGATGAATCAGGCCCCAAGCATCTAGTCATGAAGCTGACCCGTTCCAAACTCGAAGAGCTGGTCATGGATCTGGTCGAGAAGACCTTGATCCCGACTAAGGAAGCCTTGAAGGATGCTGGTCTGACAACGGCTAATATCGAGGAAGTGATAATGGTCGGCGGTATGACTCGTATGCCCCTGGTCCAGAAGCTGGTCAAAGAATTCTTTGGCAAGGATCCGCACCTCGGGGTGAATCCGGACGAAGTGGTCGCGATCGGCGCCGCTGTTCAGGCGGGCGTCCTCCAAGGGGATGTGAAAGACGTATTGCTCCTGGATGTGACACCGCTTACGCTCGGGATCGAGACTCTGGGTGGCGTAGCGACACCTTTGATCGAGAAGAATACGACTATCCCTACCTCTAAATCCCAGATCTTCTCGACAGCGGCGGATAGCCAGCCGAGTGTCGAGATCCATGTTCTCCAGGGTGAGCGTCCGATGGCAGCCGATAACAAGACACTCGGAAGATTCATTCTCGACGGTCTGCCGCCGGCACCGCGCGGCGTACCGCAGATCGAAGTTTCATTCGATCTCGATGCGAATGGTATCCTGAACGTCTCGGCCAAAGACAAGGCAAGCGGTAAGGAACAGAAAATAACGATCACCGCTTCATCTTCGCTATCCAAGGAGGAAGTGGAAAAGATGAAGAAAGAGGCCGAACTTCATGCCGAAGATGACAAGAAAAAGAAAGAGTTGATCGAGACTAGGAATATGGCTGATTCGGTCATCTTTCAGACCGAGAAGCTTCTCAAAGAATCGGGAGACAAGATGAAACCTGAAGACAAAAAAGAGCTAGAAGAAAAAGTGGAAGAATTGAAAAAAGTGAAAGACACGGATGATGTGGAAACGATAAAGAAGAAGATGGAAGAAATGAATACTGTCGCTCAGCGGATCGGAGCAGCTATGTACCAAGCTCAGGCTGAGGCGGCGCAGGCGGCCGCCGGGGCCGAAGAGCCAAAGAAAGAAGGCGAAGAAGTGCTCGAAGGCGAGGTCGAAGAAAAGAAATAAGTGATTTCATAGCTGGCTGTGCCGAGCGGACAGCCAGCGCTTGAGTTCATTTACAAAGCAGTCCAACCAAAAAACAGAACCAAGGAGAATGTATGCGGGAGCTCTATTCGCCGATTACGACTGATTGGACCAAGATTTTTTCTATGTGCGGGGAAGTTGTTTTCAGGACATCTGAGGGGGAAGAGTATATCTTTTCTTCGGAGAAGATCATTACCCCTGATGAGGAAATCCTTGCTCAAAACGCCTATAGCGAAAAGACATTGAAGCATTTCCGGACCGTACTATACACGGTTGAATATGATGCGGAGGGGTATCGGCTCGGCTTTACAGTCTTTCGGAAAGGCGAGCCTCAACAGTATCGTTCACGGGGTCTTGTCCAGGAAGTTGTTCACCAGAAGTGTTGGCGAGCTGTCAGCAGTAGCTTCAGTCTTTGTCGCCAGAATAGCATGAGCCATTATCTGGAAATCAGACTTTTTGGCGCCAAGAAAATCGAGGCGATCGTAGAGTCGGCCGGAGTAAGCGATATCCATGATCTGGCAGGCTGTTTTAATGTCAATCTGATGGCCTGTGTAATGGAGGGGGAGACGATCAGTTTCGGAGTCAGTGGAAGCCAGACGGCATTAACCGAGTTTCGGAATTGTATACGGGATCTTTCAAGAAACAATTCCTAGGAGAAGGAAATGGAAAAAGTCAAGAGAGTAGAAAATGATCAGCTGGTATCTGGCAAGAAGGCTATCTGTGTGATGTCGAACGGCCATATCGGCACGATTTCGCAACAGGCAATTCTCTTGCCTGGCCGGAAAAGTGTGGCCAGATCGAATCTGACTCCCCAAACCTGCGAGGTCGGCCAGCCACTCTGTTTCCTGTATGAGCAGGAGAATGGGGACAGTAATCTGGTCCAAACTGGCTCCAAAATAGCGGAGCTCTATCTCGTGTGAAAAAAAACAGGGGCATCGTCAAAGATGCCCCTTCAACAATCTATCAATCATTAAATATAATAATTCAGAAGAATCATATGGCTAATAACCAAGAACAGAAAAAAGAGATCAAGATTGCAGACAATCTTCCGGGAGCGGAATACGCGAATGCGATGCAAATCAACCACAATAAGGACGAATTTTACATGATGTATTTGAATATCTTTGGCCAGAGTGGCCGGGTAACAGGCAAATTTATCACCAGTCCAGGCCATTACAAGCGCATGATCGTCGCTATGACGGAAAACCTTGCAAAGTATGAGAAGCAGTATGGACCGATCAAAGAAGCCGAAGGAGCGGAGAAAGAGATCGGGTTTAAAGCTTAGCAATTTGAAATTTACAATTTTAAATTTGAAAATTTAAAGTCAGAAATAATTTCGAGGTTTGAAAATTTTGTTATTGAAAATTGTTTGAAAATTTCAAATTTCAAATTGAAAATTAATTTAGATGTCCAAAGATTATTATAAAATACTAGGCCTGGAGAAGGGAGCGAGCGCGGAGGAGATTAAAAAGGCCTTTCGGAAAAAAGCCCACGAATATCACCCTGATAAGGCAGGCGGAAATGAAGCCAAGTTCAAAGAAGTGAACGAGGCTTATCAGGTTTTGTCTGATTCAAAGAAAAAAGCGCAGTATGACCAATTCGGATCCGGCTTCGAACAGGCAGGGGCTGGTTTTGGCGGTTTCAGCGGTTTTGGAGGATTCGGGCAGGGCGGAGTCCATGTCGATATGGACGACCTCGGTGACCTTTTTGGCGGAATAGGCGATATCTTCGGTTTTGGCGGCGGTCGGCAAGAAAGCCGTCGTCAGCGGGGTAATGACATGAGAGTGTCCTTGGAAATTTCTTTTTTGGAGGCGGTTTTTGGCGTAGAAAAAGAAATAAAGATCCGCAAAAGAGTAGTCTGCGACCATTGCCATGGCCACATGGCAGAGCCAGGCACAAAGATCGAGACTTGCAGCACTTGCAAAGGAAGCGGTCGAGTCACGCGTGTCCAGCGGACAATCCTTGGCAATGTCCAGATGCAGGCTAGCTGCGAAGATTGTCAGGGCGAGGGCAAGACCTATAAAGAGAAATGCCGCCAATGTTCTGGTAGCGGAGTCATACAGGGAGAGGAGACGCTCAAGATCAAGATTCCCGCCGGGATAGATGATGGTGAGGCGATCCGTCTTTCGGGCAAGGGCGAAGCCGGCGTGCGGGGCGCCGGAGCGGGCGATCTTTTGATTGTCGTCCGGGTAAAGGCTGATAAGCGCTGGAGTCGGGAAGGAAATGACATAAAGACAGAAGAAAAGATAAATTTTGCTCAGGCTGCGCTAGGGGACAAGATCGAGATCGAGACAGTCGATGGCAAGCTGAGTCTCAAGATTCCCGCTGGTACCCAGTCTGGCACGGTTTTTAAATTGCGTGGCAAGGGTGTGACGAATCTCAGGGGGCTCGGACGCGGCGATCATTATGTCAAGATTATCGTCAAGACGCCGACCAGTCTCAATCGGAAACAGCGGAAATTACTCGAAGAGATGGAGCTGACGATTAATAGCTGAAGTAGAGAGCAGACCAGCCCAATGGGCTGGTTTTTTATTTTCTGGCAATCGGAATAGGTGATTGCCAAATAATCCGATAAGCTCTATAATATGAGAATAATTCTATCATCCTCGTGATAATATGAAAAATAATCAGCCTAGATTTGCTTTTTTCTTCTTCGTGACGGCTCTTTTCTTTTTGCTGGGCGCCTATCATTTCGCTTGGAAAGGGATCGGAGTGGTCGAAGCAGATGACCTCGTCCTGGCTGAGCAGGATGCCAGTATTCGGGCGATTGCGGCAGCTAAGCCGGCTGTCGTCAGTATTGTTGTTTATGACGATGAAGAGATTCAAGTAGTCGATACGGCTGATGGTAGTCAGACAGTAGAGACTGAAGCTAAGGTCAAAGGAAGAGGAACAGGCTTTATAATTTCTCAAGACGGCTATATCCTTACGAATAAGCATGTTGTCGAAGCGGCTAGCGCTAAGGGATCTTACCGGGTAATCCTTAATTCTGGCAAGCAGTATTATGGACAGCTGATCGGCAAGGATCCGATCAGCGATCTTGCGATTCTGAGGATATTTGATCAGAATCTGCCGGCAGTCAGTTTGGGTGACAGCGATCGGCTGGCAGTCGGACAGAGCGCGATCGCGATCGGCAATACTCTCGGCCTTTATCAGAATAGCGCGACCAAAGGGATCGTGAGCGCGCTTGGCCGAAGCATAATGGCGAGCCAGGGCCAAGCCGGGACTGAGGCTTTTGACAATGTCATCCAGACCGATGCGGAGATCAATCCAGGAAACTCGGGCGGACCTTTGATCGATCTGTCTGGCAAGGTGATCGGTATAAATACAGCGATTGACGATAAGGGCTCCTCGATCGGCTTTGCTATCCCGATCAATGATGCCCGTCCGGTTGTCCGAAGCATTATCGAGAGCGGACGGATAATCCGGCCTAAGCTTGGTGTCCGTTATCTGATGCTTACTCCGGAAACCGCGATCGACCAAGGACTCGGACGGATGAGCGGGGCTTGGGTCTGGGCGGGAGACGGGGGCGAGCCGGCGATAATGCCCGGTGGACCGGCTGAAAAAGCGGGCCTTAAGGAAGGGGATATCGTTTTTGAGATAAATGCCATAAAAGTCGAAGGTCATAATACCCTGATGTCGATCGTCCAACGCTATCGTCCGGGCAGCCGTATCGGGCTCAAGGTCATGCGTGGCCAGGAAGTATTTGTTTTGGTGGCGGAATTGGCGGAATTTTAGCTTACTTTATCCACAGTTTGGCTCTTGCATATTTTGATTGCGCAATTATAATATAATTGTTATTATGTTATAGAAAAACAAGGGGAATGGCCTAAAGCTGTTCTTTTTTCCTTGGACGCTAAGAATTAAATCACCAAGATGATTGAGATTAAAAATCTGACAAAAAAGTTCGGAAGCACAGTCGTGCTAGATGATCTGAGCTTAGAAGTGAAGAAAGGAGAGATTCTCGGCTTCCTTGGTCCGAATGGAGCGGGTAAGTCTACGACCATGAAGATCATTACCAGCTTCTGGTCGCCATCGAGCGGTACGGTCAAGATCGACGGCGTGGATGTTCTCGAGGATTCCATCCTTACTCGGTCCAAAATCGGCTATCTGCCGGAAACGGTTCCGCTTTATGATGAGATGCGGGTCTATGAATATCTGCGTTTTATAGCTGAAGTCCGGGGTATTCCAAAGGAGAAGATCAAAGAAAGGATAAAAGAGGTGGTAAATGATTGCGGCCTCGCTTCGGTCGTGCGCAAGCCGATCGATGAGCTTTCAAAAGGTTACCGTCAGAGAGTCGGTCTGGCCCAGGCTATTATCCACAAGCCGGATATCCTTATACTGGACGAGCCGACCACCGGACTGGACCCAAATCAGATCTCGGAGATCAGAGAGCTGATCAAGAAGATCGGCCAGGAAAAGACTGTCATCTTTTCTACACATATCTTGTCGGAAGTATCAGCGACTTGCGATCGGGCTATCATTATCAATAAAGGCAAGATCGTGATCGAGGGGACACCAGCCGAACTCGCGCGCAAGGTGGGCGGACAGGAGAAGATCTATGTCAAGATCAAGGGGGCGAAAGAAGAGATTCTGAAACATCTGGCTGAAATGGAAAAAGTCGAGAAAGCCGAGATGATTGATCGGGAAAGCGACGATGTCTATGGTTATCTGATCGAAGCGAAGGAGGGGGTGGATATTCGGGAAGATCTCTCCAAGGCGGTCATGAATCGGGGTTGGAGCATTTTGGAATTCTCGAAAAAGGCGGTCAGCCTGGAGGATGTATTTAAGGAATTGACTAAATAACGTATGAAAAAAGATTACTTAAAGACCATCTATTTCCTTTTTAAGAAGGAGTTCATGGCTTATTTCAATTCGCCGATCGCCTATATCTTTATCGGCGTCTTTCTGGTCGTAGGAAATTGGCTCTTTTTCAAGAACTTTTTCTTGTATGGCCAAGCTAATATGCGGCCTTATTTCGATCTTTTGCCCTGGATCCTGCTTTTTATCTCGCCAGCCGTCACGATGCGTCTCTGGGCTGAGGAGAAAAAATCCGGCACGATCGAATTCTTGCTTACTTTGCCGCTGACTGATTGGCAGGTAGTGATCGCGAAGTTTCTCGGGGCTCTTAGTTTCGTTGCTGTGGCTTTGGCGCTTACCATTACTCTGCCGATAACGGTTATGTCTCTCGGACAGCTGGATCTCGGTCCGGTAATCGGGGGCTATATCGGCGCTCTCTTCCTGGCAGGTTCCTACTTGGCGGTCGGACTGCTCGTCTCGAGCTTGACCAAGAACCAAATCATCGCTTTTATCCTCGGCCTTATGGCTTGTTTCGCTGTCTTTGTGATCGGGCAGGATTTCGTGCTTTATGGCACGCCCCAGTTCTTGGTGCCGATCTTCAAATATGTCGGTCTCGGTACTCACTTCAATAATATCGCGAAGGGTATAATCGATACAAAAGATATTATTTACTATATTTCATTCATCTTCCTTTTCTTGTGGCTCAATGCCCGAGTCATAGAATCGCGAGGCTGGAAATAGCCGCGCCTTATCATTATTATGATTAAGCAATCAAATATGGAAATGGACAAGCAAAAAAACAGGCAGCGGGTGAAGAAGAGCGATCTCTCGATCTCGGCCGGACTCATGATCGGCATCCTGGTGGTGATAAACTTCCTTTCTTCGAGCATTTTTTATCGCCTGGATCTGACCGAAGACAAGATTTACTCGATTTCTGAGGCAAGCAAGAAGACGGTTGCCGATCTTCCTGACGTTGTCAATGTAAAAACTTATTTTTCTGATAATCTGCCGAGCCAGCTTCTTTCTCTGCGCCAAGAGGTCAATGATACACTGGCGGAGTATGCCGCTTATTCGAACGGTAAATTCCGGATTGAAGCAATCAGTCCGGCCGACGATGAGAAGACGACTCAGGAGCTCTATTTCAAGGGTATTCCTCAGCTCACTTTCGAAGTCGTGGAGAGGGATAAACAGCAGCTAGTCAAGGGTTATATGGGTATGACCATAAGCTACGGCGATAAGACCGAAGTGATACCAGCTCTCAAGCAGGATATTTCTGATCTCGAGTATCAGATCACGACCAAGATAAAGAAGGTGACTAGCGAGGAAGCGGCCGTGGTCGGATTCTTGTCTTCGCACGGTTCAGTCGACTTGGAAGAAAATCTCTCTTCGGCTCGTGAAGCTTTGAGAGAGCTTTATGAAGTCCGGGATGTCGAATTGGCCGAGGAAAACCCAAAAATCGAAGAGGATATAAAGACTTTGATAATCGTCGGGCCCAAGGATAAATTCAACGAGGACCAGCAGAAAGTCTTGAACGATTTTCTCTCTCGCGGCTCATCTATGCTTGTTTTGCTCGATGGTATAAATATCGGTGAGGGCCTAGCTACTTCACCGAATGAGAGCGGACTTTCCGCCTGGCTAGAGAAATACGGTCTCAAGGTCGAGAAGAACCTGGTGGCTGACTCGCAGAGCGGGATGGCCTCCTTCTCCCAAGGGTTTTTCTCTTTCTCGACTCCTTATCCTTTCTGGCCAAAGATTATCGGCGAAGGTTTCAATAAGGATTATTCGGCCGTTTCTGGTCTCGAGAATGTCGTTCTGCCCTGGGCGAGCAGTGTTTCAGCTGATATAAACAAGCTAGGCGAGACCAAGGCTCAGGCCCTTCTCTCGACGACGGAAAAATCTTGGACAGTTGCGGATAATTTCCAGATCATGCCGAACCAGACTCTGAGTCCGGCTACGGATCAGAAAAGCAGCGTCTTGGCCATGGCTATCAATGGCGAAGTCAAGAATCCTTATCCGGGTGAAGGCAAGCCGGAAAAGTTCAATACTCGTCTGGCCGTGGTCGGGGACAGTGATTTTGCAACGAACGGTTTTGTTAATAACAATCCAGACAATCTCAATCTTTTCCTCAATCTCGTGGACAGCCTGAGTCTGGACGACGCTCTTATCCAGATCCGCTCAAAGAATACGACTAGCCGTCCGATTGATGAGACCAAGCTTGATGATGCCAAACGGGCAAGCATCCGCTATGTAAATGTTTTTGGTGTTACGGCTC
This sequence comes from uncultured Gammaproteobacteria bacterium, assembly GCA_964539005.1. Taxonomy (GTDB): domain Bacteria; phylum Patescibacteriota; class Patescibacteriia; order Patescibacteriales; family UBA12075; genus JBBRXK01. The sequence continues at coordinate 809 of CAZIGB010000025.1, read as the reverse complement.
TGGTTATCGGTTTCGGAATCTTCCGCTATTATTCAAGACGGAAAAACCGTTTTGCTGATGAATTCTAAATCAAAAAATATGAAAGTCTTAAAATTCGGAGCAATCTGGTGCACGGAATGTCTGGTGATGAAGCCGATGTGGAAAGAGATCGAAGCCAGCATGCCGGAGCTAGAAACTGAATATTTCGATGCGGACGAACATCCGGAATTGCTGGAAAAATATGGCATCGAAAAGATTCCCGTCTTCATCTTTCTGGATAGAGACGCTAAAGAATTCCTTCGTCTGCAAGGTGTGCAGAACAAGGAATTGCTCGTCGAGAAGATCAAAGAGAATCTGGATAAATAACGATAATTACTATGAACAAGAAGAATCTTATCATGGCCGGAGTGCTGGTCGCATTGATCGCGGTCGCGTATCTTTATAAGGGACCAGTAGCCGAGCGTCAAGCGCAGAAAGACAAGCCGGACAATTTTCTGTCTAGCCTCGATATTTCCGCAATCGATCGGATCGAGACGGAAGGGAAGGGGACAAAAAAGGCATTTGTTAAGAACGGGGAGATTTGGAAGGAAGATGGCGTCAAGCATGAGATGCTTGATAATGTGGCCATTGCCAATGCTCTTGACTCCCTCAAAAAAGCCAAAGAGGCTGATATGGCCCTGGTGAGCCAGGTAAAGGACAAGCAAGCTGAATTTGAAACTTCGGGCGACAAGGGCTTACGCCTGATCCTTAAGCAGGGAGATCAGGTGCTTCGCGATTTAGTTATCGGCAAGAATAGCGGTGACTTCCAGGGGGCCTATGTCACGGAATGG
>CAZIGB010000024.1:0-12287 GCA_964539005.1 uncultured Gammaproteobacteria bacterium | reverse complement strand
ATGTGGCTGGAGAAGGCCGCACCGTTCTCTTCGTCAGTCATAATATGACAGCTATAAAAAAGTTATGTACCCGATGTGTTTGGCTTGAAGGTGGATCGATTATACAGACTGGAGAGCCTGAATCAGTAGTAAACGGATATTTGGATATTTCCAATGGCAACGATTATCAAGGGGAAATGGACTTGGAAAACTGGCAACACAGGTATGGTATGGGAGGTGTAAAGATCACATCTGCGTGGTTAAGAAATCGTGATAACGAGGTGACCTCTACTTTTTATCGATCAGAACCGATGGATCTTGAGTTTGAGATTCAATCAAACGGTTTACATGAATTACACTTTTCTGCCACGGTTGTTTCAGAATCCGGGGAAAATATTTTGCACTTGTCGCATCATGACACAGAAGGGCTGAATCCGGGAGTGCTGAAAGGACGATATTTAATAAAATTCTCAATTCCTTCTATGCCATGCAATGAAGGAGCTTATGAATTAACTCTTGCTGTTCACACTACAAATCTTTATCCCGTAGATGTCGTGTCAAGTGTATTGCCATTCTATGTCTTTGATGCTGTTGATTCTTTACGTCCATATAAAACTGTGAGTAAATATGCCTATTGCTGGACAAGTAACCGTTGCACAATTGAGAAATTACCTTCTTGAGAATGAGAACAACGTGGACCGTAAGAAAAGGCTTTTTATACCATTCGGCGGTCCTCGCGCTGAGTTGTTAAACCAATTAAGAGAAGCAGTCTTAGAATTTGTAATTAAGAATCAAGAACCGTTGAAGAATTCGATAGTTCTGGATTATGGGTGCGGAGAAAGACCCTATCAGATGGCTTTTGATTTTGTCGAAGCAGATGTCGTTGGTGTGGATATTGGATTTAACCTTGCCTCTGATCTTCAGGTTTCCGGAGATTATGAATTACCTTTCAAAGAATCTTCATTTGATTTTGTAACAAGTTTTCAAGTGCTTGAACACGTTCCAATTCCTCATGAATATCTCAGGGAAAGTCTTCGAGTGCTTAAAACCGGTGGAAAGATGTTCTTAACAACACACGGAGTTTGGCCTTATCATCCTACTCCAGGAGATTTTCACCGGTGGACTGAGGCTGGATTGATTATGGATTTTCAACGTGCTGGGTTTAAGGTTGAGGCAAGTGGCGGTGTTTTAAATGAAAATTCTGCCTTGATACAAGCGCTTGTTGCAAATCTATATTATAAAAAGAAACTCAAAGGATATAAAAAATATTTCCATCATCTTACTCAAATATTAATTAGACGGTCAGAGAAAAATTGGAATAGACACTCAGACATTCCCTGCATTATTACAATTGTTGCCGAAAAGTGAATTACAAAAAATATTCTCTACTATCTTGGAGTTGATTTCATGAAATTGTTATTTATGATGCCTCAGTGGAATGCTGTATCTGAAGTATGGATGCACCGTATGTTGGAAGGGCTCACCGATTTTATTGGTGGCTTAGTAGTAACTGACTCAGGTGGTGTATCTGACTGGCATGGACTTTTCCCTGTTCACTCCATCAAAGAATCAACTCACGAAGTTAGATATGCATCTTCGTTGTTGAAGTCATTTGGTTTCAACCTTCTTAAAGAATCGACCTCTCCAAATAAAAGACTAAAGCAGGTAATTGATGAGGTTTCGCCATCTCAAATACTATGCCACTATGGGACTTTTGCTTCAAACTTTTCCCCAGTGTGGGAGGAGATAGATATTCCTCTATATATTCATTTTCACGGCTATGATGCAACTTTTGATTTGAGGCAAAACGCGGATCCTGAACTGAAAGCTCACACAGAGCAATACTTAAACGATATATTGTCACTACAGAAGCGAGCAACATTCATTGCTAATTCCCTGTTTACCAAATCTCTTTTAGTCAGCGCGGGAATTGCTGAAAATTGCATAAGAGTCAAGTATTATGGCATTCCAGTTCCCGAGTTATCAAAAACACACTCAAAAACTAAAGGTATAAAGATCCTTCACTTAGGCAGGTTAGTTGATTTTAAATCTCCAGATCGCACAATAGAAGCGTTTGAGATAGCAAAATCCAAAGGTCTGGATGCTACCTTGTTGATTGCTGGTGACGGTCCTTTGCGTTCATATTGTGAGTTGTTACGGCTAAGGTCTCCATACAAGGAGTGTATTCGCTTTCTTGGCCCAGTTAATCGAGCAAAAGCACAAGAATTGTTGTATGAAGCAGACATTTTTACTCACCACAGTATCAAGGGAGAAATTACCAGACAGTCAGAATGTTTTGGTGTGAGCCCTGTTGAAGCGATGGCTGTTGGATTACCATATGTAGGCACCCGCAGTGGAGGGATCGTGGAATCGGTGGTTGAAAACGTCACAGGCATTCTCAATGATCCGGGTGATGTCGAAGCCCAAGCAGATACATTTCTGGAGCTCGCCCGCAATCCGGATCTACGTCAAAAATTGGGAGAAGCTGGCCGAAAACGAGTGGCTGAGCATTTTTCACCGGAGAAGGAAAAAAACCGGCTCATCCAGATTATGGGACTCTAAAGAGTAGATATGAAAATTGCTTATGTAAATGCGAGTTATGACAGGAAGCACACTGGCGGCGGACATGTTCACATAGAACAGTTCATCAAGAATGCGATAGCTTTGGGGCATGAAATTTGGGTTTACCCGGGCAACCAATTCCCAGGCGCCACAACAATCCCAACCGATCACCTAAACCACATCAAAACTTTGCGAAAGATGGATGCCTTGTATATTCGCCTGGAGAGTTGGCCGCCCCCGATACTTTCTCTGACGGTACCACCTCGCAGATTGTTGTACGGATTTCCACTCGTGATTTGGGAATTTAATACCTTACCAAATGAGCTTTCTTCAGATCAGAAGATTCTTGATAAATCCAACAGTAAATTTTATAAATACAGTTCCGGTTGCGACCTGGGTGTATGTGTTTCTCCAAACCTGACAGAAACAATTTCCAGTAAGTTGAGGATAAAGCGTGTCATCACCATTTCAAACGGGTCTGATCCTGACTTGTTCACCCCTGAGGCAACAATCGCGCCCCGCATGACTGCGTTTGAAGATAAGTTTAATGTGGTTTGGATTGGTACGATCAAAGAAACCTGGCATGACCTGGATTTGATAGGGGATGCTGCAAAACTGCTTTGGGATGAAGAAAAGACAAGAAACATCAACTTCCACATTATTGGCGCTGGTTTGTCGGGGTTCATGGCAGAGATGCCACCCAATGTGTTTTACTGGGATGCCGAACGATATCAACGTTTGCCGCATTGGCTGGCTGGCATGCAAGTGGGTTTAAGTACTTATAAAGTCAGTCGTGCAAGCTTTGGTTCACCATTAAAAATTTTTGATTATTTGAGTTCTGGATTACCTGTCGTTTCCACGCAACATCCGCTTGCGAGCGAAATTCTTAATACCTTAGGTGCGGAAGATCTGATGATCCCCTTTGGGGATCCAGAAGTTCTTGCAGATGTCCTGATCGGGCTTGCCTCGGATCCGGAAAGATGCAAACGCATCGGTGCTGCCGGCAGGCAGTTGGTTATCGAAAGGTACAACTGGCACCAAGCCGTTAGCGAAACTTTAAATGTCATGTCGGAGATTCTCGCCGAAAAGAGAAAGATCTCGATAAGATGAGTTTGATGAACCTACCTAAACCACCGCCTGGAAAAAAAGGCTGGCCGTGGGATGAAATTTCAGAACCACTTCCAGGTGCCACGCCTGGTGGGTCTCCGTGGCCAAAAATATCTGTGGTTACGCCTTCATTTAACCAGGGGCAGTTCATCGAAGAGACAATTCGTTCCGTTTTGCTTCAGGGCTATCCAAGCCTGGAATTCATCATTATTGATGGTGGCAGCACGGATAACACCATTGAGATTATCAAGAAGTATGAACCGTGGATAGCTTATTGGGTTAGCGAGCCTGATCGAGGTCAAAGCCATGCAATAAATAAGGGTATCAAGAAAACAAGCGGGGATATTGTTTTTTGGTTAAACTCAGATGATCTTGTTCATCCTGGAGCATTTGATATTATTGCCAGGAAGTTTATGGAGATTACTGATGCTGTCATGGTTATTGGGCAAGCAACAATCATTGATAATGATAAGAACATTGTCGGAATGATGCCTTCGTACTTTGTTGATTGGGAAGAGGCGGCAACGAATCCACGTAATTCTATTAGACAAATAGCAGCCTTTTTTCGCAAGAGTTTATTTGATGAATTGGGGCATGTGGAAGAGGATTTGATCATGGCAATGGATGCAGAACTCCTGGTTCGGTTTACAAAGAAATATCCACCAACCATCATAAATGATATTCTTGCTTCGTATAGAAAGCATGTGGAGACCAAAACAGCTTCTTTCCTCTTAAAAGGATATATGGAAATTGACTCGATCCGGCCATCTATTCTTGATACTTCGCATCAGCGTTCTCGTTTCTTTGAAAGAAGCGCAAATAATTGGCTTAGTCTTTCAGAAATGAAAGATTTTAGCTTGAGAACACGGACTAGTTGTCTGATAAGGTCGATTGTTGTGAAACCAAGTGTCATATTAAAGCGCAGGTTTTGGTCAAGTCTGCTCGGTCTGGTTAGACAAAAATCACTCAGAGCATAATCCTGAGGAGCAAAAATTATGGATGATCAGGGTAGTATTTACAACAGTAGATCAAATATCGATATAGCATATTTGCATGCTATAACATGTCCAAATAGTGAAGCAAATACTTTTGATGCTGTGTGGTCAGCTTCTGCATTATCGTATAAAGTAAATACTACGTTCTTTGTGAAATCGATTAAGGGCTCAAAGAAAGCTTTATATGATTATTACTATCTAAACGATTCTCCCCTGAAGATCCGCTCCATGAATACCCAGCGAATTCCAGAGTATTTTTTGAAGAAATACAAAAACTATTTTGGGTGGTTGATTTCTGCTTTTCTGAAATTTGGTTATGTGTGGAAATCTGCCAGGAGTAAAAAGACGATTATCACCAGGGATCCAAAATTATTACGGTATTTTGGTTTACTTAGAGGTCACAAGAAATGGCTTAAGGATTGTTGTTTAATTTACGAAGCTCATGATCCGTTTGGTTACGATCCAAATGTTTTTCAGGACCGGAATCCATTTGAACAGGATCAGCAAATCGTCAAAGCAGCATCCAACTTTGATATTATCCTGTGTAACACCCAGACATTAGCTGAAGACCTGGAAGCTTGGAGTGGAGGTTTGGTTAAACCTATTGTTACCAGACTCGCCAGCAAACTCCCTCGTCTCGAAAACCCGCCAGTTATTAAGTTTAAAGATGAAATTCTTGTTGGCTGCATTGGAACCATAGATAGGTTGCGGGGTGTTGATATTCTTATTCAATCCATTCCATATTTACCTAAAAATTACAAGGTAAGGATTATTGGAAGGTTCAGACACGATAAAGGTATGTCTCCTAATTGGTTGGCTGAGTTGACAGATGATCCTCAGATAAGGGACAGGCTCGATCTTCAAATAGTTGATCACATTCTTGATGTTGCTGCTGAGATCGATCAATGTGATATTTTAGTCCAGCCAGCCAGTTCTAATTTGTTTTATTTCCGCTATGCAAACCCGTTAAAGACATATGGATATATGGCCAGGGGAAAACCAATAGTTGTTGGTGATGCGATATCCTTCCATGAGACTTTATCAGATGGAGAAAATGCAATATTCTACAACTTGACTCCAAAAGATCTATCTGAAAAACTGATCATGTTGGTAAACAATTCTGATTTAGCCAATAAGATAGCTATTGGTGCCTGGAGTTCGTCTGCTGAGTACACCTATGAGCACCGGGCAGAGTCTGTCCTCAATCTCATCCAGGATGTAACCAAATATTATAGTTAACTTTTTCCCTCAATCCAAATGAAAATTCTTCTCATCACTGCTGATTTCCCTCCTTATCACTCTGGGGGTTATGGTTTACGAATAAAAAATATCATGGATGGACTTTCCAAGAAGGGTCATGAAATTGAAATTCTTACTACAAAAGCAAAGAGTCCGAAACGTAAAGGAGACAGCAATTCTTCTTACTCGATCCATCGGGTTCTTCATAATCAATATAGAGCCAAGTTTTTTCCGAAAGAAGTTATCTTTGATATCCTGGATGTAAACACTCTTGGCAAGGTGATTCGGGAATTTCACCCGGAGTTAATATACGTTGGTCACATTTACCCACTTACAAAGCAGTTGCTGCCGTTTCTTTCCACCCTGGACATCCCAATCGTATGCGATGAAGGCGGCAACAGTTTGAAAGGCGCGTGGACGGACCATGGAAGATGGTTTCGATTCACCGGGGATTATCAACCTCGTTTTCGTTGGTTGGACAAGGTGAAACCTCTGGCTTCCCAGTCGGTGAAGTTTCTCTCTAAGGGACGGGTAAAACAGGCGTGGGCTTGGCCAACAAATCTTTCGGCGATCTTTAATAGCATGAAGAATCATTCTTTTGTTTTAGGTTTGGGAATACCAATACAGCGCAGCCAGGTGATTTACTCTGGTATTGATACTGAGATCTTTACTTTCCAACAACGAGAAGCTCTGAATACGCCCTTAAGCATAATTTGCCCAGGCAGAATTGAACCTCGCAAGGGGCAATTGGATGCTGTCCGGTTGATGGCGTTCTTGAAAAGCCAGGAAATTGCTGCAAGCTTGATAATTGTCGGAGAGGTAGTGTCCGCGGAGTATAAACGACAAATCCTGGAGGAGATTACTCAAAACAATCTTGAAGAACAAATCCAGTTTTTTCAAATGATTCCTCAAGAAGAACTTACCAGGCTTTATCACCAGGCTGATATCTGCTTTTTTCCAAGCTATCAACAACCAGGATTGTCAAGAATTCCCCTTGAAGCAATGGCTAGTGGCTGCATGGTAATAAGTTATGGGAATGAAGGGTCCAACGAACTGATTGAAAATGGAAGGAATGGCTTTATTGTTGATCCAGAAAATATATATACCACGATAAAAATAATTAATTCTCTGATTGAAGCCCCTGTCAATTATCAAAAGATTACAACCAACGCAAGAGAAGAAGTGGAAAAAAAATATTCACTGGAAAAGTATGTTGATAATATCGAGGGCGTCATCCGATCAGTAGTTGTCGGAACCTAGTTAGGTCTGTTGTTTTCTAAGTACAACTGATTGTTAGAAAAGGTTTTTCAATTAAAAAATCAGCCATGTAAATGTTTATATATTTTTTCAATAATGTAGGGGTCCACTTTTTCACTGAATTTTCTCCCCCAAAATGCCTTGGACTGAATCAAGAAATCAAAATCCTCAATTCTGAAAATATAAGGTCGACCTTTCTTTGTGAGCCGGGTCATGTCTTCACAAATTGCATCTCTAAAGTGTGAATTCCATACCAAAGTTTGCAGGAATATTTCGTCTGCCATGATGGTAAATTTGTATTGCTTCTTGATATCTGGTTCATGTAAAAGAACATATTGGGCAAGATCATGAGTAATGCTGAACCAATTCAAGCCTTTTCGAAAATCAAGATGCGAGTTTTTCATCCGGTTAACTTTCAGGAAGTTCTGACTTTTCAGTAAGACTTTGTTTATAAAATTGATAATACCACTCCTGTTTTTGCCCATCAGCTCCTGGAGGAAATAGTATTCTTTGATCCTAAAGTGAAAATTCTTTGTTTCATAGGCGACTTTATTGAAGGTTATTAATTCTTTACCTTTTCGTTGATCGAAAAAGTTATGCATCTCTGCCATGCTTTTTAGTGGCAGATCAGATCCAGACAGAAGGTGGTAGTATTCATACTTATTTTTGACAGCAGATTTTAAGAGCAATAATTCAGCATTGATTTGACTATAAGACCCCCAGGTGACCTTGGTTCTTTGGGTAAAAAATAGTTGCCCTTTCTTGACAAAAGGATAAAAATCCTGGGGATTGAAATCCTTTACTTTTTTATCAACGTGAACATAGATATCATTGCGAGGATGATCCATTAAGGTTAATGATTTTTTTAATACACCAAATTCATCATGAGCCATAATCAAACAAGCATGTTTCGACATCTACACTACCTCCGGTTCCATGTCCAATTTGTTTTCAAACAAGAATATTGCGTACCTAATTGAAGAAATGAACTCTTTACCACTTGTGTCAGTAATTTTACCAACATATAATCGATTAGAATTTCTACAGAGGGCAGTAAGTTCTGTATTAATTCAATCGATGAAAGATTGGGAGCTAATCATCTGGGATGATGGCTCTGATGACGGCACAGCAGATTATTGTCAGTCGCTCTGCGATAAGCCCATTAGATACTTTTGGCATGAAAACCGCGGGGTGTCCTTTGCCAGAAACCGAGCAATCGAAAAATCACGAGGAAGGTACCTGGCATTTCTGGACTCGGACGATGAGTGGCTTCCTGAAAAACTGTCGATACAGATGGAGATCCTGGATCAGTTTCCTGACATCGACATGATGTTCAGCAATTTTCTGAATGTAAATTTGCTTAATGAAACTTCGACGGTAGCATTTTCTGATATGGCAGACTTCTTTGGAAAGATGAGAACCAAAGCACTCAAAGACGGTTTTTTCCTAATTGAGGAACGTTTCCTGGAAAGTATTGCAGCTGACAATTTTATTGCGACGGATACAGTCATCTTGAAAAAAGAACTCGTTCAAAAATTAAGCGGGTTCAATGAGACTTTACGCAATGCTGTGGACTTTGAATTGTGGTGGCGATTGGGTTTGGCTGGTGTAAGACTGGGGTATGTAGATAAAATACTGTTAAACCGTAATAAACCGGCAGGCAGCTTGAGCAGTCATAGCATCAGCACTTACCAGAATTTGATCAATGCTCTCGACATCTGCTCTCAAAATGCTCTTTTGGCAAATCGTGAAGATTTGTTAGCGCACCTTGATAAACCTTATCGCAATGCCTGGCAGAATATGATCACCGCCTGCGCGATGGAGAACCATACAAAAGGAATGATGACAGCTTTCAAAAACTCACTCAAATACGGCTTTCGCCCTGGGTCACTGCGCTTGCTGGTTGAGGGCTTGCTGAAGATTGAGGTGAGGCAATGACAATTCGCGTGCTTCACATATTCGCACCTAACTTCCGCCAGCGTTTTGGCGGACCAATGTTCAATTGGCAGCTGTATTTTTCCAAATGGGACGACCCCTTAGTCGAACACCTTGTTCTGGATACAGAAGCAGGTCAGATATTCCCCGCCAAAGAAGCCTTTGATTTCGACATGAGTGGTCCTCAAAAAGTGTCGGGTCGTTGGGAAAGGTGGATCTGGGCAATCAGATTGCTACGCGGCTTGAAGAAGTTTGCCAATCAATATGACCTGATTCATTTTCATTTGATCTGGTGGGGCAGTATGCTGGCTGCTAATTGGGCCAACCGCAAAAAGATCCCCACGATTTACGAGAGTGTTCTGCTTGACTCCGACACGCCAGGCGCGATTGGCAAGGAAAAATTCGGCGGACTTAAGCTCCATTACCTGCACAAATTTTGTAGCATTCTGGCAATCTCAGATGGGATCGCAGAAGATTATCTGAATTTTGGTTTTTCGCCATCTCAGGTTCACATGCGAATGAATGCTATTGACACTGATTTATTCAAACCATTGGCAGACACTGCTGCTCGTCAGGATTTGCGACATATTTTCGATTTACCCTCCGACGCTTTGGTTTTGTTATTTACAGGCAGCCTCATTCATCGTAAAGGTGTTGATTTGCTGATCGAGGCTTTTATTGAAGTTGCCCAAAAGGCTCCGGAACTATTCCTCTGGCTGGTAGGTCCCAAAGATCAGTCTGAAAATCCCTCTATGGACGAAACCTTCGTGACTTCATTGAAGCAAAAGATTGCTGAAGCTGGTTTGTCAGATCGGGTAAGCTTTTACGGTTTGATTGCTGATCGGCACACTTTAGCTGAGGCTTACCAGGCTGCGGATGTTTTCGTATTCCCTTCTCGCAAGGAAGGCTTGCCGAATGTTGTGCTGGAAGCGATGGCGTGTGGCTTGCCAGTCATTGTTTCGGACCTGCCAGGCTTGAAAAACGTGATTAAACCAAACGAAAATGGGATTGTGGTGCCGATTGATAATATTCAAGCTTTGGCTCAGCAGATCCAATACGTTGCAGAAAATCCAAGTCATGCTCAGCTTATTGGGCAGCAAGCCAATTCTTACATCCAAGCTAACCATGGTCTACGTGCCTGGCAAAAAGCGATGTCCGGTTACTACCACCAGCTTGTCCGTTCAGTTAATTTGAGGTAAAGTTCAGACTCGTTCCTGCTCTGAGCTTCACAATAGATGGGTGAATTCTGAAAAAAGGTATACTCTTTTATGATGGTACATGAAATCTTCTCATATGTCCTTTTGGGATTAATTGGACTCGTTATTTTACTTTTTGTGCTGAGGCAGCCTTACCTGGGATTGGTCTTTACTATTGCCACCCTGCCAATTGTCGATTTGTTACCTCAAATTCCCCTGTTCTCATCCATCGTTCCAATAATCGGGTTGGTCACACTGGGTGCTTATTTGCTTCAAACAAAAAGACCCGAGAAAAAAAGAACCAACAAATTCGACATTGAAAAACTCTTTGGCATCCTGTTCATTTTTTGGGTTGTTGTCTCAAACCCAAAAGCTGCTTTCACAGCTGGTGATAGAAATTGGCTTTTTACCTTCGTGCAACTGTGGATTCTTATGGCTTTGAGTGGTGAGCTCCTCAAAGATTCAGACCGACAAAAAACCGCCATGCTTATCTTTGCTATTGCAGCTATGGCATCCGCTGTCTTTGCCATTCTTGAAGGTGATATTGCCGAGGACGCATTAAGTTCCGCTCGAGTTGCTGGTTTAGCCACGAATGCAAATCAGGCTGCCCGCTACTTTGTTGTAGCATTGGTCTTTTTCTATTACCTTCGCATAAAATCTAACGCTTCACTGGCAAGGTTCTTTTACTTGCTCGGCATCATCATAACCTTTTTAGGGGTCTTTTTTACAGTGTCAAGGTCAGGTATCCTGCTTCTCTTTGGAGCTTGTGGGTTGATCTTGATTCTTCAACCCCAAATAAAGAATAAAGCCGGATTGATTACGCTTGTACTCGTCGGTCTGCTAATATTGAGTGTTAATTCAGATAATATTTTTAAAATCATTGGGTCGATCTTTCCGGCAATTACTGAAGGGACAGATACAGTGGGTCTCAGGTATAACCTTTGGAGAGCTGGCTGGCGGATGTGGCTTGACCAGCCCTTTCAAGGGGTAGGGATCGGTATGTATAATTCCAGATTATGGCGTTACATGCAGGGTATGACTGGCCCCACTGTTGGCAGCACGTCCCCTCACAACACCTATATTCAGGTCCTATCTGAGACGGGGATCATCGGCTTCATATTATTTCTGGTGATGCTATTTAATGCGTTTAAAAATCTTTGGCCTTCAAAAATCAACACACAAAATGGCGATGAGGAATTTCGGCATATGTGGTTAATTATCCTTATCGTCATTAGTGTTGGTGGGTTAACAATCACCGATTTAGCTAACAAATTACTGTGGATGGTGATGGGAGTAAGTATCACATATGGCAATATTAGCAATGTTGTGGAACAAGCTCCCGAGACTCAACCATCGAGACAGTCAATAAAAAAAACCTATTCCCAAACTAACCGCATTTTTAGGGGCACATCATGGCACCGAAAATTAAGGTAGCCATCATTGCGGGTCAATTGGTGGTAGGTGGTGCGGAGCGCCAACTTTACCTGTGGCTTGCTAATCTGGATCGTACTAAATTCAATCCTTTCGTGATCACACTCAACCCAGGTCATGATGATTATTGGGAAAAACCTATTGAAGACCTTGGAGTTCCGCTATTTCGAGTGCCTCAAAAACCATCGAGATTGTTCCGCCTAATCGACATCATCAAAATTATAAGACCATTGCAGCCTGATATTATCCAAGGCTGGCATCTTTTTTCTAGCCCTTATGCGGGTATTGCTGCTAAAGCAATGAATTGTTGTTCTTTAGGTGGCTTCAGAGATTCCTTCAATATATTCAAAAAATCTGGGCGAATTGGAAAATTGGCTATCGGACTGACAGACAGGTTACTGCTAAACTCCAAAACCACTGCAGAAGAAATCCGGAGTGCTTATCCGAAAAGGTCGAATAGGGTGTTTTCAGTTCAGAATGCTGTACTGGACGATTATTTGGAGCGTTCGAAAGCCAGAGAGAAATTGATCGATGAATTAAAGTTGGATCCACAAAAAACCTGGGTAGGATCCATGGGAAGGTTGGA
>CAZIGB010000023.1:9321-12418 GCA_964539005.1 uncultured Gammaproteobacteria bacterium | reverse complement strand
ATCTATGCGACCGAGCTAGTAAGGAATGATCAGATCAAACTGATCGCGGTCGATGGGATCGCGCCGAGCAAGGCCACTATCAGAGATAAGAGCTATCCCTTTGCGGCTGATTTTTATGCCGTGACGGCGGGGAGTACGAATCCCCATCTCGAGAGCTTTAAGGATTGGATCCTTTCTCCACAGGGAAAGATTCTGATCGAGAAGACCGGATATACGCCTTTGGACTAGGTGGAATAAGCATTTTTTGATCTGGTTTCATAGTTTTTGATTATATTTTATTAATATGAAAAAAAATAATCTAGAAAATCCGCTCAGTCAGCCTGCGTCAGGAGATTATCCAGGGAAGAGTAAAGCGGATCTCCGGGAATTGACCAAGCGGCATGCGCCTTCTGAGCGTCGTCAGACGGCCAAGGATATCTGGGCGCTTCGGAAAGCTCATTTTGCCGAGCAGAACGAGCTTTCGAAAGAGGGCCAAAAGCTAGCGCACGAAGAGTTGGCGGAGGAATCTCAGATCGAGAAGATTAGTAGCCAGATTGCCTCTCTCGACCAGGCAATTACCATGCTCAAAGATTCGCTCATTTCTCGTTTATTCAAGCGAAATGAGATCAGACAGCTCGAAACGGAGAAAGAGCCAGTCGAAGCTGATCTGGTCAGGCATGTGGGACTAAAGACGGAAATACTGGCTGGGCTAGAAGAGATCGAAAACAGAAAAACGGCCAAGAAAAATCTTGAAAATGCTCGTCAGAGATTGGCTGACTTTTATGATAGCCAGCAAGCCCAGATCCCGGAATATCTTTCCTTGGATAAGGACGACCAGCTGGCAGCCCAGATTCCGGAGATAATCAAAGAGCATGGAGTCACTTTTATTCACGGCCTGCGCTTGAGTAATGATAATCTCCGGGTAAATTCCGTGCTCCGACCTAATCTGCCTTGGGATGTAAAGCTAAAGACCTTGGTCGGCTTGGCGCCGCTCGCTTCTTGCTCGGCGATCAGGCCTGGTTTTGATAAAAATGATTTCTGGACAGCTTTGGGAGTTGTCCTTTCCGATGGCGAGGTGAAGGCGGCGACGCCGAAGGATATGGGTACCAAGGCTGAAGGAGCAAAAGAACGGCAGTTCATGAAACGTTCTCAGCCGGGTGGCTTGGCCGCTGATATCGCGGGTGCCTTACAAAACCAGGACTCTTATAATGAATTTATTATCGATAATCCGGAAGTCTGCGGTCTGTTTATCATGCGGGATGATGAGAATGCGGTTCCCGCCGACAAGCTGAGGAAATTTGTCCTGCCACCAGATACAGAGATATATCCGGTAGCGCAGGAATTAGCTCTGCCGGTCTTTGTTCTCGAGAATGGAGAGTATTGGCTGGCTGAATATGACCAAAAAGAGAAATGCTATCAGAAAAAAGAATTAGTACCGAATCCGTCTCGCTATCAGACTGCTTTTGGCGAAGAAAAGAAAAATGAAATCAGGGAGGAATTAGTAAAGAATTATCCTGTTAATGTGGATAGCTGGCCGGATTTTCGGAAAATAAATTGCTTTGCTAAGGGCCAGCTTTTTTATTTAGAAAGAGGAGACCTTGGACATTTGGATAAGAAAAAGGGGATTGAGATAGAATATGACGGGAGTTCTTACCAGGGTTTGATAACCATCAATTATCCGGGTGGTCGTTGGACAATTGTTCGGAGCGAGGATAATAAATATTATCGTCTGCAGGAGGATAATTTTCCCGAAGAAAGAGGCCGTGCTTTCGGTTTGAATAGGGATAGGAATAAGGAGTCAAAATGGTTTTATCTTGGGTCCGGCACAGTCGAATTAGATAGTCCCTTTAGTGATATTCCGACTTTTCTCGCTGGTTTTGAAAGCAAGATCCAGACTTATGCGCAGCGAGCAGAGAAACGTCTTCCGCAAGAAAAATTAAGTGAGGATTTCTTGAAAAGATTGGTAAAAGAAATGGCTTTTTATGCTCATGGTTTTTCTGTTCAGGCGGAGAATCTGGCTGATTTCGAGACCGCCGAAAGAGCCCGGCAGATCGGAGAAAGATATGTTTCCAGAGAAGAATACGAAGCTCTTTTGGCTGAGCGTCTAGGACCATCCGGCGAAATCCGGATCCGGCCGGAAGAATTGGGCAAGTAAGCAGTGAGAGCAAAAAAATAGCTGAGCAGTCAGAATATAAAAGGATCCAGTCAGGATCCTTTTTGACTATTTGCCTAGGCTCCGCCAATAGTTTATAATCAATATTGTTATGCTAAAAAAATCATTATTTATTATAATATTGGTCGGTTTGGGTTATTTTGGCTATTCTTACTGGCAAAGATCCCAGGAAGCCAGTGTCCAGGGGGCGGAAGAAGAAATCGGACAAGCCACTACGAGCGCCCCGGTGCTAGTACCGAAGGATCGGATCGTAAGCCATGAGATCAGCGATGGGATGACTTTTGCCAAGCTCCTGACTGACAAGGCCAGCACCAGCTATGCGCGCGCGATCGAGATCTACGAGGCTGCTCTGCCGGTCTATGATCTGACCAAGATCAAGGTCGGCAAGCAGATCGAGCTGGCCTATCGTCCGGATGAGGAGGAATTCTACGAACTGCGCTATAAGATTGACAGTGAAGAAGAGATTGCGGTTAGCCAAGAAGCTGGTGCAAGCAGTAGTCCGGCCTGGAAAACGATCCGCCGCCTTATTCCTTATGAATTGCGGGAGAAGGTCGTCCGCGGGACAGTCCAGTCCTCGATGTATCAGGCGGCTCTGGATAATGACATCGATATCCGAGCTATCATCGAGCTGGCTAATGCTTTCCAGTGGTCGATCGATTTTGCTATGGATCCGCGGGTAGGGGACACTTTTGTCTTTCTCTTTGAAGAGCGTTATTTGGACGGCGAATATGTCATGCCCGGCCGCGTATTAGCGGGCAAGTACGTGAATAATGGCACAGAGCTAGCTGTCTATCAATTTGAGGAAAGCGCTGAGAACAAAGGTTTTTTTGATGCTGAGGGCAATTCGGCTCAGAAAATGTTTCTTAAGGCGCCGGTCGAATTCCGCTATATTTCTTCCGGATTTACGACTGGTCTGCGCTATGTCGAGGCCTTTAATGTCTCGAC
>CAZIGB010000023.1:0-9221 GCA_964539005.1 uncultured Gammaproteobacteria bacterium | reverse complement strand
TATCCTATGAATCCTTATCTTTTGCCTGGCGCCGCTTTTGCTCTTGCCGGCTATTTCGTCCTCATCTTTATTTTTGACCTTCTGCTCCGAGGCTTCCATCCTTTTATCCCTTCTCGCCCTTGGGTGGTCGAACAGCTCAAGCCGGAATTACGTCTGAGTGCCAAGCGTCCGCTCCTGGGGATCGCTTTTTCCTCGGGACGTTCCGGCTTTTTTTATTCCTTGCACAAGGCCTATCCGAATATGCGCCTGATCGGCTATGAAAAGAATCTTTTTCCTTATCTCGTCGCCCTTGTCCAGAAAATAATCCGTTTTTCAAAGATCGAGATCCGGCGGACTGAGGCTCATCGGGTCGATGTTTCTCAGGCTGATTTTATCTATTGCCATCTTACGCCCGATGAGATGCGCGGCTTGGGCAAGAAGCTCAAATTCGAATGCCGGCCCGGCACGATGATTATTTCGACGGGCTTTATTATTCCTTATCTGAATCCGAGCAAGATCGTGGAATTGCCGGACAAGCCAGGCCGTCTGAATTTTCTTTCTAAGAACCAGAATCTTTTCCAGAGCAAGCGCAAGAAGTTCAAGAAGGAGAAGCGGGCTTATATCTATGATATTTGAGCGCTTGATTGTCAATAATCACTGGATTGTGTTATAATATTTCCATGAGACAGGAATACACAGTCGTTTATCGTTATCGCAAATGGCCGATTTTTTTACCGCTATACTTGGGAGTCTCAACTCTGTATTTTTTTATTTTTTATTCTGTTTCTGAATTTTCCTATCGCAATCTGGCCGAAGCCTGGGTTATCACCATTTTCCTGCTTGGTCCGCCTGCTCTGAGCTTCTTTTATCTCAGGATTGTCAAGCTCACGGCTTATAGGGAGTTGGGCCTCAATCTCTTGTACAATTTTTTCCTTTCTAGTCTAGCCATTTACCTTCTGATGCTTACTTATCTCAGCGGGGAAGAATGGCTCGGCGCTCTGGCCTGGTTCTTTTTCTTATTTATCTATAATCTGCTCGCTTTTCCCCTCTCTTATCTTTTTTTCCGTCTTTCTCGGCGAAAAGCGACTAATAATCCCGATGCCTAGCTTATCCGAAGCCGTTTCTTGGTTCCTCAATCTCTCCGCCGGTCTCTCGCCGGTCCAGCTTTGGTTTGTCATTGCTTTGGCTTTTATTCTCCTTCTTTATCTGGCTTACCGGACCATGGGTCTCGGTGGCCTCTTTGGTATACTTTTGGTCGGCTTCTTTGCTTATGTTCTCCTTGATCATGACACCTTCGGTTCTTTCCGGCAGAGCGAAGATAATAAAGCCGGCCACATGAGCGCCCTAGAAGCGGAATTGGAAGCGGGGAACTAGTATCTGAAATATTCATGAAGAAATGGATTGTCTTACTCATATTACCGCTCCTGGTGAGCTTATTTTTTCCTTACGGTACTCAGGCGGCGCTTGCTAGCTTGGCTGGTCGGATATTGCTGCAGGTCGAGGAGAATGGCGAGGCTTGGTATGTCGAGCCGGGCAGCCTGAAGCGATTCTATCTTGGGCGGCCAGCTGATGCTTTTTCACTGATGCGGGAAAAGGGATTGGGTGTCAAAGAGGCGGATTTGCGTCGCATTCCGGTCGGTTTGTCGACAGTGAGCGGCCTGGACAGTGATCAGGACGCTTTGCCGGATGAGCTGGAAAAGGCCTTGAATCTGAGTCCGATCGGGGCTGATACAGATAAGGACGGATTCGATGATCGGGCTGAGATCAGTAGCGGCAATGATCCGCTCGGACCAGGCCCTTGGCCGATTGACAAGACTTTTGCGCGCAAACAAGCCGGCCGTATCTTGCTCCAGGTCGAGTCGCGTGGCGAGGCCTGGTATGTCTATCCGGTCGATAACAAGCGCTATTTTCTTGGCCGTCCGGCTGATGCCTTCCGTATCATGCGCGCGCTCGGCCTCGGTATCAGCAATGCCGATATCAGCCAGATCGTGGCTTATACGCCGTCTTTTACTTTTAGCGAATTCGAGAAGCTCGTCTTTGATCTCGTCAATGCTGAGCGCCAGAAGGCTGGCTTGTCGGCTTTGCGGGCCAATGGCGAGCTTTCGGGCGTAGCGCGCCGGCACAGCGATGATCTAGCTCGGGAGAACGAAGCTTTTACCGCCCTTGATTCTTTTTGTTCCTTCCCGCTGATCCATCATGAAGGCCTGAATTTCGGCATTTATCATGGTGATCGTCTGGAAACGAGCGCGATCCGTTATTACAATATGTCCGGAGAAAATATCGCTCTTCTTTCCGGGGCGGATATCACGCTTAGCTTCCGATCGGACGAGGCGAACGATGCTGATTTCGACCGTTGTGAAAGCCTGCAGGCGCAATGGGATAAGACCCTCAAGGCCGCGCTTGATAACGAAAGCATCGAAGCAAGCAGGAAAGTGGAGCTCATCCGCAGCGATATCAGCAAGCGGAAGACGACTTTTGAATCTTATCCTCGCTTGCGGATCAGCCGCAGCGAATGGACCGGTATGGCTGATCTGGCCAAAGCCACTGTCAAGGGCTGGATGGAGAGCCCTGGTCATCGAGCCAATATTTTGAAACCGGAATACGATGAAGCGGGTTTGGGCGCAGCCTATGTCAATGCCTATGTCATCACTACCCAGGTCTTCATCCGTCGGACGGATTGCGGCTATCTGGGCGCGCCTTGCTGTGATCGGGGCCAGTACCAGGCTTGCTATGAGCCGAATACCTGCTCGCTCGGTAAATGTGTTAATAATTTTTGAACATTTGATAATTGACTTTTTAACAATTGACTCTTAACATCTGCTATGTCTAAAATCAATCAGCCTCAAGCTTTAGCCACTCCAGCAACTCCGGACCGTTCCGCTCTTTTGGCGGTTTTTTCTGATTGGCAGACCGAGCATGAGCAGCGATTGGCAGCGCTCCAGCCGCTCGGGCCAGCTAAGCTCAAAAAGAAATTAGATAAGCAGACAGTGGTCCTAGAGCTTTGGGAAAAGGATTGGGCGAGTGTTCCGGCGGAAATCATTTCGGCGGTGGAGAGTATCGAACAGGCTTACGGCGCGGATGAGGCGCGCTTGGCGCGGGAGAAATTCCTCGAATTGAAGCAGGAAGAGATCCGGCAGATCGGCGAGCTGATGGCCGAGAAGGCTGACAAGGGCCTGGAAAAGAAGATCGCGAGCATCGACAAGCTTCTTAGCCGTTTCTTGTCTGATTATAAAAAAGCTGATCAGGCAAGGAGGCTAAAGATCGATGGCATGGATCTGGCGGCGCTCAAGAATTCGCGTCAGCATCAGGCAGAAAAGATCGCGGAATTGCAGACTGATTTTTGGGCGAGCAAGCAACTTTTGGCGGATATGCAGAAACTTAGAGGGATGGTCTTGGAGCTCTACAATGATCCTTCTGATGTCGTCGCTCTCGAGCAGATGTTTTTGCGTGAATTGGAGGATACCTTGGCTTATATTGACGCGAAAATTCTTGAGAAAGAGGAAGAACTGCGGCAAGCAGCGGTTCAACCGAATTTACCCGAGAAGACTATCCGTGAGCGAGCGATGGCCAAGGCGCTCGAGCGCTGGCAGTACTATGAGCGGGAGACGATCGATGGGCTGGATGATAAAGATGATAAGGCCTTACGGAAGAAGATCAAGGATTTGAAGAAAGAGATCGATGCTATCAATCGGGGTGAAGTGCCGAAAAATATCCAGAAACTGCTCGATGGACTGACTCCGACCGAAGCCGAGCGTATGCGCAATGAATACGCCCTGATCCGGGAGAATATTCTCTATGCGGCCGAGGCGATCCAGGCGGAAAGGGAGGGAAGCAGCAAGACGGAGGTGGTCAAGAAAGATTATCGGGAAGATAATGAAGAAGAGGTCGAAGCGATGGGTGATCTGGTCCGGACCAAGGTGGCCGAGTGGCGGAGCGCGGCGGAGGCCTTTCTCCAGAGTCTCGAGGGCCAGGACGCGGAAACGATCGAGACCGAGCTAGCGCGCTATGCCAAGGCAAACGGGGTAATGCGCGGCGCTTGGAATGCGGAAAAGATCTTGCGCACTAGCGCCCTAGACTATGATAAGCAGGCGATCGGAGGAGCCAAGTCGACGGAGGCTGGCGACTATGACAAAGTTATCGATGAAATATTGATCCAGGACCCCTTTACAGAGATACCGGCTGATGTACTGGACTTTATCAATCGCTTGCCGCTCGATGATCTGGCCAAAGATAAGCTCCGGGATGAATATCTGAAGATCCGGGAAGATGTGCTCCGGGGTGGCCAAGCGATGCTGATAAACAAGCAAGAAGGAAAAGATGATGAGGCGATCAGTGTGGAAAGAGATGAGGCAAGTCAGCTCGCGGAAGCGCAAGCAGAAATAGACAATCTTTCTCCTGAAGAGAAAAAGGGTTTTTTCGAAGGTTTGGCTGATTTGGGTTATTGGACCAGCTTGGTACGCAGTCAGGGAATGGGCAAAGTGATGTCGTCTTTGGCAAAATTGAGCAGTAAGAGCGATAGGGTCGGCCGCTTCTTCCAAGCCTATACCGACATTTATGCTGAAGATGCGGCCAAGGCTCAGGCAGCGATCGATAATAAGGATAAAGGCGCTAAGGCGAAGATGATCGGCACAGCCCAGGGCTTTGGCAATGTCATGAAATACGGTCGGATTGTCTACGATGCGGCTGACAGCTTTAATCTCCGTGGCCTCAACCCTTTCCGGCATGTGACAGCAGGAGCGATGTTTATCGGCCGTTCGAGCGAAGCGGCCAAGCGAGCAATCCTAAATGGCGAGGCGATCAAGGAAAAGACGCGGATCGAAGATGTGGGCGAGGCTCAGCTCGAAGCGATGCGGACTTTTGGGATCGATCTCATGGCTGAAGGCACGACTTATCTCAGTGGCCGTGAGCTCAAGGAGCGCTACCAGGCTCAGCTACCGGCCGATATTCTGGCTAGGATCGAACGGGGTGGCGCTCTTGATGGTAGTGGCTGGTATCGCTATCTTTTCGAGCGTGATGCCAAGGGTAAAGTCGAGCGGGTGACGGGCAAGCTTGAGAAGATCGAGAAAAGCAAAAAACTCAGTGTGACTGAGAAAGAAGAGAAAAAAGCTTTGGTGATGAAGAAATATTCCCGTTTGCTTGCGGATCTGGATCGGATGATGACGCATCAAGGGGCAGTCGATAATTTTGCTTATACGGCTCAGATTGCGGAAACACTCGGCAAGACTACGGCTAATCTCTTGATTATCGATTCTTTGGCTCGGCTGGTCCGGGGCGTGGCTGAGTCTGATCTTTTTGATAGGGCCTGGCATGAGGGCGGAGAAGCGAGCAAGAAATACGCGGAGCTAATCAGGGAAAAATATGCCGAAGAGCTGATCGAGCCTTTGCGTCCAGCTGAGACAGCAGTCACAGGTGGAGCTGCGGGCTCGCTTGCCGAGCAGGCGGCTGAAGCTGAGAAAAGGCTGGAAAAGGCCCTGGAAAAGGCAGATCTCCGCCAGGCTGAGGATCCCCAGGTGAGCGCAGAAATGAACCAGAAAACGACGAGCTTCAATCAATATGAGGATAAGGCGCGCGGGCAATTCAATCTAAAAGAAAGTAATCTAGGGAAAGCTACTAATGTTCCGCCGCTGGCAGACAATGCTCCGAAAACAGGCGGGGAAATACCAGCGGAACAGTTGCATCTGGCGACGATCCAGAGCGGGCCGGGGGCTAATAGTATCGAGGGTGTCTTTATCCGCCAGCTCCGGGCGGCGCCCGAGAAATACGGTTTTAGCGGGGATCTGGATGACAAGGCCGAGATCAGAGCTTGGGCGGGCAAGCTTGCCCATAAAATCGCGATCGATAACGGCTATTTTGATCAGACAAGCCAGCAGGGGATCAGGATGAAAGGCAGCAGTATCGATCACAATGCTTACGTGATCAGACCAGAGGGAGACAAATTTGGCGTTGATGAATTTGTCAATGGAAATCTGCGCGAATCCAAGCGGCCGGGCGCTGTCTTTGAAGCGGGTACGACCGAGAATAATGAATATGTCGCAGATGAGAGAACAGGTCGCGTCATCCGTCCTGAGCCTGCGCCCGCTCCGCGACGGCGGGAATATCTCCAGCTAGAAGAAGATGATAATAAGAAAGACATTCCGGCTACACCGGCTCCGTCTCCGGTAGCGGCTCGCCCTACGCCACTCGTTCCGGATGTCGAGCCAGCCGCCAAGGCCGCCACGCCTGTAGTTGAGCCAGCTATTGCCGACACGGCGCCTATCCGGCCAGCCAGTGCTACTGCTATTTCAGGCGGGAGCGAAGCGTCTGCAGTCGTGGCGGATGGCCCAATGAGCGAAGACAGTGAAAAAGAGCCAGCGCTCAGCTCGGATCTGGTCGAGAAAAAGTATGAGGTTTATCGCAATCTTTATAAGCTTGATAAGACGACTCTGAATCAGGCCGGTGTCTATCTGGAAGACGGGATGAGCGAGGAAGAATCGAGAAAGATCGCGCAGATGAGGGGTCGGGTCGAACATGCTCCGAGTCAAAATACCATCCGGCCCGAGACGGCTCCAGCCCGGGACCAGGTCCAGGAATTCGTGAGTGGCCGAGCCGCTCCGGTGGCCGAGTCGCTCCAGACTGACCGATTCTCAGCTCTCAAAGAAAAGTATAATATCAGCGATGAGCTGCTCGAAAAAGCAGGTATCAGTGGTCGGGATGAGGAGGCGGAAAAGGGACTGGCCCTGCTTATCAAGCATCAGGGCAATCAGGAACAAGCGATCGAGGTTGTCAAGCTTTCCAAGGAACTCGGCCAGGAACCGCAAGCGCTTTGGGATTATTATTTTCAACTCAAAGATCTTTCTGGCCAGCCGGACCGCCAGCTCGGTCTTTTGGAAGTCCTCAACCGAGGAAATAATAAAGAAGGTTACGCCCTGGTTTTTGGGATCAATATCTTGGACGAGAAGATAAATATCGAGGGCAATAAAGTGACAATCAAGGATGTCGCGCCTGGCTATGATATTGTTGCGGTTAATGAGGCTAAAGAAATAAAGTTCGGCGTCAAGGGACCATTGGGCAAGAATTGGACTGCCGATGGACAGAGCGCTTTTATGCGGGTCGATATTCCGCTCGATAATGAGCATATTGACCGGGCTTTGGCGGAAATAAAAAAGATGTCAGGCCGGACCGAGCTCTGAGTTGTTACCTTTTTCTCCTTGATCCGTTATATATAGTATCTAGCAAAAACAAAGGAATATGAGCGAAGAGAGCAGCCTGATCAAGAAAGCCCGACAAGGGGACCGAGAAAGTTTCGGCTTGCTTTATGATGTTTATGCCGAAAGGATCTACCGTTTTGTCTATGTAAAAACCCAGCACAAGGAAACAGCTGAGGATATAGTGTCTGAGGTGTTCATGAAGGCCGTCCGTTCGATCACTGCTTTTGAGAGCGAAAAAGGCAGTTTCCAGGCTTGGCTCTATCGGATCGCTCGCAATGCTGTGATCGATCATTATCGGCAAAAGCATCACGATGCCAGTATCGAGGATGCTTGGGATATTCCTTCGGCCTCTGATCCGGGGCGGGATACTGAACTCCGTCAAAGTCTGGAAAAAGTCGAAGCCTATCTGGCAGGACTGCCGAGCGAACAGCGAGATATCATTATCATGCGTCTCTGGCAGGAGCTAAGTTTCCGGGAAATCGCTTCAGCCTTAGGCAAGAGCGAAGCGGCCGCTAAGATGGCTTTTTCCCGAGCAATCGGGAAGCTGAGAGAGAATCTGCCTGCGGAATTATTCCTGGCTCTCATGCTAACTATTATGGAGCTCAAGAATTTAATCTGATTCACAAGCAAGCTTGTTATAATAAAAATATGTCTATCGAGATAAAGAAGATATTAGATGACATCTATATGATCGATCCATCTATGAAAGAGAAGGAGACGGATCTTATCAGGATCGTCGAAGAGCTAAATAAGAGAAAGCCAGTGGTCGCAATCGACCAGGCTTTCATCAAATCATTAAGAGAAAAGATTATGAATGAGGTCAATGTCCCGACCCCGCAGAATGAGGCTAAGCCAAGCTTCTTTAGTCTGGCTCATCTGGCTTTTGCCGGTGTCGGTGCAGCTGTCATGCTGCTGATTGTATTACCTTTTCTTTTGCCAGAGACTCAGAAGATAGAGCTAGCAAAAAAAACGGGAAATGCGGAGCCTGGTCAGATTATCCCTGTGGGAGAGCGCGCCTTTGGCGCTTTGACTACGGCGATCAAGGATGCGAACACAGATCAAGCAGGCGCGAAAACTTCTCCAGTCTCTGCAAATTCTTTAACGCCTGCGCCTGAAGCTCAGATTTTAAGTCGAAATGTGGGAATGGGAGGTGGAGGTACGACAGCCAGTGTAATGGGGGATGAGGATGCCAAGATGATTATGCCTCCGGTCTTTTCTCAGTACGAATACAAATATACGGGTGAGCCACTCGTGCTCGAGGCAGAAGAATCTTCAGTCTACAAGAGAACAAAATCAACTGGTTTTGAAGTAGCGATCGATGGTCTGATGGGTGCCAATCTCGGTGTCTTTGACCTGGGCAAGCTGACTAACCCAAAGCTCCAGAATTTTAGCATTATGGAAGATTCTGATTTTGGCATGCAGGTGTCGGTGAATTCCGTGGACGGAGTAATTGATATTTTCCAGAATTGGCAACGCTGGCAAGAGCATTATCCGGTCTGTAATAATGATGCTTGTTGGGAGCAGAATCGGATCAAGATCGGCGATGTGCCGGCTGACGAAGAGGTAAAAGCTTTGGCTGATGCCTTTATCACCCAGTATGGTCTCAGTCTAGAGGGCTATGGCCCGGGCGTGATCCGTGATTTCTGGCGCCGCCAGTATGAGGCCGCGGCCGATAAGAATAGCGTCTACATTCCGGAAGAAGTCCAGGTCGTTTATCCGATGCTTGTCAATGGAGAAACAGTCTATGATTCAGGCGGCTTCCCATTCGGCCTATCAGTCAATGTCAATATCAAGTTCATGAAAGTGTCCGGTCTCTATGGTCTTCGCGCCAATGCTTTTGAAAGTTCGGCTTATACGATCGAGACAGATGCAAACCGCATTCTCAAGCTGGCGGAGCGGGGCGGACAATATCCGGTTTACTATGCTCGTGAGGAAGTCGGGACCACCGAGAAATTGGTCGTCGAGCTCCAGACTCCTAAACAGGTCTTGATGAGTTACTGGCATTATGATGAGGCCAAGAAAGAGTCGCTCGAGCTATTCGTTCCGGCCTTGGTC
>CAZIGB010000022.1:0-12572 GCA_964539005.1 uncultured Gammaproteobacteria bacterium | reverse complement strand
TGGGGCGGTTTTTCACATTCAACCTCATGCTGATTTTCTTAAAGATTTCCAAAATCAGCTGTTGGAATTCATTTACCATGAAGGCTTAGATGTTGTCGTCAATCCAAGCGGTGACATCGTAGTCAGAAATGAGATAATATCGAATAATAAAAAAAATGAGATTGAATTGAATCTTCCTTACAAAACAAAGAATGTTAAGATATCTTTTAAAATTGATAAAAATGATATATTCTTCATAAAACCAATTCATTATTGGAGAAAACTTTTAGGTGTTTATTGGTTTGATGAAGAGAACAGAGAAAATCCTTCTGTAATACTACCTCCCCCCCGAAATAAAGAGTTTACTTTTTTCTTAGATTCAGATATTAGTGATGAAAAATTTCATCAAAACATAAATTTTCTTAAAAATATCTTTATTGAAATTTTTGAAGAGGAAAATGTAAGCATCCGGTATGAAACTACATTTTTATTTCAAGTAAAAGTATGGTGGTCTAAAATAGCCAACATCCTTATTAATAAAGGGTTTAATATCAGTTCCGATTTCAATACTGCATCTTTTGATTTTTCTGACCTTGATTACTTAGATAGGATGAGGCGTGAACTATTATCTGTTGATATGATTCAATCAAACGATAATGGAGACGAGCATCTATTTAAAGTACATTACAAATTTACCCACCCCTTGGAGAATATTAAAAATCTGCTTAAATCTGAAATTCCTCATTTAAAAATACATTACAGTAGAGATTCTTCCACTTTGGTATGCGCTTATGAATTCCATCCTGGCCCTGAAAATGAACATGAAAAGCTTATTGCCATTGATCACATTGATCAGGTAATCAAAACTTCACATTATGAGAATTGTTTGATCATACCTCCGATGGGGGATTTAGGGTATGAAGAGTATTCCTTTGATTTTCAGCTAAAGGATGGCATAAAAGAGCTTGAGCAACAGCTGAATAGACTGAGGCAAGAAGAGATCGGTTATAAATCTGAAAAATATTTTGAAAAAATTGGAATACTTAGGAAAATTGATTTTCCATCCATTTTTATTGATATTGAAGATGATACAAATAACTTCCAGATTTCACCATTAGTATATGGTAATGTTAAAGGAGAAAGGGATAAGATACAACGATTAAAAGAAACAATTGAGAAGATTTATAACACTTCCACAAAATCCTGCGTGAATCCATTAACCAGTGAATTTATCAAGGATAGTAGCAAAGCAACTGGCATAGATGATCTTGAACGATTGCAGGAATTTTTGGATAAGCTTAAAGAAGTAAATGATACAAAACTAAATGGTTTATTAAATCCTAGGCAGTTAGAAGCAGTAACTAAATCTCTATTCGCCAAAGATGTTTTTGTCATTCAAGGTCCACCAGGAACAGGAAAGTCAACAGGTATTTCTGAAATTATCTGGCAGCACCTAAGGACAAAACCAGAGCAAAGAATTCTTGTAACTTCTGAAACAAACTTAGCTGTTGATAATGCCCTCGATAAACTAAGAAGTCCTTTTCATAATTTAATTAAACCTATCCGATTTGGTGATGAGGAGAAATTAGATAAGGAAGGATTAAGATTCTCCTTCAATTACATTGAAGCCTGGACTGCCAGCCTGGATTCCCTTATAAAAGACAAATTGGACGTTGAAGATGTTGATATAGAAAATGAATTTACAAGCAATATTGTTAAAGACTGGATAGATAGGATTGCTAGATATGCAGGATCTTCTAATATAAAAACAGAAAATCAACCATTCATTCAAAGGTGGGTGGATCTACTTTCAGATCCAGACACTTCACTCAAATCCATATTTTTCAATGAATATATAAGTTCGATAAATGTTGTTGGTGCAACTTGCTCATCTATCGGCAAGAAATCATCAACTGGTTCATTTACAAATTTTTTTAAAGATTATTGCAGAATTTATAACTCTAAATCAATTTCGGACTTTAAGGGTGGAATTTCAAATGGCAATAAACCACTTATTGCGTCTGGTGCCCAAGATATGAACAGAGTCGAAATCATATTTGATCTTGTCATCCAAGACGAAGCAAGTAAGGCTACTCCTCCGGAAATGGCCTTACCAATGGTATATGCAAAGAAAAACATCGTAATTGGCGATCACCGGCAATTACCCCCTATGATAGATTCAAATGAATTTATTCAGGACATTCTGACTGTTGCAGAAAAAAGTAGAGATAAAAAACTAGTTGCGAGAGCCAAGACTCTAGCAAAAGACATTAAAATGAATATTGAATGTTTCACTATCTCTCATTTTGAGAGACTATATAAGAATATCAATGGTTCGTTAAAATCCGCATTTGATAAACAGTATAGAATGCATCCCTCCATTAATAAAGTCATTTCTCAGTTCTATCCAATAAATCCTGCTCAATGTGAATTTGGCTTATCATGTGGCTTGAATGATGAATTTATTGATAGTATTGATTTAAACAATCCGGAGAGCAGGCATCACGGGATTAAAATTCCTCATTTCATTCAGCCACATCATCACGTTGTTTGGATAGATACAGCAACTCCAGAAATAAAGCTTGGTACATCAAGATATAATGTAGGAGAGATTAATGTCATTGAAAAATTGCTTACTGTATTAGATGACGCTACGACATTTAGAATGTACCAGGAATTCTGGTCTCGTCCGGAAGATAAACAGGTCGGACTAATAACATTCTATGGTGCACAGCTTTTCAGACTATTAAAACTTAGGAAGAAGTTCCAAGATTTACCTATGCGAATCTCAACCGTTGACAGATTTCAGGGGATGGAAAGAAATATTGTTATCGTATCCACAGTAAGAAGTGATATTATTGCTAGTTCCGATGATCAAACACCTGATCAATGTGAACCTCAATTTAGTCTGGGTTTCGCTGAATTTCCCAATAGACTAAATGTTGCGCTTTCCAGAGCAAAGAGACTTTTAATTATAGTTGGTAATTCAACTCATTTTTGCCAGGATGAAATCTATTCGAATGTTGTCTCCACAATAAAGGAAAGTCCTAATGGTCTGTTTATTAATGCAAATGAATTTATGCTATCTTAAATGAAAGATGTCTATGTAAAATATAATTACAAATGGCCTATCATATCAAATGAGCATGAGGTGATTTGCAGAAAAGTGTTCTCTGTCACTGAAATAGATGAGGTAATCTGCAATTTAATTCTTTCAGAAGGTGGCAATATGAAATTGAATACTTTAGGGTTAATGCTTGGATTTGCAATGGAGGATCACATAGTAAATGATGGAATAAGATTCTACAAAGATACTTCAGAGATAAGAATTTTAAAGAACATATTAAAAGAGCTGGAACAGTTTCATTTAATAATCAATGAAGATCAGAATATAAAAATTACAAAATGGGGCAAATGGGCAATTGAAGAAAAGCAGAAATTTAAATTTTGCAAAGGGATTATAAATATGTATAATCATTTGAATTTCATCGTAATCCCAAATTACTTCCCAATTGATTTTGCCAGTCTCAATCTCTTTTCTGAAATAAAAAATATAAAAGAGATTGAGCCATATGATATTACTGAATCACTTACAGAATTTGGAAAATTGACAGAATCATATTCTAGAATTTGTGACCAGAACGCCAATATAATTCTTGACAGTGTTAAAGAGGAGTTTAAATCAAAAATCAGTGAAGAAAAGGATGTATTAGTGACGCTTGCAAAAGACCAGGAAACTCTCGAAATATACTGCAATGATATTATTATAAAGGATATAACAGAATCATTATATCTCAGTGATAATATAAGGCTTAAAGAATTTCTTATAAAGAGAGGCCTTTTTGAATTTCTGATATCATCAGAAACAATCATAAGATCATCTGATCTGCATAATTTTAAGGAGTTTTTCAACTGGAATGAAATTATAAAGTCAAACCGTATTGATTGGACGGAACAAAATATCTTGAATTTCTTTCTACAACCGGATGTTTCGAATGGAACCGTCTGGTCTTTAATTACCGAAAAATGCCCTTTGGATATAATATGGGACAAAATTGAGGTATTATCAAATTACCTCAATTGGTCAATTTTAACTGACATTGCACCTATTGATTTGATCTCCCGCAATTTTCATCTGCCATGGGATGTAACAATAGCATTAGAAAAACTACCTGGAGAGAAAATCTTTGATTTTGTTAAGAAAAAATTATCAAATATTCCAATAGAAGAATATACATCAATATTTGATATTGAACACTGGAATATAATAACGGCTAAAATTCCTGTTGAAGAATTGGGTATCACTCTTAATGAATTCCCGTATGATTATAGATTCATCACAAGAAATTACGAGGATTTAACAAAAGTTAAAATCCTTCATGAAGAATTCGTTGCACTAGGTTGGGATTGGAATTACATTTCAAACAAATATGATTTGGATTTTCTGTCTGCTAATTTTAAGGTCCTTGCTAAATTCTTAGATCCGGAAAGGTTGTTTCTTAGAATTTGCTCCGAAGAAGAAAGGTTGCTAAGATTCTTGCGAAGCAGCAAAACAAGTGAGTTAAAACAAAGGTTAATTTCAGATGAAGTAAAGATTTCTTATCATCAAGATGCTGTTCTAAACAATGTTACAATTCCTCTACTCGATTCCAACAATTTATTGTTTTGGGGTACTGATCTCATTCCGGGTGTAGAAGCAAATAAGAATATATTATGGACAAAAGAGCTTTTTCATCATTTCGGATCAAAGATAATCTCAGATTGTGCAATAGATCAGGTTTCAAAATCCTTTGACGATATTAAAATCGTTCTTGATAATCCGTCATTTAAGTGGAACTATATTAATGTTTTCAATACTTTAACAAAAAATGATCTGGAAGATCATTTACAGGGGCTGTTGAAAATTGTTCCGGAGATAAACCTTCCAACTGTATATTCGATAATTTCAAGGAAATTTAACATTGAAGATTTAATTAAATCAATACAGATATTTCCTGCCCTGGCTAAAGAGTTAGACATAAGAAAAATAATTCAAAATACTTCTACTGATCAACTATTAGAATATCTTGGAGAGTTGAATACCTTTTGGTCTTTGTTTGAGGAGAAAAAGAACACCAGTATATCTATTTGCACTGAATATACTCCCCTTGAATATATTTTGGAACACGTAGTTTTAGAATGGGACTGGCATCATTTAACCAGATATAAAATACCTCCAGAGAAGGTAGAATCATACTTTGAAGATTATGCGGGATTCCTAGATTGGGAGTATATTGTTAGGGATATCATAACAGATGATTACCTTAATGATATTTCAAAGCTAACTGAAGTTGCAATATACCTTGATCAGGCTTCAAATGATATTACATCAAAAGCCTGGTCAGTTATTACTTCTGCGATTTATCCTGAAAATATCTGGACTTTAATTAAAAGTACGTCGGAATACGAATTCTTTAGATGGGATTGGTCTGTGATTTCCGGTTCAAGCCAAATGTTGTTTTCAAAATTTAATGATTTAACTTTTCTATGGAATAATCGGGAAAAAATCGATTGGGCAGCATTCTCCTCAAATAAACTCTTTAAAAACTGGATTAAACGACTGGACATTGAAACTGTCCCACGTTGGTATAAAAGAACCACGGATTTTATTGACACATTTATTGATTACTTACCATGGGATGCGTTAAGCAAACTAAATGATTTTACTTGGTATGAAGCAGTTATAAATAAATATTTACGATACTGGGACTGGTCAATATTGTCACAGAATTCTAAATGTTTCACTAGATTCAATGAGGAGGCAGGGAGGTCTTATTTCATAACGAAACCTATCCGCAGATTTTATGATTACATTGATTTCTTTTCCCTTTCTTCACGGTCAGATGTGATAATTGAATCCGATTTTATTAAAGACTATGGCCATGAAAATTTAAATTGGGCCCATCTTTCATCAAATTCTAATTTTAAGATTAAAAAAGAAGTTTTTATAAGAGAAACAATTGCAAATGAATTTTCTCTCGTCAGTGATCTCAATAATATATGCATTGCAGACAAGGAATGGGATTATGAGGCACTTTCCTCCCGGGAGGATTTTAATCTGGATTCCATTCTGGTACTTATGCTTTCTAATAAGCCATGGGATTGGTCAAAATTATCTGAGAAATCGTTTCTCACAAATGATCTCATCCTTGAGACATCAGATAAACCGTGGGATTATCCAACTATTTGTAAAAATGATAATCTGGTTTTCGATGTTAAACTATTAAAACTAATCATTCAGAAGACTAATGATTTTATAATTGATTGGTATCAGCTAACTTCACTTTCAAATTTCCATGTAACTAATGAAACACTTTCATTGATCCCAAACAAGTCTCTTACTGACCTAAATTGGGAAAGCATTTCATTAAGACCAGGTTTATCAAAAGAAACATTAACACCCGATTTTCTTAATAAGTATGCAATGTACTTAGATTGGGGACAATTGTTATTGACTAAAAAAATAACTCTGACAGAATCAATAATTGTCAAATATCACAGGTACATCTCACCATCAGATTTGGCAAACTTCATCAGTTTGGATATTTTGCAAAAGTCTGAATTCGCATTTATAAAAGATATTCTTGACTGGTCGGTTTTATGTAACCGTCAGGATGTTTCAGTTTTACTGAAAGACAAAGATTTTATCGAATTGAATAAAAGATACCTTGATTGGTCTACTTTAAGTTCAAACGTTCATTTACCATTTACTGAATCTTTCATTAAGAAGTATTATTTCCACTGGGATTGGAATAATTTACTTGAAAACCCTGTTGTAAAAGAAAACTTTCATCATTATGTGAATCAGCTTATCAATTCGGATAAGAGACTTGATTTTTATATCAGATTAACTAGAAATAGATCTACCTGGGCAGGATATATATACCATTTTGCACATTTAACAAATGCTTTAAAGATAATTAAGGAAAGATCCATAAAATCAAGAAACAAAGCTGTTTTTGAAGACTCTGCAGGGTCGGTTGTCAACCGTAGAAATGATGCTCACTCCTTTGCTCGATTCTATTTCAGACCTCAAACACCAACACAATTTTACAATGAGAATTTAGGGATGGATTATACTTCAAAATATTATGACCGAGCATTTAATATGGGTCTTCCAAAATGCCCAATACCAGTGTTTTTAAGATTCCCAATAAAAGACGTTTTATTTGATAATAGAATCGAATACAGAATTTCTAACGGTAACATGCAAACTGGTTGGGCCATACCCTACCCAATTGAATCCATATCAAATTTTTTTGATTTTGGAAATGTATATTCAACAATTTTTGGAACGACCGATGGTAATTATCGTACCTATATTAATAGTTCACAACAAGAATTCTTAATAGAAGATGAATTCAATTTTTCAGATTATGCGGATTATCAAATAATAGTGCCTGATGATACCGTCAGAAAATACATTCTTGATAAAATTGATGACCCTTCGATAAGAAATAAAATAATTGTTGATAGTTACACTACTAGTATACTGCACCGCAATAACAAGACAATTAACTTAAAGTACAGCCAGAAATCTCTTTTTGTCTCTACTAATTATGCCAACAATCATAAATTCCAATTAAAATTTTCTTCTGAATATTTAATAAAAGAGATTGATGGCGGGGATCTTATTAATAAAACTAACTCTATAGAATTTAAGAATAATTGCACTATTTCTTTTTTAAATGAACCCGAATTTGATTTAATGTTTTATAATGACATTAAACCTCAACCTTGGACAATTATGCAATTTGGAAGAACCAGTGATAACAAATAATTTGAAAAACGTCAGTATGATAATAGCATTAGCACAAAAAGAATATTTTAAATGATTATTAAATCTTTATTGCATGGTCACAAGAGTTATTAAAGGAAATATTTTCAATACAAAAGCACAGACAATTGTTAATACAGTCAATTGTGTAGGAGTCATGGGGAAAGGGCTTGCACTGGTATTCAAATTACGTTATCCTAAAATGTTTGATATATATAAAGGGCATTGCGAAAACCGTTTAATTGGAATTGGTAAACTATGGCTTTATAAAGGAGACCCGGATACCCCCTGGGTTTTAAATTTCCCTACTAAATATCACTGGAAGTATCCAAGCAAAATCGATTACATTGAGAAAGGATTGCAAAAGTTTGTAGAAACATACAAGAAACAAGAAATAACTTCGATTGCATTCCCATTACTGGGGACCCATAGTGGGGGTCTCAACAAAAATGATGTCCTTTTATTAATGAAAAGATATTTGGACAATTGTGATATCCCAGTCGAAATATTTGATTATGATCCATCAGCAACAGATGATTTATTTCAATTATTCAAGGATAAATGGAATAAAATTCCTCCAGATGAAATTAAACAGAGAACTGGGATAAGAACGAAGAAACAAATAAATACAATTTCAGAGGCAATTAATTCAAAATCCGTAAATTCATTGATTGCTTTGATAGAGTATGAGGGAATTGGACTAAAAACTATGGAAAAGTGCTTTTCTTTTGTTATGAAATCTGATCCTAGCAAAACTTTATTTGAAGATTGATATTCTCCTGGTACATATTTCATTCTTTTCTAGGGTTATCAGATGCAATTAAATATATGTAAAGACATGATGCCAGGCCCAAACATGATCATCGCTTGCCCGCATTGCGGGCATCCTGCAAAGAAAAGAACTTACTTCAGTTGGAATACATTTGGAGCAGTATTGTGGTCAGATGGTAAACAAGTTGCTCCTATGAAACCTGAAATTCCGACTTTTGTATTCTGTAGAAAGTGTGGTAATCTTTATTGGATTAAAGAGGCAAAAGAAATATGCGAGGAAGAGACCTTTAAAAGTTTTTACCCTCAATTGGAGCAAGCGGAGTTTATCGAATTTCCATCATTCATGCAATTATCAAAAGCTATAGAAATTATTGAAGACAAGAAGTATGTCAGGATTGAAATGCTTTATGGCTTCAATAATCTGATCAGGAACAAGAGAGAGTCAGAAATCACCCCTGAAATGCAGAAGCGTCATAAGGAGAACCTTTACGAACTGATGGAGTTATTGGATGAATCAGATGAAAACGATTTAATTATGAAAGCAGAAGCCTACCGTAATCTTGGTTTGTTTGGAATGAGTGAATCGCTATTGGAAAAAATCACTAATCCTAGACTAGCACAGATAAAGGAGAAGTTCCAAGCCGAGATCAGAAAAGGTAACCAGAAGGTTTTTATCATTTTTGGACCGGCTTATCATGGAAGATAACCTTTCAACTTATCGTATTTCCAATACTAGTATATGACACCAGCAAATAATTCCTTGTTTCATGAAATCATTTTAAAGCTATGTCCAATACTCCATGAGCTTGACATCGATTATATCTCCAGTGATTTTGTCTGGAGCATTGTGCTGGGAATGTTACCCATTGAGCATAAAGGTTATGAGGATATAATGATGGAAAATAGCCGCAAAGACAGCACAGCCGAAAAAATTGACAATATTGAAAGATTAACTGGGTATGCTGAATATATGATTACTGAGAAACCTGATTTTGGTTACGCTAACTTGGAATCGTTTTCCCAGGCATTGAGGCAATTGATAAAATATGTATCAGGAGATCCTAAGGCTGAACAATCACTGGAAAAAATAAAGAATCTGTATATTTCTTTCATAACTTCCTATTATGTTGAAAGCGTAAAAAATAGAGGAATCGGATCAGCTTCAAAAAATATCGGATATTTCAGAGATTCGATACTTAACATAGATGATGACCTTAAAACAAAACTAAACGAACTTGTTTCTTGACTCAAAGACTTAAACTGTTTTATAAACCATGACAAATTACCTGATAGTCACTGGAATAGTCTTATTCTTGTTAATTATTATCAAGCTTTTTGTAAGCGCTTTTGTAAAAGAGAAGAGGCCAAGATCTGTTATGGATGAACTAATGGATATTCCTAAGTTTAGGGATATGAAGGGTTTATATGATGCAATGCATGCATTAAATGAGGCTGAAGGTGGAACCGATAAGGATATTATACCAGAAGGCATCGGTGAGTTCGGTTATGATGTAACAAATCCGATTCCGGTCAATACAATATTCGGTAATACGGCATATCTGGGACGATTAAGAACCCTTGAAGGTAATAAAGTGAGATATGAGCGAAAGGGTTCTACTGGAGCAGGGAACATTGAGAATCCTATTGATATATATGATATTTTCAACGGGGATGAATTTATTGCTACTTTGTTTATTAGTCCATATCATAAAAAGAACTCAGATTTGGCTCCAAAAGGTTTTAAACTAATTCATATGCCATGAAAATAAATGATAAAGTCTTTAATGCGATTTTTGGTCCCATCTTCTTTTTTGCATTAAATCTCGGTATAACTTCGTTATGTATGCTGTTTCTGGATCTGAGTTTCCAATATTGTCTTATATATTCGGTCATAAATGCGATCTGGATGCCTTTTCTTATTCCTCCTTTACTGAACAAAATTGAATTTAAGAAAAGATAATCTTTAAATTATGAAAAGACACGAATTCGTAAGAAAACCGAATAATTGTCCCGAATGCGGTTCAGTTAGGGTCGCTACCATTCTTTGCGGGTTACCAGCTTATTCTGAGGAATTATCATTTGGACTGCATTAACCACTCTTGTCCACAATGGTCATCTACGTTTCAAAATGGCAGTTCTTTATCTTCAATTACTACATCTGTTTCCGGAATGTTAAGGCACCAGGCTGCAGGATAATTTTTATTAAGTTCTGTGTTGTCGATCTGTATTCGGTACATTCTTTTCCGTGGTAAATAAAATAGATCTCCGATACCGCATTTGTGATTAATACTTCTATTTCTCACATATACATAGACTATGTCTCCGTAACCAGCAGCTTCAAGTGCTTTAACACGATCAGCTAAACAGGGATTATCTCTTATAATTGTAGATATTTCAAATTCCATTTGGATGATTGTTTTTTTCATAATTACGCTGTTTTGTTTGTGTTATTTTTCGGTAGACAACTACCTTCTTTTTATGCTACTAATTCATATGACCTAATACATACTTGATTTACAAGACTATTTGAATTGATGAGTTAGGCCGAGAATAATAATCTCAAATTATTTTTTGGCGCTTAAGAAGAAAGGTCTTCTTGAGATAAATCTGATTCATTTAATACCTTGCTATTGGATTTTCTTTTGGCTTCTTTCTGCTCTTTCCAATATTTGTTGTCATCTTCCCAGAATTTTTTATTTTGGTCGGAAGTACTGTTAAATAACTTTGGCGAGTACTTTTTAAAACATTCCTGGCAGATGAAATGTTTGTTTATTATTGGCGAATCCGGGAATGGTAAATTTGTTGTTTTTTCACACAAATAGCAGTAGCTATACCAACTATCAGAAACATATTTATTTGCTCTATCTTCTTTATATATCTCAACTGGATACATTCCGATTATCAATTTTTTTCTTACCTCTTGAAATTTTATTAATTCTGGATTTGATATTTTTCCGTCATCTTGAGTCGAATTTGGCCTAATTCGTTTACTTGCATCAATGTAATGATCTAAAGCAGCAAGAAGGATTTCCTTCTCTTCGATTGTTAATTCTTTTTCGTCTTTCATATATTATACAGCTATTATTAATAATTTTCTCTCCCTCCTTTATAGAGGGTAGTTCATGATCTTTTACCTCCTGAATATTGCAGGGACAGAATGCTAATATTGTCATTGTATCCAGCAGCTTCATGTGCTATAACACGATCAGCTAAACAGGGATTGTCTTTTATGTTTGTAGATATTTCAGATTCCACTTGAATAATTGCCTTTTTCATAATTATGCAGTTTTCTTAATGTCATTTTTCGGTAGACCAAACACCATCCTTTTATACTGTTTCCTGCATTCAATTACTTTTTTCAAGTGCATTAAATCCCACCAATAATGTTTGTAGTAATACCATATTAATTCATACCAGCGTTCTGTTCTTTCGTGACGGCACATGTGTAAAGTACCATTACTGTCTGGCAACTTTTCATTATTGGGTACACCGGAATATACATAGACGATTCCGGCAATGGTTTTGCCCACTTCTTTAAATGATACAATTGAATAGCATTCATACATTACTTTATCGAAGTAATGCCATGCCCAATCTTCAGATTCTGCGAAAATGTAACACCAGTTACCGCTTTCAAACTCTGCCTTATAAACTTTCATTCCTTGAATATTTAATGCTCTAATTATTTATTTCTCATAGTCATCTGTTTGACTACATTAATAAATAGGGTAGAAGATGAGCAAAAGGATGGAATTTAACATTATTTAACATTTGGCAAAACCACCTACGTGCCTACTCAGGATTTATTCAGTGAATTAGAGGTTAAGTAAATGTGGGGAATATACAACTAGCAATAATGGCTTTGTAAATCAAATATTTACAAAGCCATTTGTATTTTAAAGTAGAAGTGAGAATTATAAAATTCGATTCTTTTTTGATCAAAATCTTTCTATAGCACCCAATCCAAATAATGCAAAATCATACTTAACAGGATCTTCTGCATCAA
>CAZIGB010000021.1:0-13157 GCA_964539005.1 uncultured Gammaproteobacteria bacterium | reverse complement strand
CAATAAGGAAAATTTAAATTAGATTTTTTAAAAATTAAAAGGGGAAAATGGAGTTCGCTAGCGCTCAATTGAAATATATGAAAAATATTGAAGAACAGACATTTGAACAAAAACGATTTAAAGAAGAAAACCCTTTCGAAGATGAACAAGTCGCGAAAGAATGGATTAACAGCGTTGAGAACGAAAAAAATATGGGTCGTGATAAAGAAATTTATCCACGCCTTCAAAATTGGATTGCTCAACAAAACGAGGGTCTTGTAGTTGAGATTGGCTCTGGCCAAGGAATTTGTTCTGACAAGCTTGGAAACTTTCAAGGACAGTATGTTGGGGTTGAACCGTCAAAATCTCTTGTTAAAAGGGCTGAGGAACTTTACAACAACGACCAACGACAGTTCAGGATTGGTGACGCATAT
The DNA here is from genome assembly GCA_964539005.1 of uncultured Gammaproteobacteria bacterium. Lineage (GTDB taxonomy): Bacteria > Patescibacteriota > Patescibacteriia > Patescibacteriales > UBA12075 > JBBRXK01. The sequence goes on along the minus strand of CAZIGB010000021.1, from coordinate 12,744 downwards.
CAACTACCGATTGAATCGGAAAGTGCCGAGGCAAGCTTTTCAATCATGGTTTGGTTTCATTTGGAAGATTTAGAAAAGGCTTCAAGCGAATTGGCTCGAATCCTAAAACCAGGTGGAAAATATATGATAGTAACAGCAAATCCAAACGCAGAGAAAACGTGGGAATCTTTTTATTTTGATCACGAAAAAGACGGAAAGAAAGTTACTGGCAAGGTAAACGTGCCAATCAATCCGATGTCGAAAAGCATTTACTACCAACACTCACAAGAAGAAATTCTAAATGCTTTAAAAAACAATGGTTTGGAAGTTGAGAGAGTAGATGATTTTGAGCCAGTAAACGGTGAAAACATATTTTTCTCTGTTGAAGGAAAAAAATAAATAGGAGTTTTGAGGAAGGTTATTCACCCCTTTAATTCCCCTCTGCCCTTCCCCCAAAACAAAAAATAAAACTTTCTTGTTTGAAATTAACATTTAATAGCCATTGCAATGCGATAAGCGGCTAAAGAAAAAAACTATGAAAACAAAATGGATAATCACAACCATTGTAGTAATTATCAGTTTATCAATCATATTTTTTTTGTTAAAAGACAAGTTGAGTTATTGGTATCATGCTAAGCAGCTTGAAAAAACTGATTATGATATTGATACATGTGTCTACCTATGCAATTGTCCAAATTGGGGAGTTTGCAACGATACTTGTAAGAGTGTGGTTGAAAAACTAAAAATAACAAACTGTCCCTATGAGATCAGCCTATAATTCAGATAAAAAAAGACATCTCTGATTGAGATGTCTTTTTTTGATTTATTTTTTACAAAATTTACAATCTCTGTTTGCTTGGTGGCTGAACGAATGCTTGGGTGGGTTTGATTTTTTATTCTTCATTCTGCAGCCACTTGCGAATAATATAAAAAAGAAAGGCAACAAAGAGAATGATGGCAAAGACGGCCAGGCCGCCGACTTTGGAGGATTTGTTCGAGATGCTCAAGGCGACCGCAATGATCAGGATGCCAGTGATCACTACACTCAAACGGATGAGATTGTATTTGGAGATAAGCTGGAAAAGAGGATTGGGCATAAATTTTTCTTATATCCTAATTATAGGTTAAAAGAGCGTTGCTGGCAATCTGGTCAAGAGCTTGTTTTTTTATTTTCAGGTTTAGCCGGATGTTTTTTTCTCTTGCTAAATGCGCTTGACAATAGTCGGTTGATATTACTATGATTAGTTATGGATTAGAATCTAATTAGCAATATCAAAACCATGATGAAAAAAAAGTTATCAGCCGAGCTTGGGACATTGTTTGTCTTGATCTTTGGCTTAGTTGCTCTCAGCGGAGCTAGCGCTGGGATTTCACCGCTGATTTTTAGCGACCCGAGTCCAGCTCATGACACCTGGATCAATTATAATGATCCGCTATTTCAGATTGAATCTGATCAAGTATTGACTGAGCCCGAGATCGCTTTCGAACTTCTTAATGGTGATCTGGAATACGGGGACAGCTCTTATTTTTCTTCGGATGGTTATTATTGGGAAATCGATGCTAGTATCCGGAAGAGCGGTTCTTATTCGGCTCGCAGCAGCAGCTATTTTGGCGGCGGCGGATACTATGATTATTCTTCACTTACGCGGACAGTCGTTCTCGACAGCGATTCAGGAGTGAGCTTCTGGTGGAAAGTATCAACGGCGGAGCCGACTGATACTTTTTCTTTTTATGTGAACGGTGAATTGCGCGACGAATTGAGCGGAGCGCAGGATTGGACCGAGCAGAGCTATGCCTTGGCAGCGGGGACCTACGAACTGGCCTGGAAATACAAGAAGAGCCAGAGCGGGGTCGAGGGACGCGATTATGCTTGGGTGGATGAGGTCAAAATCTTCCCTTATGCGATGGATCTGGCCAGTGACGGTCGGAGCGCCGAGTATCAGGCGCGGTCCCTAAGTGAGGGTTCGCATAAGTATTCAGTAATAGCGAAGGACTCATCTGATCAAGAGGTGGCGAGCGAAGCGCGGCAGCTAAAAGTGGACACAGTCGAGCCGAGCGGTTATGTCTCGGTTAGTCCTTATTATCAGTATCATGAAGTGAACGGCGATCTGAATATTTCAGTTTCATTGCAAGATGATAATTCTTATGTGCGCGAGGTTTGTTTGTGGCTCGGTGATGGGACAGAGAATCTTTTGCCGGCTGAATATGAGAACTGTAAGGAGCTTTCCCAAAGATCAGTTTATAGCTGGCCTTATGCGCCCGATTTTGGTTTTAATGTTTTAGATAGCGCTTTGTTTGCTGACGGCGAATATAATCTTTACGCGATCGTGACGGATAATGCTGGTAACGAAGCGCGATTAGAGCTGCCGATCAAGATCAACAATCAGAGCGAGGGTTCGATGGCCAATCCGTCTCAGATCAAGGATTGCGTTGATTTGCAGGCGATCAATGAGCATTTGCATTGGCATTATGAATTAGCCAATGATATCGATTGCTCTGAATCAAAGACTTGGAACAATGGGGAGGGTTTTCAAGGAATCGGAGATGGCGGCCATAGTTTTGTGGGCAGGCTGGACGGTAAGAATTTCCATGTCTATAGCCTGTATCAGAATTTGCGGACAGATAATTCTGGAATATTCGATAATCTGGGCGGAACGGTTGAAAATATCAATTTTAGAAAAGCAGAGATAATCTGCAATTCGACTTATTGCGGCGGCTTTGCGGGCTTTACTTGGGGAGAAATAAAGAAAAGTTCTATCACCGGTCGTTTGCAATGCAATGGCCAATGCGGCAGTTTTGCCTCTCAGCACAGTGGGCTTATTTCTGAGTCCTGGGCTGATATGACGATCGGAAGCGGCGGCTATGCGAGCGGAATCGCCGGACAGACTTATGGCGGGACTATTAGAGACTCATATTTCAAGGGCTCGATCATTGCTGATAATGGCGGCGGTCTTGTCGGTTTGAGCCAGGGCAGTCTGATAAATTCTTACTCAAGCGCCAAGATCAATGACAGTGTTTATAACGGCGCCCTTATCGGTTGGCAATACGCGGGCAATCAAAGCGCTTCTTATTGGGATAGGGAAGTGGCAGGCCTGGCCAATATGTGCGGTACCGATGGTTTGAATTGTCTGAATGAGAATGGCCTTAGCACAGTCGCCATGAAGGACGCGGCAAGCTATGCGGGCTGGGACTTTGAAAATATTTGGGCGATCGATCCGACTAAGAATGACGGCTATCCTTATCTCCGTTGGCAAACGACTTTTTCGGAAAAAGATATTTCAGCCCCGGTGATTACTCTCGTCGGCCAATCGAAGGTCAGTCTTTATCTCGGTGAAAGCTATCATGATGCCGGGGCGATTGCCCTGGACGACCAGGACGGGAATATCAGCACTTTGATTGTCACTAATAATCCGGTAAACATATCTGTTTTGGGAACATATCTCGTGACTTATAACGTGGCTGATGCGGCAGGCAATCAGGCAAAAGAAGTGACCAGGACAGTGAAAATCATCAGCAAGCCTCAGCCGAGCTCGAGTGGCGGAGGTGGCGGCTCTTTGCTGATTAATAAAAAGCCGGAGCCGGGAGTGCCTCAGGTATTCGATCCGGTAACAGGTGTTTTGAATGTGGGTGTAGAGATAGAAGCGCAGCCGATCGAAGCTGATGAAGAAGTGGTGGTACTGGGTATCGAAGCGGAATTTCCAAACAAGAGTGAAGCCGAGCTAGTGAAGGACAGTGTCCAGGACAAAGCGTCGCTCCTTTCACATCTTTCCGGTCAGGAGGAAAAAGGCGAAGAGACCAGAATCCAGAGCGTCTATGAGAAGGTGCTGGCTGCGACCGAGGGCTTTAGTATTGAAGAATCAGGGGCTTTGGTTAATTTTATCGCCTATGGGACAAAAAGCACTTTGCGTCTGGGGCAGGGAGAGAGAGCAGGCGTTCTGAGCTCTTATCAGAGCGCTTTTGCTAAATTGCCTCGGACTTTAGCAGAGTGGGAAGATGTGATCAAGATCGCAAACGGTCGTTGGCCGAATGAAAGAAGCAGTTTAGCCGAAGCGGAAGCAGAGAAAGAATTCGAGCGTATTTATCGGCGGCCAGCTGATCGGAATGATAAACATGATGATGCCGCTCTCGTGGTGATCGCTTATGGTCTGCGGCCAGCTGATCGCAAGCTCGAAAGTGAGAGGGCAGCTATCCGGAGTTTTAAAGATATCTATGGTGCCGATCCGATCCGGGCGCGCGATTGGGATCTCGTTCGCGCGATCGCTTATAGTGGGGCTAAAAGATAAGACGGATAAATCGTAGAAGATAAAAAAATGCGCTATTTTGGCGCATTTTTTTCTTGGGCGAAAAAAGAAAAAATATTTAAAAAAATGACAGAAAAATGTTATAATGTGGGCAATTAATAATAATCTATAAATCAATGGCTAAAATTTGGCAAAGCCTTTTCTTGCTTACATTCTTGCTTCTGCCCCAGCTAGCTTGGGGCGCGCCCAGTATCAGTGGCATCAGCGGCACTGTTATTAATGGACAAAACATCACGATCAGCGGTAGCAGCTTCGGGAGCAATGGACCAGAAATGCTTCTCTATGATTCTTTTGAGAAGGGGACAAGCGGATCGCAGGTTTCGACAAAGGCTGGCTCTGCCGATATCGGTAACTGGAGCGAGCTGGGAAATACGATCCAGCTTTATTCGGCTGATCGGGCAGTGAGCGGTAGCAAATCCATGAAAGTGGATTGGTCGCAATACTACGGCTCAGGGCCGGCCTTGCGCTATGCCAATGTCCAGAATGCGGATATCTTTCTTTCTTGGTGGCAATATATGCCGCTCGATTCACATGTGCCCGGCACCAAGGGCCCGGAAGCCGGTCTGCCGAATTGGAAATGGTTCTGGATCGGGGACGAAAGAGATAATTGGCCCTGGGGATCGGATTATGTAAGCGTTTGTTTGAGTGACAGTAATTGTGACGCGACTATCGCCGTCTTTCCGGCAGACGATACGGCGGCTCCGCAGAGAGGCGGCGGAGAATGGATCGATACGACTTTTGCTAAGGGGACCTGGATCAGGGTTTCGGTGGCAATGAAGAATGCTGTCTCTGGCGCCTATGTCTGGAATCAGGAGGTAAGTGCCAAGGGTAATAAGATCCAGCTCAATCAGACCAATCTTAGTACGGCTCATAGCGATGATCCGTGGAATATCCTTACTCTGCCTGGCTTTGGTCGCGAGGATCCGGGCGCGCATATTTATATCGATGATGTCTATTTTGCCCGAGGCGCCGCTGCCCGGGCTCGGGTCGAGATCGGTAATGCCCCTACTTATAGCGCTTCGACCAATCTCAGTCTGCTCACTCCTTTGTCCTGGTCAGCGAATTCGATCCAGGCTACCGTGCGCAAAGGATCTTTTGTTGATGGCGCGCAAGCCTATCTCTATGTGACTGATGCCCAGGGCGCAGTTAATGCCCAGGGCTATCCGCTCCGTCTCGGTTCGGGAGAGACGACTGCTTTTTCGCGAGCCGATGTCGATCAGGACGGACAGATCCTAACGAGTGATGCTTTGCTTGTCTTGCGCCGTTCACTCGGTTTGTCCATGGCGGGAAGTGCCTGGAAGGAAGTTGCAAATAATGGTGATGTCGATTGTAGCGGATCCGTAACGACTGCTGATGCTCTGCTAGTTTTACGCAAAGTGATTGGTTTATCAATGGCGGGAAGCGCCTGGTGCGAGAGTTGAATAATTAAAGGTTGATTCTTTGGTCCCGCTGAATTATCTACGGCGGGACTTTTTATTATAAAAAATGAATTATTTAGACCAGATTCGGGTCTTGCTATTTTTTCTCTCTTTTGTTATATTGTGATAGCCTTGGATGTCAGGGAGTGAAAGAGCGATAGGTCTGCCTCACGAGAGAGCAGCGCTCCGAAGCGATGAACTGGCGTCAATTAAAACCGGCTTTTTGGCCGGCTTTTTTAAAATAAAAAAATAAGAATATCTGTCTCTGCTTGTTCTAAGGAGGAAAGAGGGACGCTTAGCGCAAACATATGAATCAATTAAAAACAACATTTTTTCTCGGATTATTGACTGGCTTGGTCATGCTGGTCGGCTATCTTTTGGGCGGGCAAAGCGGGATGTTTTTGGCCCTGATCATTTCGGCTGCGATGAACCTGGGGGCTTATTGGTGGTCGGACAAGATTGTTCTGGCTACCTATGGCGCCAAGCCAGCCGAGGAAAAACAATATCCAGAGCTCTATCAGCTCTTAAAAGAGCTGACTGAGCGGGCCAAGCTGCCTATGCCGCGTCTCTATGTGATCGATACGGAAATGCCGAACGCCTTTGCGACTGGTCGCAACGAGAAGCACGCGGTGGTGGCGGTGACCAAGGGACTCATGCGGATCTTGAATCAGGAAGAGCTTAGAGGCGTGGTGGCGCATGAGCTGGCCCACATCAAGAATCGCGATATGCTAATCGGCAGTATTGCTGCGACTGTTGCGGGGGCGATCTCTTATCTGGTGCAGATGGCTTATTTTGCTAATATCTTTGGCGGCGGCAGTGATGACGAAGAAGGTGGCGGCGGAATCTTTGGCGCTATAGCAATGATGATCCTGGCGCCGATTATCGCTACTCTTCTGCATTTGGCGGTTTCGCGTTCGCGCGAGTATCTGGCTGATGAGGCTGGCGCCCGTATCTCGGGCGTGCCACAGGGGCTGGCCAATGCCTTGCGCAAGCTTGAGGCGGCCGCCAAGAGTCATCCGCTCACAGCCACACCCAAGCAAGAGACGGCTTCCCATCTTTTTATTGTCAATCCTTTCCGCCGCTCTGCTCTGATGTCGCTCTTTTCCACCCACCCCGCGATGGAAGAGCGGATTGCGCGTCTGGAAAAGATAAATCTGTTGGCCTAGGCGATTAGTCTTGTTTATTGGATAATCAGACCGGATTAATACGAAAAAGATAAAAGCCCGCACGGATGTGTTCGTGCGGGCAAGCTCTTTTGTTTTTAGTAGTGGATTTTTTGTGATTGCGGATTGCTACTTGTATAGTAGCCAGCTGGTAAGGCCCTCCGCTACCGGTTTCCTCCTGGTGTTTTTTCACTGTCGGTGACCGTTGAGGGGTGCGTGGGCGGCGCTTGCGCTGTGTCCATCGGGACCAGGCGACCCACCGAGGCAGGTTTTTTCTCTTTTTTTTGTGGTATGTTGCGGATTGCTACTTTTATAGTAGCCAGCTTGTAGGGCTCTCCGCTACTGGGGTCTCCTCTTTTCAGTTTTCCTGCTGATCTTTTGGCCGTTCTCGGGCGGAGCGCTGGTAACGCGGGTGTTGGTTGGCGTCCAGCAGGCGCAGGTTCTTTTTCTCTTTTGTGATGTTTTGTGAGCGGATTGCTACTTTTATAGTAGCCAGCTTGTAGGGCTCTCCGCTACGTTTTTACCCTCCTTGGACGGTGATTTGTTTTTGGTAACTGGCAGGACTTTGTACGGGGTGCTTATGCGCTTTTCCCCTGCCAGATTTTTTGATTTGATTTTCTAGTATAGCATATTCTATAAATTTGTCAAGAGGGTTCAAGAAAAATTATTTATTACCCCTAAAAAGAAGCTAATTTGGCATAAATAGTTAAATAGGAAGAAGTCTGGTATTGACTTTTTTATTCAAAAATTGTAATCTGAAGGCAAAACAAGACAGATGGATCTCTGTCTCTTAATTTATCTAAAAGTCATAATTCTCGTCTGCCGCCAGTCGTTTATTAGCCGAAAAACCCGATGAATATTACCGAACTAGCCAGAATCTTAAAGATCTCTCCTCAGGAGCTCAGGGACATGCTGCCTAAGCTTGGTTTTGATATCGGGCAAAAGGCCATCAAGATCAATAAGGCGGTTGCCTCAAAGATCATCAAAGATTGGCCGGTCTTGAGACGGCGCATGCGGATCGAGCAGGAGCTGGCGACTCGGCAAGAGAGACACGAAATCAAGCGAGATGTGAAAGATCGCACTATCAGCTTACCGAATGTCGTGACAGTGCGCGATCTGGCAAATGTGACCGGCGTGCCGATCAGCGCCATTCTTTCGGTCCTCATGAAGAATGGTATTTTTGCGTCACTTAATGAAAAAGTTGATTTCGATACAGCTTGGCTAGTCGGTTCTGAGCTTGGCATCGAGGTTTTGCGCAAGGAAGCGGAGGATGAAGTTATAGACGCAGATGGTTCTGATACTTTGAAAGACATATTAGCCAAAGAAGAAGAACATAAGATGCTTGATCGGGCCCCGGTCATCGTCGTGATGGGCCACGTCGATCATGGTAAGACCAAACTCCTCGACAGCATCCGCCAAGCGCACGTCGTCGAAGGAGAAGCGGGCGGTATCACCCAGCACATCGGCGCCTACCAGGTCGCGCGCAAAGGGCAGCCAATCACCTTTATCGATACGCCTGGCCATGAAGCTTTTACGGCTATGCGTAGTCGCGGAGCCAAAATTGCCGATATCGCTATTCTGGTCGTTGCGGCTGATGATGGCGTCAAGCAGCAGACAGTCGAGGCGTTCCGCATCATTGAAGCCGCCAAGATCCCTTTTGTCGTTGCGATCAACAAGGTCGATAAGCCAGAGGCGAATATCGAGAAGACCAAACAGGAGCTATCGAACCAGCTTGGGATCGTGCCCGAGGATTGGGGCGGCAAGACGATCTGCGCGCCGATATCTGCTCTCAAGGGGCAGGGTATCGATGAGCTGCTCGATATGGTTCTTTTACTTGCTGAGACCGAGGCAGATAATATCAAAGCCAATCCGGAAGCTGACGCCGTCGGCACAATCATCGAGTCGCATGTCAGCAAGGGCGCTGGGCCAGTGGCGACTATCCTCGTCCAGAATGGCACGCTCGCGGTCGGCGATCAGCTAATCTTTGGCGGTGTGATAATCGGCAAAGTTAGGACGCTCCGGAATTATCTCGGCAAGACAATCGAATCAGCCGGCCCAGCGGCTCCGGCCCAGATCATCGGACTCCGGACTATGCCCTCGGTGGGCGACATCGTCCAGGTCGGTGAAGGTGAACGGGTCAAGCACAAGAAAGTTCGGACAGCCGACCAGAGTAATGTGCATGGCCGGGTCGATTCTTCCGAGTTCGAGCATTTTGATGGCAAACTTATCAATGTCATAATCAAATCCGATGTCCTCGGTTCGGCTGAGGCAATCGAGGAATCATTGGAAAAGATCAATACCAAGAAAGCCCATGTCAAGATTATCCGCCGCGGATTGGGCAATATCAGTGATGGCGATATCAAGCAAGCCGAAGCCAGCGGCGCGCTCGTGCTTGGCTTCAATGTAAAAGCGCTCGGTCCTATCCAGGATCTAGCCCGCGAACGCAAGGTGGAAATCCGCCTTTTCAGTATAATCTATGATCTGATCAATGCTGTTAAGGAGGAGATGAAGAAGGTGGTCGGAGTCGAAATAGTTCGCAAGGACCTGGGCAAGATGAAGGTCAAGGCGATATTCAAGACTGACGCTAAGAGCCAGATCGTCGGCGGCACGATACTAGATAATCTTATCCGGCACAATTCGAAGGCGGAAGTCATGCGCGACGGGACTCTGGTCGCCTTTGGCGATGTTACTTCCGTCCGTTGCGGCAAGGAGGAAGTGACAGAAGTGAGCGAAGAGCAGGATTGCGGCATTACTTTTGTCGGTGATCCGATCATCCAAGAGGGCGATATTATCCAATTCTATATTGAAGAAAAAACCGAATAAACACTCCGAACGAGATCTTTCCTCCCCATTGTTTCTGTGCTTATGAGCGCAGATTTTGGCAAGAAGGATCTTGTTTTTATGAAAAAATATGTCACATAGAGTAAAACAGATAAACGAACAGCTCCTTTCCGAATTGGCTATGCTCGTATCCGAACAGGCAGTCATGAAAGAGGGGCTTATCACTTTGACTTCCGTCCATACTTCGCCGGATCTTCGCTATGCCAAGATTTTTATCTCAGTTCTGCCCGAGAACCACACTGGCACTGCCTTGGCTCTGCTCCGCAAACAGAGCAAGGACTATACCAAAGCTTTGAAGGATAAGCTTGATCTGAAATATATTCCTCGTCTCAATTGGGCGGTGGATGAAAAGATCCGATATTCTTTGGAAATCGACGAAGTCTTGCGCCAGATCAAGGAGATCGACAGTGAGGATTGAGCCTTGAGCAAAGATATGGATATCAGCCGGAAATACAAACGCGCTTTCGAGCGGATAAAGAATAGCCAGAAGATACTATTGGTCACGCATGGCAAGCCGGATGGCGATGCCATCTCTTCGCTTTGCGCGATGATGATTCTCTGCTCTGATCTGGGCAAAGATTTCACCGCTTTTTGTCTTGATCCGGTCCCGGCTTCTTTGCGTTTTTTGCCCTTGTCTGAGCGGATCAAGAATGACAAAACAGAGCTTGACTTTCCGGCTTACGATCTGATTATCGCTCTCGATTGCGGCAGTCTGGGGCGGACCAATCTGGTGGCCGAAATCGGGAAACGCAAAGGACATCAGTATGCGATCGAATTCGATCATCACCCTCGGATCGATGATTATGCTGATCTCGAGATCAGGCTGACTGAAGCGGCCTCGACCTCTGAGCTGCTTTATTATTTTTTTAAAGCCAATTTCGTAAAGCTGGATAAGCGGCTGGCTAATTGTATCCTGACCGGCATCCTGACTGACACTGGCAATTTTCTCTACCCTTCGACAACAGACAAGACCGTGGCGATCGCTTCGGAAATGCTGCTCCATGGAGCCAAATTTCCGCTCATTACCGAAGAGACCTGGCGCAACAAGAGTATTGCCGCAATGAAGCTTTGGGGGCGAGCGATCGGCAGCCTGGAGATAAATAAGCGCTACAATATCGCTTTTGCGGTCCTGACCGAGACAGACATCGCTGAATGCCAGTGCAGTGAGGAGGAGATGGAGGGGATTGCCGGATTTCTCAGCAATCTATACGGAGTCAATGGCTTGGTTCTGATCCGGGCGGCAGGCAAGGGACTTATCAAAGGCAATCTCCGGACCTCGGAGCCTGGGATTGACATGGCCAAACTCGCTCATCGCTTGGGCGGAGGCGGACATCGGGCCGCCGCCGGCTTTTCTTTTCCGGGTTTTATCAGGCGCGAGAATGAGCGATGGGTGATAAGCAAAAACCAGGATTGACTAAATTCTCTTTTTTCCTTATAATCCATCTGATAAGCTTAATAATAAATTCTAAAAACATATGCCTCTTATTCCTACAGTCATTGAAAAATCTGGCCATATCGAGCGCGCTTATGATATCTATTCTCGGTTGCTTCGCGATCGGATCATCTTTCTTGGTGAGCCGGTTTCTGATCACGTCGCCAATATTGTCATTGCTCAGTTTCTTTTTCTGGATGCAGAAAGCAAGGACAAGGACATCAAGTTCTACATCAATACTCCGGGCGGATCCGTTACGGCGGGTATGGCAATCTATGATACCATGCAATATGTCCGAGCAGATGTTTCGACGATCTGTGTCGGCATGGCCGCATCGATGGGAGCTACTCTCCTGGCGGCCGGAGCGGCTGGCAAGCGTTTTGCTCTGCCGAATTCAGAAATCATGATCCATCAGGTCATGGGCGGGACCGAAGGCCAGGCGAGCGATATCAAGATCCGGGCGGAGCATATTCTCAAGGTCAAGGACAGGCTGAACAAGATACTTGCCAAGCACACCGGTCAGCCAGTCTCAAAGATCGAGAATGATACGGACCGGGATCGCTTCTTGACAGCGGAAGAGGCCAAGAAATACGGCATTATCGATCGGATCATTACTCGTTAATCTTTTTACTTGAATTAGCTTGCACAAAAAGAAGCTACTTGGCTTCTTTTTTTATTTGTCCTACAGTCAAGGTCTTGATTTTTCTATTTTTCTGTATTAGGATGGAATATCCATAAATGTTCTTTTTATCAAAATCGATTCAGTATAAATACGGAGGATAGGGCTAATGTTTTATTATCGATGGCTTAAAAAGATTTTTCCCAGTCAGGGTTATCTTGGTATTCGTCTTTATCCGACTAATATTTGCGACACTGGTTGTCGCCATTGTATCGAAGATAGTGGCATGAAAAATGCGCTCTATTTTCAGCCTTCGATGGCGCAGGCGATTGTCAATGAGGCACGTCGGTGCCGATGGGATCTTTCAATCCTGATTACCGGCGGCGGAGAACCGCTTTTGTGTAAAAATTTGGAAGAGATTGTTCAGATTTTTAAGAGCTACGAGCGTTTGTCTTTCTTTTTTATCAATACTTCCGGTTTTCTTAAAGAGGAAAAAGAGCGAGAGCGACGTTTTCGAAAGATATTTTCCGACAAGGATCTGAGCCGACACATCGGACTTAGCTATAATCTTTATCATCCTAGTTTTCCTGAACGTTTTAGCAATGTTGCCGAAGCGCTCATGGCGATGCATGCCAAGAATTTTTTAATGCTTCGGGCCTGTGTTTCGTCTGAGAATGCGCAGGAGACAAATCGTCGGATTGCAAGAGATGTAGAAGGGTTGGCTAAAAGTGTACGAGGCAAATATTTCTGTTTGCCGATTGGTCGGAGTTTGCCGGGAAAATTTAACATTGAAAAGTTCGCTTACTTGCTTGAAAATGAAAAATATGGATCGACACAGGCCGGTAAATTGGGTTTTGAAGCAGAGGTTTGTGACCATTGGTATGCCATAAAGACCGAACGAGGCGGTCTGCTTATTATGGTCGAGCATTATTCTTTTATTTTATTGGACGGACCATTTTTTTATTTGAAGGCTGAGAGCTAATGGTTTTTG
>CAZIGB010000020.1:0-13436 GCA_964539005.1 uncultured Gammaproteobacteria bacterium | reverse complement strand
AATTTCCAGATTGATAGCCCTGGTTTTGTTGATTGCGATAGGATCGAATACACGGATGATCTGTATACTTGCTCTATCAACGGTCCTATCGATGCAAATAAAAATTACGCTTATTATTTGATTGCATCAGACGGTACCCGTTCCCGCCTTCTCTCCGCTTCTACTACAGCCAGCACCGAAGCTCAGGCCCAAGCCTCTCCCTTTATAATCGACATTATTCCTGATGATAATGATAGCGATGCCTTACCTGATCTGTCCGGCCAGATATTCGGAAGCAATGGTCTCCCGCTTGCCACGACAAGCGTCTTTCTCGAAGGTCGAGCCAATAGTCTGGTATTTACGGATAACGAAGGCAATTTCTCTTACCCCGACGATAGTCTGGAAGCCGGAACACTGATGATCAGGGCCCATAAGACCGCTTACCAAAGTCTTTCCTACTATAGCTACCTCGGTCAGAGCGGAATAGCGATCTATCTCAATGAAGGCTCAACGAATTTCTACACGAGCTCTTTGAGCCAGAATCCGATCATCCGCTCCAGTTCCCCCCAAGACGGCTTTATCAACGCCCCGCGCAGCCTTTACTGCGAGAATGATTGCTCTACGCTCACGACCAGCAGTTCACCCATCATCGTCAACTTCGACCGTCCGATGGACCCTTATTCTATCAATGATCAAGACGCCTCGGACGCCGGATCGAATATCTACCTGACGAGCAACGGCTCAGACCGGATCGCCGGCCAGGTCCGCTATGACTCCCTGAGCCAGTCAGCCCGTTTTTACAGCGACACCCCCGACACCCTAGCCTATGGGTCAAAATACGAACTAGTAATCACCCAGAATGTCCGCGATACCGCTGGTAATCCGATCACCGGCAATGATATAGACGGTGCTTACACCTTGAGCTTTTCGACCATAAGCAGCCTGGTCACTGATTTCAGCGCCTATGGCAGTAGCGGTGCTTATCTACCGCCAAAAATAACCCATTCCACCCCTCCAGCTGGCAGCTTCGGCAATGCCCTAAACTCTTCCATCATGCTCCGCTTTAGCGAAGCCATGGATCTCGCTAGCCTCTACGGACGAGTCCAGCTCTTTCCGGTCGATGATCCCGCCACTTGGACTCTCGGTTCAGCTGTCCCTGCTAATCTGAGTCTGGACCCGGCCACCCGACAGATACTGACAATTGACCCGCTCTCAGCTCTGGATAGCGCGAAGACCTGGTGGGTGCTCCGCATCAAGGGCAGCGCTCGCAGTCTGCGCCATCTCTATATGGCTGATCCGGGACCGGACGGCTGCGATAATGAAGCCTGCACTGAGCTTGATCCTATCATTGCCTATGAGATGAATTTCCGCACCGACCCGACTCTCACGGATAATAGCGCCCCGACCATCGTTGCCAGCTACCCCGCTAGCGACAACGGCAATGTGCCGACAATCAATGTCGGGATCAGTAGCCTGCAGATCGCCTTTTCCGAAGCTATCGATCCTTCCAGCATCCGGCTCGACACCATCCGCCTCCTTTCTGGCAACATGATCGTGAATGGCAAGCTGGAATATGATCCAGCCGCCCGGACCGCTCGCTTCTCACCCTTCTACGCTCTCATGCCTCTCTCTCGCTACACGCTCGCAGTCGGAGGCTGCCAGGATCTGGCTGGCAATGCGATGCTAGCCAGCACAAGCATCGAATTCCAGACCGGTCCGGCTGACACCCAAGCTCCGCGCGTCAATTTTGCCAATGCCAACGACTATGCACTTGCCATTACCTTTTCCGAAGCCATGAGCCGCGCCAAAGAAAATGAAAGCGGCTGGTATTATTCTGTCCTTAATCCAGCCAACTATTATCTGAACGGAATGAGCTTTAGCAGCTGTTCCACCCCTGGTAGTTGGAGCTGTGCACCCACTCTGCTCGCCCCTTACAATAGCATCGGCGGGCTGAATCTCGCTGGTCTCCCATTAAGTTTCGAATACACGGAAGACACAAACACTCTCATTATCAAGGGCCTGAGTTTTGACACAGCCAGCCATTTCCAAGTCTTTGTCGATAATGTCCGTGATAAATCCGGTAATATCATCAGCGACAACGGAAAAAGACAGAGTGACCTCAGCCATCTAAACGCCGCCCGCGGGCCGATCTACGATAGCGCCGATACGGAAATAGCCCTGGCTCCGAATGAGAGTAGCCTAAGCAGCGACCTAAATTCCAGCAGCCTGATGAAGGCGAATATCTTTCCGCTAAATGCGCTCGCTGGCCAGAATAGCTATTACAATCTCCGGCTCCCGCTCAGCCGCGCAATTCCTGCCGGAGGCCGCATCACCCTGGCCTTTCCCGAAGGCTTCAATATCAGCAATGTCGCCTTGCCTAGCTACAGCAATATCTCAAATGACATCAATGGCGAGAATACTGGCTCAGTCAACATCGCGTCCGTCCAGGCTGAAATTGCTGAGCGTCTGATCAATATCGTGACCAGCGGTTCCCCGACTTTAGCAAATGACTATCTCCGCTTCGAACTTGCCGCCATCACCAATTCGATCATCCCTAAAGATCCTATGACTGGCGGCTATATCGTTACTGTCAAGACCTTTAGCCCGGACGGCGGCCTCCTCGAGTCGATCAGCTCGCTCCCCTTCTATCTCCAGAACGGCGGACTCCGCAGTATAAGCGGTGATATCCACGGTGTCGGAGCCGGGCAGAACGGTAGCCTAAAAGTCTATCTCGGCTCCGCTCAGGCTGGCTCCTTCGAAACATTAGCCAGTATCACCGGAACTGGCGATGTTAGTCCGGACGGACATTATGTATTTAACAATCTTCCGGACGGAGATTATTATCTCTATGTCAATCCGCGTATCGATCTCGCCGGCAACGGCTATCTGAAAAACGGCGGCTCCGAGCCGATCCGCGTCTCTGGCACTAGTCAGATCAGGGATATAAATCTTATCGCTGAAAACAGCAGCGGCTCCGCGCTTACAGTTTCCTTGTCTGGCGATTTTTCAACCGCTGGACAGCCTGATAATGTCGATATCTATGCTAGCTCCCCGAGCGGTTTCCGCCTAAAGACCATAAGTAATGTCGGCAATCAAGCGACTAGCGCCATCCTCTATTTGCCAGCCGGCGACTGGAAAGTCGGCCTCAGGCGTTCTCTAGCTGATTCCAATCTCTCTAGCCAGACAGTCATGCCAGACTGGTTTCCGCCCACTCCGAGAGATTTTCGCAGTGATGGCACGAATGCGGCTGCCCTCAGTTTCTCAGTCAGCGGCCAGAGTGTCTCCAATATCAGCGGTAGCATCCAAGACGCGAATGGCAGCGGGATTCCTCTAGCTGATGTCTGGGCTTATCGACCTCTCTCGAGCTATGGCGGCGCTTACACCAAGAGCGCGAGCGACGGCACTTTCAATCTCCGCATCCCGCTGACCGGCACCTACATGATAAACGCCTACAAGACAGGCTTCCCCTCGGCCAAAGAAAAAAGCCTGGTAGTCAACGGCGACTCGAGTGGATTGGTTATTCAGCTCATGCGCCCCGCCTTTAGCCTCTCTGGCAAGGTTCTGTCCTCGACCAGCTTTGCCATCCCCAATGCTCCCGTCTGGGCTTGGCAAGAAGATGGCCCAGGCCATGCTTCAGCCGTCACCGACCAGACCGGTTCTTACACTCTTTACGCCAGCCCTGGCACATGGCGCCTGGCTAGCGATGCTCCCGGCATTGGCCGTCAGGAATACCCCTTGCCGATCAGTCTCATTGACGCTTCTAAAACCGACATAAATATCGCGCCCGAGCTAGATGCCAGCTTTTTTAGCATTTCAGGCCGAGCCGGCCGGGATAATGATGGAGATTATTCTAGCCTCGAATCACCCTTTGCCAATCTGCCTATCCGAGCCTTGCGCTACGACCTAAACGGCAATTATCTCGGTCAAGACTACAACACAATGACTGATTCGAACGGCCGCTATTCTCTCAGCGTCCTTGCTGGCATCTATCGCGTCGTAATCTGGACACCAAACTTTGGTGAGATCAGTATCACTAACCTGGACGGAGACAATACTCTCAATGAAGCGGCTGATGATGATTTCAGCCAGAATCCGGCCAATGTCGATCTCCGCAGCAATCCCGTCACTGGCGCTGACCTGATCGTTGATTCTGCAGAAACCAGCTCTCTCCTATTCAGCTTTCCTAATGCCAGCCCGAATCAGAACGGCTACCTGCAGATAAGCGGCATCGACGCCAGCGGACTCGCGACCGGTCTCATCCAAAAACGTTATCTGGCCGATCTGTCTACCACTACCCTCCTCGAACTAGTCCAAGGAAAATATTTTATTTCGCTCGATGTTCCCGGTCTTGGCCGCTTTAGCCCGGATGAGATCTATCTCGATCCGAGCGATGGCTCAGTCGATACAGAGTTTACGAACTCCCTCAGCTTTACCCTCCCGACCCTCGGCACCGACCTAGCGACAGTCTCCGGGACTGTCTATTCCGGGACGATCAGCGCCGGAAACGAGCTGGCCAACGCCTGGGTCAGTCTCACGAATCTCGACAATGGCTTGCGTCATGGCACCCTTTCTGCTTCAAATGGTAGCTATACCCTGACAATTCCCAAAGGCACGAATTTTCGTCTCGATACCACCAAGCCTGGCTTTGTCTCTGGTGAAGCGCTCAGAAAAGAGATAGCAGCCGATCTGACCCAGAACCTTCTCCTGCTCCCTGCCACAGCCCTTATCAGCGGACATATCTATGCCGACCAGGACGCAGACAATAGCTATGATACTGGTGAAGGTTTAGCGCATGGCTTTGTCCGGGCTGAAACGAGCGGTTGCCGCGACAATGATGATGCCACGGCTTGCCGCCGAGTAAACGCTCCGACCGAGCCGGATGGCTCCTATGAGCTTCCGGTCATTGCTGGCGCTTGGCGCATATACGGACGCGCGGATAGTTTCCTAGAGACGGTATTTTCCTCGGATGTCAGCAGTTTACCGGCGACCAACAAGGATATAAAGTTGACCGAAGATGCTGATTGGACAGCCGTGAGCAAGATGAAACAGATCATCCCGGCCGCCGGCGGCTCACTCGATGATAGCGCGCCAGAGGGCAGCGGTCTCCGTCTCAGTATTCCGCCCAATGCCTTTGGCGAATCGAATGCGGCTGGCAGCCTCAGCGCGCAAAAGACAGCGGCAGTCGCTCAGACTGGCTCCGCTTACCCTTTTGGCGGCAGCGGAATCTCCGTCAGCGCCCTTGATAATTCCGGACAGAGCATCAATACCCTGGCTGATCATGCCGATCTGGAAATCATTCTTTACAAAGCTGATGTTTTAGCCGGCTTAGCAAGCGCTGAGATTGCCACCTCATCGCTCCGGACTAGCAGCAATTCCTATTGGGATGCGAGTGTCAATGAATGGGTCAGCCTGAATACGAATCGAGCCGCCTACTACAAGAATGATTCAGACGATACAGAATGGATTCTCTATACTGATACGGCCACTTCCGTCCCCGCTTTTGATTCCTTCATAAACAAGCTTGATTCCGGCCAGATCAACCCCTATGACTACAAACTAAGCTATGGCTCCCAGACCGACCATTTCACCGTCTTTGCCGTGATCGTTCCTTTCTTTGTCAATCCGGCCGAAGCGGAAGAAGTCGAGGAAATTCCGACTCCCCCTTCGAGCAGTGGCGGAGGCGGCGGTGGCTCCACCTATTCCAGCTACTGCACGAGTGTCACTTACGGCGATTGGGGTAGCTGCCAGAGCGACAATTACCAATACCGGGAAGTACTTGCCAAGACACCGGCTGGTTGCCGCTTGAAAACCGACCAAGAACAAGCCAAGAAACAACCCTGCGTCTATGCGCCCGGCTTAGCCACTGTCACCCCGGACCCGGTCCCTGCGCCTACACCAGCAGTCGCTCCGATAAGCGCGCAAACAGGTATCGACCAGCTTTATCTAGAACAAGCAGATTTCATAATAAGGGCTGACATAAATGAAATCACTTCCGTCATGAAAACCGCTCGCAAACACGAAAACGAGCAAGCAGCCCGCGACACCCTGAAAACAAAGATGGGAATAGATATTTCCATCTTATCCGACAGAGAACAATACGCTTTAACTAATTTTATTGCCTACGGTTCGCCGGATACCGGCAAACTCGGAGCCGGTGAACGGGCCGGCGTTATCGATTCATTCCGATCCGCCTTTGGCCGCCTACCCAAGAGTACTGAAGACTGGTCCGACTGCATCAAGATTGCCAATGGTCGCTGGCCGAAACAGAGCGCCAAGGCGATCGAGAAAAAAGCCGCCGAATCATTCAAAAAGATCTATCTCCGCTACCCGAATCGCAAAGAAGCCCACGATGATGCCGCCACCGTTGTTATCGCTTATGGCCTGCGCCCGGCCAAGCGGAATCCGGATAGCGAAAAAGCGGCAATCACGAGCTTCAAAGCTATCTTCAAGCGTACGCCAAGTTCAGCGACCGATTGGGACATGATCCGCGCTATCGCCTACTCCGGCGCCACCCGTGACGTAGACACGGACAAAGATGGCCTTGGCGACAAACACGAAAAAGCGATCGGCACCGATCCAAAGAAAGCCGACTCGGATAGTGACGGCTATCCGGACGGCATCGAAGTGTTGAATGGTTACGATCCGCTGAAAAAATAGACAGACAGACTAAAAAAGAGAGGAAATTATTTCCTCTCTTTTTGTATTTCTATGGATAAAAGAAAACGGATCGAATCAAGCTTTCTTCTCCACCGTAATCTGATAATCATCGATATAACGGCTCCGGAAGCCGCTCTCACAATAGAGAAAATAATAAAGCCACTTGCGGTAAAAATTCTCATCGAAGCCGAGCGCGAGAATGGCCGGCTTTTGCGCTTCGAAATTCTGTCGCCAGACTGCCAAGGTCTGTGCATAATCCAAGCCCAGACTAAGGCGTTTGATGACGCGAAGTTTTTTTGTTTCTTCCAGAGTGTCGATCAAATGACCGAGAGCGATAAGCTCCCCGCCCGGAAAGATATGCTTGCGAATAAAATCCGTCCCCTTGAGATATGAATCAAAATGCTCATCCGGATAAGTAATACATTGCAAGAGCAAGCGACCGCCGGGCTTGAGTAAACGCTCACACTGGCGAGCAAAGAGCGGTACATAAGCGTGCCCCAAGGCCTCCATCATTTCGATCGAAACGATCTTGTCAAAGGCACCTTCGAGATCGCGATAGTCCTGCAAACGGATCTCGATCCTGTCTCCTAGACCCGATCGAGCGACTAGTTCGCTGGCATAAGCATGCTGTTCTTTGGAAATAGTAATGGCCGTGATCTTGCAATCGAAGTTCTTGGCCGCATAAACAGCGAATCCGCCCCAGCCACAACCGATCTCGAGCAGATGATCACCCGCCTGCAGCTTGATACTCTCACAGATAGTCCTGAATTTATTTTCCTGAGCGGCTGCCAAATCCAGACCAGGCGCAAAGATAGCGGCCGAATAAGCCAGGCTCGGATCGAGCCAGAGCTGATAAAATTCATTAGAGACATCGTAATGGCTCTCGATATTGCGCTTGCTTCCCCGGCGTGTATTGCGACGGAGCTTGTGCAGAAGAAGCTGGAAAGGTTTAGCTAGCTCGAAAAACGGAAAAGTTTTATGGTTCCAACGGAAACTCGGCAATTCAGCGCTATTGGCGATAAACCAATCGAGCACGGCCGGCAAGTCTTCAGTTTCGAATTCACCGAGGAAAAATGCCTCACCGAAACCGGCGTCGCCGTTTAGGATCACGCGCCTGAAAAAAGCTTTATCCAATACCCTTATTCGCGCCCGCTTTACAGCTGCTTCAGCCCCACTCATCTTAGCGCCAAAAACATGCGACTTACCCGCGCAGATTATTTCCAGCTCGCCCCGGAACGGCCGACCATGCAATACTTTATATAAGATAGTTTCAAACACATCATTTCTTATTAGCCACTCGGATGCGATCGGCAATCGCCTGATCCGAAGCTTCCTTGCGTCCGAAAGGAACTTTCTTGATAAATAATTTTGCCGCTTGATAATGGATAAGGACAATCGCCATCAAGGTAACAAAAGGATGACGGAACTGCAAACGCCAGAGCGACCAAGGACTAAGCTCTCTTTGCCGTCCCAAAAGCACAGTCTTTAGCTCGGGTTTGTCGCCCTTGAGAGAATCGATAGCCATGGCCAAGCGATCAGCGGGGATCGTGAAACGCCAACGCAAGACATTGTCGTGGCTGGTAAAAGGCGAAACATAGTAGTTCTTGGTTTCCTTAATCTCGAATGATTTGCGGCTCGGATCCTCGATGCGGGCCAGATACATTTTCTGATCATGAAAAGTATTATTCACCTCGCTGAACATAGCCCGGAACTGTCCCACTTTGTCGAAACAGAAATAGAAACAGACCGGATTAAAATAATAACCAAAGGTGCGCAAGCTGGTCAAGATCATCACTCGACCCAGCTCAAAATCAAGGCCTTGTTCCTGGAGCAAGATCCCTATCCGTTCCCGCGTATTCTTGCCCTCATATTTAGCCCTGTCATAGCTCAGCTTCTCTCGGGCGATAGTCTCGGCATTGCCTGGCTCAGCTCTTAGAAATCGGAAATGATCACGATCGCAGAAGCTGAAAAAGCCCCGACGATTGTAGCGGAAGCCGATCACTTTCTTTTCTAAGGCCTCAAGCTCACTGAGATCGAGATACAAGAAATAAAGACGATAACGGAAAGCATTCGGCTTTGGCTCCAGACGTTCATGAGTGATTTCCGAAAGATAATAGCAAGAATTCATAATTTAAGCCTTATTTTCCAAAAGCTCGGCCGCGGCCAGGCCGGACTTGACTCCATCCTCATGGAAGCCATAGCCAAAATAAGCGCCCGCCAGGATAATGCGCTCCCCCTTATTCAGCTCGCGAAGCTTATCCTGAAGGGCAAAATTCTCGACCGTGAAATCCGGATGCTCATAATCGATCTCTTTGATGATCTTATCCCGGGCGATCTCGGCAAAAGGATTGATAGAGACGAAATAATCTGTTTCTGTCGGCGGATTCTGGAGCCGATTGACATAATAAACGGTCGATGATTTGCCCTCCGGACCGACGACATGATTCCAAGAAGACCAGACTCGCTTGAGCGAAGGCATCACAGAGGCGTCCGTATGCAAGACGGCTCGATTATGATTGTAGCCAAAGGCCTGAAGCGCGGAACGCCGTTCCGGACTGAGACCATTTGCGATCCGCAAACTCTGGTCTGAATGGCTAGCCAAGACCGCAAAATCGAAACTCTCTTCTCTCTGAGCCGTCCGCACGAAAACTTGTCCATCCCGCTCCGCCACCGCTTCGACCGGCTCTGAAAGGCGGATCGTAAAATTAGCCGCCTTTACGATTTTCTTGATATAGGCATTCGATCCGCCCTGGACTGTGTACCATTGATGCTGGGTATCGAGACCCAGGAGGCCATGATTGTAGAGAAAAGGCAGGAGCAGAGAGATCGGAAATTTCCTGATCTCGGTCTGAGGGACAGACCAGACCGCCGAAGACATCGGAGCAAGGAAGTTCTCGATAAAATAGTCAGAGAGACTATTGCGCCGGCAATAATCCTCGATTGTCTCCCTGCTCCCCTTAACCATATCCTTATCCCTCAGCGCCGCCTTGAAGAAACGGTTTATCTCGAACAAGAACCGATAGTGGCGGGGAGAAAAAAGATTAGATCGCTGCGCAAAGAGCAAAGCGAGACTAGAGCCGCAATACTGCAGACCGCTTAGCTGATTGTGGACCGAAAAAGACATATCACTCTTCTGCTTCTCGACCCCGAGCTCGACAAAAAGCTTGAGCATGTTCCCATAAGTCGCTTCATTAAAAACAATAAAACCAGTGTCAATCGTAAAGCTCTTCTCGCCTTCCTGGATCTCGTGCGTGTGCGTATGACCGCCCAGATAATCATTCTTTTCAAAGATCGTAATCTCGAAACGGTCACGAAGATAATAAGCGCAGGTCAGAGCCGAAACGCCGGAACCGATGATAGCTAATTTTTTTTTCATATTTTCATTTTAAGAAAAAATTTGGAAAGAGGGGCGGAGTCTTCTGGGCATATTCGATATAATCAGGCCGATCTTTATAATTCTTTTCTGCGAGCGGTACGCCGGAGACATAGCGAAGGAGAATAAAGATCGTCAAAGGACCGATAAGGCCAAGATAAGACAATGGTCCCGCCAACGAAATAATCAATATCCCCCACCAGAGTAGAGCCTCACCGAAATAATTCGGATGCCGGCTATACTTCCACAGACCAGAACGCATGATCTGGCCTTTGTTATCCGGATTCCCTACAAAAGCCTTGAGCTCGCGATCGGCTCTGGCTTCAAAGACAAAGCCGAAGAGCCAGACGAGAACCCCAAAAAGATTAAAGTAAGTAAGCGCTATGTCTCTCTGAAAAGGAACAAGCCAGATCGGCGCAGCCACAAAGACAAGGATAGCCCCCTGAAGCATGAAAACTCTCAACCAAGAATTAAAAGCCGGATTGCCCTTCCAACCCTGCCTCATATCCTGATAACGTCCGTCTTCTTCTGGGCTACGTAAAAAACGGGAACCGATGTGGTAAGCCAGACGTATACCCCAGATGGACACAAGAATCAAAATCAAAACACTGCGGGAGCTCGGCACCAGAACTGCCGCCAGCAAAGCAAGCAAGACAAAGCCCAATCCCCAAGCAAGATCCGCAACATCATTACGCTTCTTATTCCAGGCGTAAAGGAAAAACAACTGGAAAAAAACAAATAAAGAAAGAAGCTGGATAACTAAATACTTCATATCTTTAGCTAAAGAATAAACGATAGGCATGGAAGGTCGCCAATGAAACCGACGCTGACAAAACGATCCCCCAGATAATATCGATAATCACGATCTGCCAAGGCCAATCTTTGAGCACAGCCCAACTAGTGAGATCAAAGGTCATATAAGTAAAGAAACCGAAGAGTGAGCCATAGATCAGGGCATAGGACCAGGAATTAGCCCGCACCGCCGGCTGCAAAACAAAGATCACGAGGCCGACCAAGAAAAAAAGGTAAAAAGCGATCGCAACCGGCCAATTCGGTGTCGGTCGCATCAGATGACCCATGTATTTCTGATAAATGTCTTTGGCGACTACTCCGAGCCAGAGCAGATCGATCAGGAAAAAGATCGGCACCGCGACGAGATAAAGCTTGACTAAACTAGCCATAAATTTAGGAGCCTTCTTGCCAGGAACAAGAAAAGAATATTAATAATTATTTATAATTATAGCAGGAAAAGATTAAAATTAGAAAAGAAAATCAAGCATTCATATTCACTTGCCTTGCTTTTTGTAGTATAATCAAGGTGAATGATAATAAATATATGAAAATATTTCAGCTTTTTCTAGCTTTTTCCCTAATATTACCCAGTCTAACCCTGGCGCAAGAGTTGCCCGCCTCTCCTGGCACTTTCTCGCTCCAGGCCAGTCTCGATAGCGCTGTCCTGAGCTGGCAGAATCCAGAAGCCGAAAACTTGGCAAGTATTTCCCTTTTTAGCTCGACAATCCCGATCGAGGAATATTTTAGCTATGAAGCAGTGCATGGCTTCTGTGATCTGGCCTACCAAGGTCTCGCAGAAAGTTTCGTAGCCCAGGAGCTTGCCGTCAATCTGCCCTACTACTTTATCATCTTTGCCGACTACCAAGATGGCAGCCACTCTCGCGCCACGGTCATCGAAAAAAAAGTAGGCCAGGTCGACGAGATCAACGCCCCGAAAACAGAAGAAAAAAATAATGTCTCCCTGGCTGGCGCCGACTCCGAACGAGTCAATGAAGTCTCTTTTACCGAAGCGGGTATTGTCTATAACTACAACCAAAAGACAGAAGCCAAAGACGACGAAGCCCAGCGTCTCTCCCTCTTTATCATGGTCAAGAGTCCCCACGATCTCAGCGACAAAGACAAGAACGCGATTTCTTATTTTGTCAGCGAAGGCACTCCGACCACTATCATCCTCGGCGCTGGCGAACGAACAGGCGTTCTGAATTCTTATCTTTCCGCCTTCGAGAAGCTCCCCCGCAATGTGCTGGAGTGGCAAGACGTGATCAAAATTGCTAATGGCCGCTGGCCGAGCGAGCGCAAACCCGAGGTCGAGAAAGAAGCCGCCGATACTTCCTTTTCTGCCATCTACGCGCGCCAGCCCGACCTGGATGATCCGAATGACAGCGCCGCCGTCACCGTCATCGCCTACGGCCTCCGTCCCGCCGGCCGAAATATGGAAAGTGAAGCCAAAGCTGTCGAGATCTACCGCAATATCTTTAAAAAAGATCCGGTCGAAGCCTTTGAATGGGATCTGGTTCGAGCGATCGCTTATTCAGGCGCGACGAGATAGATTATCAGACAAGCCACAAAAAAAACTAGCGCGGATAGTGCTAGTTTTTTAATTGCGGATCTTCAAATATTATAAGTATTATCACCTCTCCTCTCAATTGCCAATATCATAACACCGCTTTCTCTTCTTAAAAATATTATCCGTATGTCCCCCCTTCGAATGCGAAAAATATTGTCATGCCCCTTTAACTTTTTAATATCATAGCCTTTTAAATCACTCTGTTGGATGCGAATAAGCACCTCCTTTATCAAGACTTGCTCTCGCGCTGAAAGCAGACGCAAGGCTTTTGTAATCTTGTCCATATCAAAGGCGTTTTATGATTTCCTCGATATCGACTCCGCCTTTCTTGATCCTGGTAAAATCGATTACTTCCTCCCATTGTTCATCATTGTCTACCGGAGAAACAACAAAGAGTGGTTCCGAACGGCGAAAAACAGTAAAAGATTTGCCTTTCTCGATCTCTTTGAGATACTCGCTCGTCTTTTCCCGAAACTCCCTCAAGCCGACAATTGATTGTTTCTTTATATTCATAATTATTTTTGTTAATTGTATATCAAAAGATTATCATTAGATAATCATTGTGTCAATACCGGATAAGCTCAAGGGATTGGCTAAAATTTCCCAAGAGTGATAGAATCAATCTTGGTCGGGCTCCTACTGGGATAATGGCGATCATGCTTATAAACAAGAACCGGCAGATTGGAAAAAAGATAAGAAATGAACTACCTTCAGTTAAATACATCGATATCGAGGTGAACTAAGCAAAACTAAAAAACTATGACAAAAACGCCCACAGATGGGGCGCTTTTTCAGTAATCGGTTATGGACTTATCGATCATTTCTAATGTTTTTTTGCTCGTATTTTATAATAAATTATTTACCTAAAAAAGGATTGTCCATATCAAAAACTATTCGCGGTGTCTTGTTGTTGATTCGATCAACACTTAAGCCGTAAGCCTCGCTATAAAGAACATCAACCGCACAGAATCTAGCCTGACTCCACTCGAAGCCCAGCTTTTCCGAAGCCGCTCTGACCGACGCTTCCGAATCTCCTTCTACTTCCAGATAAGGTGGTAAGAATGGCCA
>CAZIGB010000019.1:6629-13716 GCA_964539005.1 uncultured Gammaproteobacteria bacterium | reverse complement strand
TGATTGCCGCATGAGCACGGCTAATTGCGAGATAAAGACAACTCCAGGCGGAGTGGCTGGCAGTGGCAAGGCGGGTGGTTCTTCTGGCACGATCGGCGGTATCTTTGATCCAGGTTCGACCGAAGAGCAGGAAACAAAAGTCGTTATCAGCGGCAAGGCCTATCCGCACGCTGAGGTTCACATCCTGATCGACGGGGTAGTAGTTGGCATAGCCGATGCGGATGCCAAGGCGGATTTCTATTTCGAGAGCAAAGAAGTAAGTCCGGGTGTAGCTAGTTTTGGCTTCTGGTCCGAAGACGAGGGGGGTCTCAAATCCACCCTCCTTACGCTGACGCTCCGGGTGATATCAAATGCCGTAACTACGATATCGGGCGTCAATATCGCGCCGACGATCGATGTGGACAAGGATTCGGTCCGGCAAGGGGAAATGATCAAGATCTTTGGCCAGACTGTGCCGGACACCAAGATAAATGTCTATGTCCATTCCGAGGGTGAGCATATCGAGGAAGTGCAAAGCGCAGAGAACGGTAATTGGGAGATCGATTTTGATACGACGCCTTTGGAGGTCGATTTCCATACGGCAAAAGCGCTCTTTGTGGTCGAGCAGAATGCCAATATTATCAAGAGCGGCTTTTCTCGGGCAGTCAGTTTCCATGTGGGCAAGATCGGCGGAGAAGCGGCTTGCGCCGAGGCGGACCTCAATCATGACGGCCGGGTCAATCTGACTGATTTTTCGATTTTACTATACTATTGGGGGACTGATAATGAATGTGCCGACCAGAATCAGAATGGAACCGTTGATCTCGTTGATTTCTCGATCATGATGTATTATTGGACGGGATGATGCTGTTTATTAACACCTGCCTGCCGGCAGGATTGACTATTAACAATTAGAAGTCAATTGTTAAGTGTCAATAGTTATTTATATGTTTTTTCGTTTTTTAATCTTGCCAGCTTTGGTTTTATTTTCTGCCTTGCCTGTTTCGGCGGCGACGCTTTATTTGGAGCCGGCGCGTGGTTCATTGGGTCCTGGGTCAAAGATCGCGGTGGATGTGCTTTTGGATGTGGAGGAGTGCGCTAATGCTATCGAAGCGGATATCGGTTTTCCTAAGGATGATCTCCTGCTAAGAGATTTTATCATCGGTGACTCGATCCTTTCTTTGTGGATCGAGCGGCCGGACGAAGCGGGGATTGCCGCGGCTAATGAGAATGGAGTCTTGCATTTTTCCGGTGGCGTGCCGGGCGGTTACTGCGGGCGGATTCCCGGTGATACCGGACGGAGCAATACTGTGGCGCGGCTGATTTTTGAGGTGCCGAGCTTCAGCGTGGGCGAAGAGTCAGCGTCTAGCCTGGATATCTCTTTCCTTTCGACCAGCAAGGTGCTCCTGAATGACGGATTCGGCACCGCTGACAATCTGGTCACTAAAAGCGCTAATTATCTCTATCAGACTACGCCGGTAGAGACAGACAAGAGCTGGCAGGAAGAAATGGACGCAGATACGATCGCGCCTGAGCCTTTTGTGATCGAGCTCCGACGCAAGGCCGATATCTTTGATAATCAGTATTACATCATTTTTAATACCGTTGATAAGCAATCCGGTATCGATCACTATGAGGTGCTTGAGATCCGGCCGGAAGAGGAAATGGGAGTGATCAAGGGTTTGCCTTGGTGGAAGAAGCTGTTCGGTCAGAAGTACGAGACGCCGAGCTGGAAGATCGGTGAGATGCCTTATCTACTCTCGGATCAGGCGCTTCTGTCAACGATCCGGGTCAAGGCGATCGACAAAGCCGGCAATGAGCGTTTTGTCGAGTTTATTCCGGAGGAGAGCAGAGCAGTGGACAAAGAGACAAGCAATCGTTTGGTGATAGGGCTGATAGTCTTGGTGCTTTTGTTGCTCGTCTTCTCATTTGCCTATCTTATAAGAAAAATAATCATAAAAAAAAGACATGATCGGGAAGAGGATAGCGAGTAGCTTTTTAATCGGGCTGATTCTGACAGGCGGTTTTCTGTCTCAGGCCAGAGAAGCAGAAGCGGCGGGGGCCTCACTTTATCTGACCCCTTCGACCGGAACTTTTGTTATCGGCAGTACTTTCAAGGTCGGAGTCCGGGTGAATAGCGGCGGTGAGCCGATCAATGCGGCGGAGGGGTCGCTCACTTATGATAGCGATCTAATAGAAGTCGCTTCTTTGAGCAAGGGGTCCGTCTTTATGTTTTGGACGACAGAGCCCAGCTCGGGCGGCGGAAGCATCCGCTTTGGTGGCGGCAATCCGACGAGTTATACCGGTTCAGCCGGCGGAGTCCTGACTATCACCTTCAAAGCCAAGAAAGCGGGAACAGCCGGGCTCCGATTCTCTTCGGGCGCGGTCCTGGCTAATGACGGCAAAGGAACGAATATTCTGGCGAGCATGGGGTCGGCGAGCTATACGATCGCGCCCCAGATAGAGGCGCCGGTGAGCGAGCCCAAGCCAAAGGATAAGACTGGCGCAGTCTCTCCAGAAAAGACAGCAGAGGCGGAAAAGACGGGCAAGGAAGATAGAGACGAGCCAGTAATCGAAGATGAATATAATAAGCCGCAGATCCGGTCTGTGAGTCATCCGGACCAGAACACCTGGTATCAGAGCGGTGATATCGAGCTTGCTTGGGATCTGCCAAAAGGCGTGAGCGGAGTCTCGGTAAGTTTGGATGACAAGGCGATAAGCGATCCTGGTCCGGAGTCAGATGGGCTTTTGACGGGGAAGAAATTCCTGGCTACGGAAAGCGGTATCTGGTATGCCCATGTCAAATTCAAAGACGCGAGCCGTTGGGGGACGATCGCTCATCAACGGATCATGATTGACCGCACCCCGCCGGAATCTTTCAAAGTCGAAGTGGCGAACGAGACGGGGAAGTGGCCAGTCATATCATTCGGAACGATTGACAAGGAATCGGGCTTGTCCAAATATCAAGTCTATGTCGGTAGCCTTGAACATCAAGCGCATGAGCTCGCGGTCGACAGGAAGGATATCGAGCTTTCTGATCTGGAGCCTGGCCAGCATACCGCTCTTCTCAAGGCGATCGATAAGGCGGGCAACCAGCGGGTCGAAACCGTGGAATTCTTTATCGAAGCGATCCCGAGCCCGGCCATTAGCGATTATCCGGGCGAGGTGCGGCCGAGCGACCGTTTCTATGCCAAAGGCACTGCTCCAGCCGGAGGGACGGTCCTGATCATGATCGAGCGGGATGGCAATCTGGTCGCTAGCTCGAGCACGGCTGTCGATGCGGCCGGTAATTGGATCTATATCC
This sequence comes from uncultured Gammaproteobacteria bacterium, assembly GCA_964539005.1. Taxonomy (GTDB): domain Bacteria; phylum Patescibacteriota; class Patescibacteriia; order Patescibacteriales; family UBA12075; genus JBBRXK01. The sequence goes on along the minus strand of CAZIGB010000019.1, from coordinate 10,433 downwards.
ATCCCGAGAAGCTTGCAGAAGGCCACTATACGGTTTTTGCCGAAGCAAGGAATGCTCTGGGTATGAGGAGCCAGCCGAGCGCCAAGCTTAGCTTCTTGGTTTCGCCGCCTGTTTTCGCGACCATCGGCACCTTTATCCTGGATTATTTCACGGTCATCGTCAGTCTTATCTTTATGATCGTTCTGACTGGTCTCATGATTGCCTATCTGATCTTTTTTCTCCGCAAGAAATTGAAGCGTGAGACGATCGAAGTCGAAGAGGTCCTTAAACGTAATATCGGTGTTTTCCGTCAGGCTATCGAGGGCGAATTCGAGGAGATCATCCGGAAAGAGACGCGGGTCAGCGGTCGCAAGAGCAAGACAGAGGCAAAGGAAAGATTATTGTTAAAATTAGAGACAGCTGAAAAGAAGATTTTGAAGGAGGTCAAGGATGTGGAAGAAATATTGAAATAAACATTTTTGATCCAAAAAACCCGCTTCTTTGGAAACGGGTTTTTGGATAAAAGAAATCTCAATTATTATTAGTATTCACTGTCATTTGCTAAGAGCAGATTGTGGGTTTCAGTTTCTTCGAGTATTTCTCGCGCCATCCCATCAGCCGAGAGAACGCTCGAGTCTTCCAGGCTCAAGCTGGTCCAGCCAGTGCCTAGTTTCTTGAATCTGATATCCGCGAGCAGGGTGCTCGAAGTGGCATTGGCGGCGGGATGGCCGCAGATGATTACTTCTTCATTCGCGGGCGTGCTGGGTAATTCAGGAATAGAGAGATAACAGAAGTCTTCACCAAGTACTACTGTATCGATCTCAAGCAGGGCAGGATCATAGTGGAGTTTGGCCATGGCGGCATTAAAAGACTTTTCTGGTGCCTCGATTATGAGGCTTATATCCAGGTATTCCGGATCGAGAAAAGTTTCTTTATCCACCGCAATCGTCATTTTTGCTTGTTTTTCGATTAGCTCTTCTAGATGGGCGGTAGCAGGTTTATACCCAAGCCCGACCAGGATAAGACTGGTGATTAGAATCAGTTTACTTATGTTAGCCATTTTTTTTCTTAAAAAATTAAGTTGATCGCTTACTCTAGCAAAAAATTGCCATTTTGTCAAGGGGGTTTTTTCTTATTGCCAAATCAGGCGCAATCTTTTATCATTAGCATGTAATATGTCTATTTTGGAAAAAATAAAAAACGATATTGCGATAGCGATAAATGAGCGCTTGGGCAATGAGATCGTTCATGATTTTGATCTGGTTTATCCGCCGGATACAGAGATGGGCGATCTGTCTCTGCCTTGTTTTGTCGTGGCCAAGCAGACAGCCATGAATCCGGCTGAAGTGGCTAATGTTCTGAAGGATTTTCTCGGTCAAGAAGCTGAAAAAAAGAAATTAGGCTTGCAGGCCGTTTTTTCTGTCGGCCCTTATCTTAATTTCCGACTCGATTATGGCGCTTTTTTGCCTTTTGTTATCGGTGAGGTGAAGGCCCAAGGACTTGATTATGGAAAGAATGAGAGCGGTGGCCAACAGAAGACCATGATCGAATTCTCGAATGTAAATACGCACAAGGAATACCATGTCGGTCATCTGCGCAATCTCTGTTTCGGGGACAGTGTCCATCGACTGATGCAGGCCAATGGTTATGAGAGTATTCCGGTTTCTTATGTCAATGACTTCGGAATCCATGTGGCTAAGACGCTCTGGGCATATCAGCGCTACCATCAAGCCAAGGATTTGCCGGAAAACAAAGGCTTCTTCCTCGGTCAGGTCTATGTCCAAGCCTCGACCGAGCTCAAGGAGCATCCGGAGCGCAAGGAGGAAGTGGGCGAGATCATGAAGCGGATCGAAAGCCGGGATAGCGCCGAGTATCAGCTCTGGGAAGAAACCAGACTTTGGAGCATTGCTCAGTTTGATCGGATTTACAAGGAGCTAGGCATTCGTTTTGAGAAAGTCTATTACGAAAATGAAACGATCGACCAAGGCCGCGAAATGGTCAAGGAGATGCTAGAGCGCGGTATCTTGCGGGAGAGCGAAGGGGCGGTGATTGCTGATCTGACCGAGCAGGATCTCGGCGTGCTCGTCGTGCTCCGTTCGGATGGGACGGCTACTTATCCGGTCGCTGATCTGCCGCTCGCGCGCAAGAAATTCGATGAATACGGCTTGGATGCCTCGATCTATGTAGTCGATATCCGGCAGGCGCTCTATTTCAAGCAACTTTTCTATCTCATGCGCGCGCTTGGCTACAAGCAAGCCATGATCCATCTGGGCTATGATTTCGTAGCTTTACCCGAAGGGATGATGTCTTCCCGTTCGGGTCGGGTGATCAGCTATGAGGATCTCCGGGCGGGTCTGCTCGCGAGCATCGATCGCGAGACCAGGGCTCGCCATCCGGATTGGAACGATGAGCGGGTACAGACAGTAGCCGAAGCCTTGACTGTCGCTGTGATCAAATTTGAGATGCTCAAGGTCGGAGCCAGGCAGCCGATCATCTTTGATATCGAGAAAGCGATGAGTTTTCAGGGATTTACCGCGGCTTATCTCCTCTATACGGTCGCTCGGATCGAATCTTTGTTGCGCAAATCCGAGCAGGAGGTGGATGCTTTGGAAAAGAGCGATCTTTCCCGGCTCCAGGAGACAGAAGAGACTGCCTTGGCTTGGAAGCTGGCTAGATATCCGGAGGCAGTCAGACAGGCAGCCAAAGAATTCGATCCGTCGATAATGGCTCGTTATGTCTTTGAGCTGGCCCAGGTGACTAATGATTATTATCATCGGGTCCAGATACTGAAGGCGGACAAAGAGGAGAGAGAGGCCCGCTTGGCCTTGCTCCTGGCGGTCAAACAGGTCCTTATAAACGGGCTTGGCCTTCTCGGTATTGCGACTATTTCGGAAATGTGAAAATTATTTTACTATTATTAATCCCCCTAAATGGGTAAAAAGAATTTTATGCAGAAGACACTTGCCATGTTGCTCCTGGCTATGGCGATCACAATCACAGGCTGTGGAAAGAAAGAAGAGGCAGTCGCTCCGACTGATGATGCTCTGGACAATGTGCCAGTAGTCGAAGAGACTCCGATGGAGGAGAATCTGCGGCTAATGGAATGGTTCCAGCAGGGAGAGCCAGTCAAATGCTCGGTTAATTCGCCGACCGGCATGGTCGATACCTGGGTATCGGGCAATAAAGTCCGGATCGAAGGGATCGGTTTTGACCCTTCGAAACCAGGCGAGGTCGGCAGCATGATCGCGGATGGAGAGTGGATCTATACTTGGACCGGTACGACCGGTATGAAATTCAGCGCGGCTGCCGCTGGAGAGGTGCCACAGGGGGCAGCCGGGAGCAGTACGCCAGCTGACTGGCAAGAAACAGTTTCTGCCTGGGATAGCGCCGGAGTTGATTATCAGTGTGAGAAGACCGCGGTCGATGAGAATTTTTTTGTCGCGCCGAGCGAGGTCGTATTTAGCGATCTCGGGGCTCTCCTAGAGGTGGCAAGCACGACAACAGAAACTCTGATGAATGAATTGCCGGGCGATATGAGGCGAGAGCTCGAGCGGGAGATGGGTGGCCGCATTCCGGGCGGAGCAGAAGAAATCCCGGCTGATCCGGCTCTGGACGATATGCCGGCCGGGCAAGTAACTGAGTAAGGACAAGCCAAAAAAGATACAAAGGTTCGGAGTAAGTATATTCCGAACCTTTTGTTTTACAGGAAGCGGCTGAGATAGGTAAAGAAAAATGGGAAAGAATAATTTCTCGTTTAAAAATATTAGCCGAAGTAAAAATTAATGTTGATGACAAACCTCAAGATGTACGATTTACAATTCATTT
>CAZIGB010000019.1:1736-6619 GCA_964539005.1 uncultured Gammaproteobacteria bacterium | reverse complement strand
ACAGGAAGCGGCTGATAGTGTTATAATAGCGGTAGAGGTCTAAAGGAAAGGATAGTTTCTGTTATTTAGTCTTTCTTGTCTTGGTTTATGATCATAAAGAATCGTTCCGAATTAGCGCTGAGTCCCATGCGTCGCGACCTGATCGAGATCGCTGAAGCCGGTATCTTGGCGGTCGAGCCGCGCAAGATGCTTTCTTCGCTCATGGCTTATAATGAAGATTTCAATTCCGTGAAAGTCTTCAATCGTTCTTATGATCTCATCAAGGGTCGAATCTTTGTCATTGGTGGCGGCAAGGCAGCCGGCGCGATGGCCGAGGCGGTCGAGAAGGTGATCGGTCCCATCCATATCACAGCCGGTCTGGTAAACTGCAAGGACAGTTCTTATGACACCAAGGTCGTAAAAGTCATGAAGGCCGGCCATCCTTTTCCGGATTGGCGGAGTCTTTTCCAGAGCCGGAGGATGATGGAATTCAAGAATAAATACGCGATCAATGAGAAGGATTTGGTTATTTGCCTGATATCAGGCGGCGCTTCGACTATGTTGGCGGCTCCAGTCCCGGGGGTCAGTTTGCGCGACAAACAGAAGGCGACCAAGTTGCTTATTTCCTCAGGAGCGGCTATCGATGAGATAAATATCGTCCGCAAGCATCTTTCCCGGATAAAGGGCGGCCTTTTGGCAGCTCATTTCGCGCCGGCGCGAGTCTTGACTCTCGTCATTTCCGATGTCTTGGGCAACAAGCTGGAAACGATCGGATCAGGGCCGACAGTGCCAGACCCGGGGACCTTCAAGGACGCGAAATTGGTCTTGGATAATTATGAGCTTTGGTCAAAGATGCCCAAAAGTGTTGCTCGTCATATCGAGCTCGGCTGTCAGGGCAAAGCGCAGGAAACGCCGAAGGAGCTTGCTAATGCTGATAATTTTGTCGTAGGGAGTAATCAGTCTGCTCTCGAATCCATGGCTCACAGAGCTGTTTCGCTCGGACTCCGGCCGGTGATTGTCAGTGATACGGTCAAGGGTGATCCGAACGTAATGGCCTATAAGGTCGTCCGGCATATCGCGCAGGAGGATTATCAGGCTTACGATGTGCTACTCTATGCCGGGGAGACAAATCCGAAACTGCCGGAGAAGTATGGCCGCGGCGGACGCAATCAGCAGTTCGCGGCTGCCTGCATGCTGGCTTTGCGTTCGCTCAAAACCGATTGGGCAATGGCAAGCATTTCGACGGATGGGATCGATTATGATCTCTCGGTAGCAGGAGCGATGGTCGATCGGGAATCATATCGCTTAGCGGAAAAGAAAGGGATAGATGTGCCAGCTTATGTCCGGACTTATGATACCTATCGTCTTTTTAGGAAAATGGGCGCCTCTCATATCCGGACAGGGCATACCGGGACCAATGTGGCTGATCTTATGATCTTCCGTCTGGGCCGCCGAGCCGAGCTTTAACCTTTTTTAAATTAATCATAAGCTAAAATATGACACCGAGACAATTCCGCATCAGTATAAGCGTAATAACGATCATCGCCTTGGCTGAGATCGTGGTCGGACTTTTTTATTATTATGTCTTCTTTATTCCCAAGAAGGAAATGGAAGATATCCGCGTCCAAGAAGAGGTCGATCTGGCGGCCAAAAAGCTCGAGCAAGAACGTCTTTTGGAGGAGGCGAAACTGAAAGCGCAGACCAGGCTCGAGGAAATCAAGCTTGAAGTCAAGGAAATAGATCTCGAGCTGGCGCGGATCGCCCGTTGGGAGGAGGCTGGAGAACAGTTCGAGGCTCTGCGCGAGGAGGAAGAAAAGAAAAAAGGCAAAGAGGCGAGCCTGGTTTCTTGTATGAAGATCGTGGTCGAAAATTATCACAATCAATGGAACAAACGCTGCGAAGAGAAGAATCTTCCCAATTCCTGCTATCTGTCCGAGGAAGATTCGCAAGTGATCAATGCTGATTATGAAGTAGGGAAGAAGCAATGTGATGATTTCTTCGCGACAAGCAATTGAGAAGAAGCGGATTATCGGTTTTAAAAATAATTAAATTGAGAATATATGAAAAAAATTAGAATCTTTTCACTAGCCTTGCTCTTGTCTGTTTTGGCGCCTCTCGGGGGTGTTGCGGCAGCAGAATCATTGGCGCAGCGTCTATCTGGTCGAATCCTGCTCCAGGTCGAGAGCAAGGGGCAAGCCTGGTATGTCGAACCGCAAGCCAAGAAACGCGTTTTTCTCGGTCGGCCAGCTGACGCTTTTCTTGCTATGCGCGCTTTTGGTCTCGGGGTTAGCGAAGCTGATTTCAAAACTATCAATGAGCGGCTGCCCGAGCGGCTGAAGGGTCGGATACTGATAAGGGTCCAGTCCAAAGGTGAAGCGTATTATGCTGATCCGCAGAGTACCAAGCTTCATTTTCTCGGTCGGCCAGCCGACGCTTTTGCGCTCATGAAGAAGCTGGGTCTAGGGATTAGCGATGCGAATATCAGATCGATCGCGGTATTGGAAGGATACGAAGAGAAAGAGTATCCGGTCCAACCGCCTCAGACAGGTGATAAGGACCCTGTCAATGAGGAGGTCACACCTGAGTCGGAGCCGGATGAGAATGGTGATATCAGTGATCCACTTGAAGAAGAGAATGGTGATGAGGACGAGATAGTAGAAGAAAATCTGCCAGAACCACAGGCGAGCGAGGAGCGAGATTTGGTAAGGACAAGCGTGAGCTCTTCTTTTCCTCGTCTAGCCATGAGTAATCCGGAAAAGGGACTTATCACCTGGTGGGATGGTTATGTCGCTTATGGCCGCATCGGGCTCGAGGCAGAGAGCGGGGATTTTTCCTTGCTTGATTCCAAACGTCTGTCGGGCAATGCCGAAGGAGCAGTTGCCTATAATGGTCGTTCATACGCTTTGGCCTGGCTGAAGTCCTGTCGGGTCAATCTGAACATTATCGATGAGCTGGGACGAGCCTCTGAGGAGAATGAGATCGTCAGCTTGGGCGCGAATGCTTGTCCGGAAAATGTTCGAATCGCCGCTTCTTCCGCCAATTTCAGCCTGATCTGGACGATTACGGATAGTAGCGGCCAGACCCGGCTTTATTTCCGCCAGGTATCGGATCGGGGCAGGGCGCTCGGTTCGGAGCAAGTCTTGGCCGAGGGATTGGATCCGACTATGAGCCCCGAGATTATCCGGGTAGGCGAGGAGTTCTTGGTTTTTTATGCTCAGGCAGGCGAAAGATCGCTCAGTCAGATCAGATTGGGGATGGATGGCGCTATTCTGGCTATCGAGCAGCTTATAAATGAGCCGATCAAAAGCGATCTGGCAGTGATTGCCTTAGGCGATGAAACTTATGCGCTTGCCTATGTCGAGCTTGATGGTCGTTTGGTCAGTAGGATTTATTCAATCGAGCAGGAAGTGGGTTTGGTTTCAGAAAAATTCTATCCTGATTATGTCCTTGGATCAGGTCCTGTCCATTTATCTATGGCTTATGACGGCTCAATCATTGCCTTGGCTTCCTTGGCTGATGGAAAGGCGTATTTCCAGACCTTTGCTCTAGATTTTACTCCTGTGAGCAGTTTGGCTGAAGTTTCAGCATCATCTGTTGAAGTGAGACAGCTGGAGCTGATTGCACAGACGAGCGGTTTTGGTGTTTTTTGGCAAATTGATTCTTCGGAATACCGAGGAATAAGGTATCGGACATATTTCAGCGAATAGTTGTGGATAAAAAAACGATTGAGCTTCGATTGTTGATAAACTCAAACTTTTGAAAAATATAAGACTCTCCCTTGGGAGAGTCTTTTGTCTGCCTTAGAACGATTTTTTTCATAATATTAATAGTCGCTAAGATTGGTAATTATTTTTTTAAACTGATTGGGATAAGACTGATTGTTTATTTGATTTTTGTCAGATAATATGTTCTAATATTTTTTATCTTAGTAGCCACAAAAAGCAAAACATGGTATACTTTAGTTGTATTAATAAGGAGAATAAAAAGTAAAAATAAAAAGAAAAAAAGAATAAAGAAGCCCGTGCATCCCCATGCAAAAGACAGTAAAACTGACAATTATTATGTTTCAAACTAGCCTATATTTTTTGGGGTAGTTTTTATTTTTCTGTGAAAACATTAGCGCAAAAAATCTTTATCTCTCTAGCTAGTCTGATATTTCTAGCTGTTTTTTGGGCTTTCCCTGATCAGGTTTCCGCTCAGATGAGCGATGCTTTCAATTTTACGGGCAAAGTAACTAATGACGATGGAACGGAGCTTCCGGATGGTGTCTATGATTTCAGTTTTTCTTTATACGATCAGGCGAGTGGCGGCCTTCCGCTCTGGACCGAGACACTCGATGCGGCGAGCCGTTTTTCGGCTAATCTTTCGAATGGTGTCGCTCTTCCAGGGATTGTAAACTATGATTATTCGGCCGCGGCCAATGATAGCAGTCTCCGGGTGGGACAGTATCTGAGTACAGCCGGGGGTGAGACGGCTTTGATCGCAGATTTTGATACTACTGCCGGGACCATCTCTCTGGTCACTAACGTGGTCTGGCCCGATGGGACGGTAGTTAATAACCGGCCTTTTGTAGAAGGGGGCGTGATCGATGTCGATCTGGGGACCGTGACTTCTCTCTCTGCTTTTGATTTTTCGCAAGATCTTTATCTGGAGATTGTCTTCAATGGTGAGCTGATGCGGCCACGCAAGGCAATCGCTTCGGTCCTGACTGCCTTTAATGCTGATTCGCTTGGGGGCTTTGAGGCTTCTGATTTTGCCAATCTGACTACGGACGCGGCCGTTAGCGGGCAATGGTCTTTTAATAACATCGTCGAGATTGCCACCTCTTCGGCTTTGGCTGCTCTTTCTGTCGCGCAGAATGGCAGCGGTGACTTGGTCGATTTCCGGCTCGGAGCGACGACCGC
>CAZIGB010000019.1:0-1636 GCA_964539005.1 uncultured Gammaproteobacteria bacterium | reverse complement strand
TATACGATTACTCTGCCGGGCGGATATGGCAGTGTTGGTCAAGCCTTGATAACGGATGGAAGTGGCAATCTGAGCTGGGGGAGTCCGAGCGGCAATGGTCTGATTAATCCGGCGACCTTGGCTGGGCAGATTCCTTTCTACGCTAGCGCTTCTAATATCTTGTCAGCTACTTCTTCTTTATTTATTGATCCGACAAACGGATATATCGGTATCGGAACTATCGCTCCGACCAGTCTGCTTTCGGTCAATGGCCGGGCAAGCTTTGACGAGCTCTGTTTTGGCGGTTCATGTATCACGAGCTGGTCCGGAGCTGGCGCGATTGACGGTGGTGGAAATGCTTCGTATATCGCTTATTGGTCTGATGGTGATACTCTGAGCTCCGAGCAGTATCTGTCAGCGACACGTGGCGGACTGGGGGCGGATTTTTCTGGAACGACCGGTTTTGTCTATTTCCAGGCCGGGGTTGCCAGCGCTTCCAATACGATTTCGATCGTGCGGACTGATCTGGCGGCTGGTGCTGGTCTTTCTCTCTCTGGTAATGTGGTTGCTCTGGATGCGAGTGGAAATTGGAGCGGAACATTCGATGGTCAGGAGGGCTCCTATTATCTCAATGCAGGCAACCTGACCAATTTTGTGACGCCATTCGCCTCTGCTTTGGCAGCGACCACGACAGATGCTTTAGCAGAGGGTGCGAATCATCAATATTGGAGCGATGCTCGTTTTGATAGCCGTCTTTCGGCCACTACTAGTTTGCCAAATATAAGCGCTCTTTCCGGTCTGCAGACTGTCGGCACGATCACGAGCGGTACCTGGAATGGCAGTCGCATCGGGGTTGCTTATGGCGGGACAGGAACTTCTACTTTTGAAGCTAATTCCCTCCTTTATGCTAGCGCGCGAAATGTTATCGGCGAAGTTTTGAGCTCTAATCCGGGCCGCATCCTTCAGCTCAATGGATCTGGTGTTCCGACTTGGGTTTCGACTTCGACACTCGGTATTGATTTCAATTCGGTCGGTGGGATGTTGGCAACGGAAAAGGGTGGCACTGGGCAGGACAGCTCGGCCTGGACCGGTTTTGCTTATATTAATGGAGGGGCTTGGAGCGCAAGTAATACAATCGCTGCGACTCGCCTCGATAATATGGTCATGCTCCAAGGGGAAAATATTTCCCTCTTAAGTAATGATGAGAATTTTATCGATCTGGTCCAGGCTCGCCAGGGGATTAGTCTAGCGGCCAATGGTCTTTCTTATGACAATACGACTGGTGTTATCAGCTTGTTGGGTGGCTACACTATTCCTTTGAGCGCTTCTACGACTGCTTGGGATATGGCTTATAGCTGGGGCAATCACGCTGCCGCTGGTTATTTCTCTACTTCTAGCGCTTATGTCTTGCCTCTAGCTAACGGCGGGATTGGGACGACTACTTTCGAAGCGAATTCTCTCCTCTACGCCAGTGCGCGGAATGTTATCGGCGAAGTCCTTACTTCCAATCCTGGTCGCATCCTCCAGCTTAATGCCTCCGGTGTCCCGACTTGGGTGGCAACTACTTCTCTTGGTATCAGCATCGGTTCTCTCGGCGGGACTCTCACTACCGACCAAGGCGGCACCGGCCAAGACAGCTCCGCCTGGGACGGCTTTG
>CAZIGB010000018.1:1761-14160 GCA_964539005.1 uncultured Gammaproteobacteria bacterium | reverse complement strand
TATTTTATTGGACGGACCATTTTTTTATTTGAAGGCTGAGAGCTAATGGTTTTTGGCTCTTGCCAAATAGCTTTGAGCGTGTTACCATGGAAACGGTAATCAGAGATTGATTATTTGTTAAAAATTAGACCTGAATCCGGGTGAATAGGGACTAGAGACAGCGCAAAACTAAAGCCTAAAAAAGTGAAAACAGCAGATAATTGCAAAAAGTTTCGAATTAATATTAAAAAGACTGCGGTGCTAAAGCGCCTAAGTTTTCTTTTGGCCTAATCTCTTCACATAAGCTTCCGCTATACGCTAGCCTCTCCCGGTTCTGGATGAATGAATATGGACATACTGATTTATGTTGTCCTGGCTATCTTAGGCGGTTTTTTTGTCGGTTATCAAACCAGAAAAACCAATGTTTCGCAGAAACTGAGACAAGCTGAAGAGGACGCAGAAAAAAAATTGACAGAGGTCAAGAACAAACAAGCGGAAATAATTCTTAAGGCGCAAGAAAAAGCGATCGAAATCGTCGATGAAGCCAAGAATGAGGAAAAAAAACAAAGACAGGAGATAAATAATTTGCGTTCTCGGCTTGAGCAGCGCGAATCAGCTTTTTCCCAAAAATTGCTTGAGCTGCAGGACAAACAGCAGAAGCTCTATGACAAGATAAACAAGGTCGAGGAGGCCAAGACTCGTATTCAAGAAATAAAGGAGGAACAGCTTAGGAAGCTGGAAGAAGTCGCTGGGATGGGCAAGGAAGAAGCGCAAGCGATTCTCATGAAAAACGTCGAAGCGGATTCAGCTGATGCTCTCGCATCCAGGATCAAGAAGCTCGAGAATGAGCAGGCTGATGTGCTCGAAGAGAAAGCAAAAGAAATTATGGCTTCGACCATGCAACGCTTAGTCTCCAAATATACGACTGAAATCACGACGACTTCGGTCAGTCTGCCTAGTGATGAGATGAAAGGCCGGATTATCGGCCGTGAAGGTCGTAATATTAAGACAATCGAACAGCTGACGGGCACGGAGATTATCGTGGATGATACGCCGAATGCGATTACGGTCTCTGGTTTCTCGCCGATTCGCCGCCATATCGCTAAAAAAACTCTTGAACGTCTTATTCTTGACGGTCGCATCCATCCATCCAAGATCGAAGATGCGATCGAAGAGGCCAAGAAAGAGCTGGCGGTCGATATCAATAAGGCCGGCCAAGAAGCGCTTTATGAGGTCGGTGTGGCCGGTTTTGACCCGAAGCTGGTCCAGATTATCGGCCGTCTCAAGTATCGGACTAGCTATGGCCAGAACGCGCTCCGTCATTCGCTCGAGGTAGCCCATCTGTCCGCCTTGCTCGCAGAGCAGCTCGGGGCAGATGTGACTTTGGCCAAGAAAGGCGGATTGCTTCATGACATTGGCAAGGCCGTGGATCACGAGGTCCAAGGAACGCACCCGGAAATCGGCCGAGATATTGCCAAGAAATTCAATCTGCCTCAGGAGGTGATCGATCCGATCGAGACCCATCACGATGACAAACCGCGCGGACTTATCTCGGTCATTGTCAAAGTAGCAGATGCTATCTCTTCGGCCCGACCGGGGGCTCGGCAGGATACCTACGAGAGGTATCTGCAGCGTCTGGAAGAGCTTGAGAATATTGCTAATTCTTTCGAGGGAATTGATAAGTCCTACGCCATCCAGGCTGGTCGGGAAGTGAGAGTATTTGTTTCACCAGAAGCGGTGACTGATCTGGAGGCTCATAATCTGGCTCGTGATATTGCCAAAAAGATCGAACAGGAGCTTAAGTATCCCGGTGAGATCAAGGTTAACATCATCCGCGAAATGAGAGTAATTGAATACGCTCGTTAAATTTTTCAGTAATCAGAAATTAGAAGAGCGGGCAAAACTTGCCCGTTCTTTTTATCTATTCCGTTTGTTGCTAGTCAAGGCAAGCGACTAATTGAAATTTAATCAGGCTTATGCTAACATAAGAGCAGAAAAAAATATGTTAAAAATCTTATTTATCGGCGATATAGTCGGCAGTATCGCGCGCCAAGGTTTGACGCGAATCTTGCCTGGACTAATAAAAGAAAACAAAATTGATCTCGTGATTGCGAATGCTGAAAATGCCGCTCATGGTTCAGGAATAACAGAGAAGATAATTGACGAGCTAGAAGCTGCCGGGGTGAATTGCTTTACAACCGGTGATCATGCTCTGCTCCGATCCCATCAGGAAAAGCTCTATGCTCGATCGAACATTGTTCGTCCAGCTAATTATCCCCCGGGGGTGCCGGGTCATGGCTACGCGCTGATTCCGGTCGGTGGCAAGAATATCTTGCTCATCAATCTGGCTGGTCGAGTATTCATGAAAAAAGCTTTTGATTGTCCTTTTCGTAAATTGGATGAAATATTAGCAAACATAGATTTGCGAGCAAATAATATTTCTGCTATAATTGTCGATATCCATGCTGAAGCGACTTCAGAAAAGATTTCTCTCCTGCATTATGCGGATGGCCGTGTCTCGGCGATGCTCGGTACGCACACCCATGTCCAGACAGCCGATGAGAGGGTGACTGACAAAGGAACAGCTTTTATTAGCGATGTCGGTATGGTCGGAGCAGAGGATTCTTCGCTTGGTATTTCAAAGGAAGGCATTATTCGGACCTTTCTGACTCAGGTCAAAGAGACGCATGGGATACCGGAGAAGGGCCCGGTGATAATGAATGCCGTCTTGCTTAGTCTTTCTTCTACTACGCTGGCGGCTCGTTCGATAAAACGGATCCAAAAGAGGACTAATATATAATTATCATAAGGCTGATGTCTAACGTCAGCTAACATAAAGCATCCCTATGAATAAAGCAGCCCTGATCGAGCGGCTAGCGAGCGAATCCGGTGTTTCCCGCAAGGAAGCCGAACGCATGCTGGAAGCTCTGGTAAACATCATCATCTCCGAGCTCAAAGCGGACCGTGAGGTGACTATTACCGGTTTTGGTACTTTCTTGTCCCGGACCAGGCATAGCCGTGGCGGAGTAAATCCGCAGAAGCCGAGCGAGCGTATCACTATTCCCGAGGTCAAAGTCGCGAAATTCAAGACTGGCAAGACCCTGAAAGACGCTCTCAAGGGCAAGGCTTAGTCTGCTCGTTCGCAATGGATGATCTTTAGAAATTTAATAATGATTAATAAGCAAAGACATGAAGAAAAACATTTTCTTTTCTTCGGCAGTCGCAGTTGCTTTGTCTCTTTCCCTGATGATAGTATCAGGCGCGAGAGCAGAAGAGACTGTGGCCGCTGGCTCCCTGATCAAGACGTCTGATTCGTCAACCATCTATTATCTCGGTGAAGACGGGAAGCTCTATACTTTCCCCAATGACAAGACTTATTTTAGCTGGTTCGAGGGGTTCGATGATATCCAGGTCGTAAGCGCTGAGACATTCGGGTCTTATCCGCTCGGCGGCAATGTCTACTACAAACCTGGTTCACTGCTGGTCAAGACGCCGACCAGCCTCAAGGTCTATGCGGTCGGGATCGGCGGCGAACTTCGCTGGATCGAGAGTGAGGAACTGGCCAAGGAGTTTTACGGTGAGAATTGGAATCTTTTAGTCGATGATATCCCGGATGGCTTCTTTACCAATTATTTCTTCGGTGAACCGGTCGATTCTAGTGATGACTATGACCCGGAGGTCGAGGAGGAGCAAGCTCCGACTATCAGTCACGCCCGAAAGCTCAAAGCCAAGAAGGCTGTCAAGGAGATGAAGAAGGATAGGACTGAGAAGCGTTGTGAGTATCTCAAGAATTCTTTCAATCGTCTGCAGAAGCGGGCCGAGCGTTGGGGGATGGAGGTGCCTACCTTGGGAGATGACTATATCGAGGTTTGTCAGGCTAATGCCACTCAGAATGAAGCCACGGAAGATGAAGCAGTCGAAGATGAAGATGAAGACAAGAAAATCACTCTCTGCAAATATCCAAAAGGTAATCCGGCCGCTGCTCACACCATCAGAGTTTCCAAGAATTCTCTGAAGCGGCATTTCCGTGAAGGCTATACCATCGGAGCTTGCGAGGGGGATGATGATGAAGGCAACGAAGAAGAGGAAGAAGATGAGACCGCTCCAGCAATTTCGGCCGTAGCCGCTGATCCGGCCACTTCGAGCGCAGTTATCAGCTGGACGACAGATGAGGACTCAGACAGCAAGGTCGAGTATGACAATGAATATCCTTTTAGTTCCGCTGCTAGCGTCACTGACAATAATGACCTAAAAAGTCATTCTTTGAAAATCTCCGGCCTTACTCCGGATATGACTTATCATTATGTCGTCACCTCGATTGATAGTGATGGCAATCTTGCTACTTCCGCGCCAATGAGCTTCAAGACCGACGCAATCGATACGACCGGACCAGTCCTTTCTGTAATCGAGAGCGTTTCTGATGCTAGCTCCTCGGTCATTAGCTGGACGACAAATGAGGCGGCTGACAGTCGAGTCGTTTATTCGACCGATCCGCTTGCCACAGCGACAGCGACCAGCACGAAATATGCAAGCTCGCTCGTCACTTCTCATAGTTTGGAAATCACCGGACTAAATGACTTAAGCAAGTATTATTACCGGGTCGAATCGACCGATGCTAGCGGGAATAAGACAGTTTCCAGCGAAAAAGAACTGACTACCTTAGCAGAAGAGACAGAATAAGAAACAATTGATAAAAGACGGGCCAAATGGCCCGTCTTTTTTTATCTGGTTTTTTTATTCTAGCTTTCCGCCTCCTTTGGGATTATAACCATTCCTGACTTCGCTTCCGTCGTTATAGCATTTTTCGGCAATTTTTTCATTTTTTTAAAGTTGTATTGACAAAAAGAGGCAAATATGTAATATTTAGGAATTGTTTGTCCTTTAGAATTGATCAAAATTATCCTTGGCAATCAAGCTGTTTTCATTAAAACAAAAGGAGGAATCCATGAAAATCATCTTGGCAGGTCTTTTGCTTATTTCGATCGTTAGTTTCGGTTTTTTGGGAATGAATCAGTACAAGAATGAAAATATTTTCGACTTAGCCGGTAGTAGCTTGATTCTGAAGCCGCTTCAGATCGAAAATTCCGAGCTGCCTCGGGAAAGTATCACAGACAAGCTTGCTGCTAGTAGCCAGAAGCTCCAGTCGGCGCTTGATTCTTTCATCAAAAAGTTTTTGGCAGAAGATGAGTTCCGTTTTTTGTTCATCCTTTCTTTGTCGCTTTTCTTTTATGCTGTCCATGTCTTTGCTCGCCGTCTGTCTTATTTTATCAAAAGAAGGCGGCAATTGCAGGAAAATCAGTGGAAAGTCCGGACTACGCTTTTGGTTGCGAATTCATTCTTGGCTCATTGCCGGCAACTCGAGGCTTCTCTCGGATATATCTATAATTTTCTTCCAGAGGGTTACAAACCAGTCGCGCGGCGAAATAGCATCACCTTTGCTAGGATCCTGCAGAGCTATGAACGGATAGTTGAAGAAGAAAGCGAGAGAGTGGAAGGCGATGTCCGCAACCTGCCTCCGGCTGATCAGCTGTCTGAACGGCTGGAGATCTGGGCTGAGCGACTGAAGTTGATCTCGGAAGAGCTCTTAGTCCTGCCGCTAAAGGCCAGAGTCAGAAAACTCGAGCTTTATCTGAGCGATTATTGAGCAAAAAAACAAAAAAAACGGCCAACTTGCTAATTTGACAAGCGAGGACTGAACTGCTATCATAATAACATAGACTAGTTTCCTAAATGGATATACTAGTCTTTTTTTTACTCAGCTCAGGCTGGGCTTAATAATGAAAAAAATATGAAAGACATCGCGAATGCAATCAAGCAGATCTGTGATGAGAAGGCGCTCGAGTATGATGCGGTCATTGAGACGATCGAATCAGCCTTGGCCGCAGCTTATCGCAAGGATTTTGGTAAAAAGAATCAGAATATCAAAGTTGAATTCAATGATGAGGATGTACTTCGTTCTCGGATATTCGATGTAAAGACAGTCGTTGAGGATCTTCCGGAGGAGGATCTGATCGAGGAAGAAGAAGATGAAAATGGGGATGGGAAAAAAGCCGAAGAGCAGAAAAGGGAAGATGAGAACGGAGAGGGTGATGAGGATGAGCGTAAGTTCAATCCGAAGACGGAAATCCAGCTCCGGGACGCTTTGTTGATTAAGCGGGATGTCCAGATCGGCGATGAGATAAAGATGGAGCTTGAGACACCGGAGGCTTATGGCCGTATGGCTGCTCAGACAGCCAAACAGGTCATTATCCAAAAGCTTCGTGAAGCGGAGCGGGAGATGGTCTTTAGCGAGTTCAAAGACAAGGAAGGCGAAGTGGTCAATGGCGTGATCCAACGTCGAGAAGGCCGGGTGATCCTGATCGATCTCGGCAAGTCGGTCGGTGTCTTGCCGGCAGATGAGCAGCTACCGGGCGAAAATTACAAGCCGGGCGAGCGCATCAAGGTCTATGTGAAAGAAGTAGCCCTGAAGCCGCGCGGTCCGGAAGTAGTGCTATCCCGCACTTCGGACAAGATTCTCAAGCAGATCTTCATGCTCGAGATTCCGGAAATCGCTAATGGCCTGATCGAGCTCAAAGCGGTCGCTCGCGAGGCTGGCGCCCGCTCTAAAGTCGCAGTCTGGACTGATTCGGACAATGTCGATCCGATCGGTTCTTGCGTCGGCCAACGCGGCGCGCGTATCCAGACCATTATTTCTGAATTAGGCGGAGAGAAGGTGGATATCATCGAGTATGACGAGGATCCAAAGACTTTTATCAGCAATGCCTTGTCCCCGGCCAAGATTCTTCGCGTCGAGATCGACGAAGCAAATAAAAAGGCGCAGGTGTTCGTGGGTGAGGATCAACTGTCTTTGGCGATCGGCAAGGGCGGACAGAATGCCCGTTTGGCTGCCAAGCTGACCGGTTGGAATGTCGATATTATGAAAACTGGCGAGGAAAAGAAAAAGAATGAAGAGAAAATCGAGACTGAAGATATCTTGCCTGAAGAGACAAAAGAAGAAAATGAGAGCGCAGATTAATAAATCCTTATAAATAAACATATGTCAGATAAGATCTATGTGATCGGTCACAAATCGCCTGACCTCGATTCGGTGGCGGCCGCAATCGCTTTGGCCAAGTATCGGAATGAGATTGAAAATTGTGATACTTATGAGGCGGCCATTGCCGGTGAAGCGAATAAAGAGACAGTCTATCTCTTGGCAAAATGCGGACTACCCATGCCTACATTTCTTAGTGATCTGTCAGGCAAGCGTCTTATCTTGGTCGATCATAATGAAGCCATGCAGTCGGCTGACGGAGTTGAGGAGGCAAGCATTATCTCGATCCTGGATCATCATAAGCTCGATTTCCGCTATGCGGAGCCGATCGCGGTCGATATCCGGCCTTGGGGTTCGAGCTGTTCGATCGTAGCCGATCTTTATTTCAAGGCCGGACTCGCTATCAGCCAGCCCTTAGCAACCTTGATGCTTGGCGCTGTTCTGGTAGACACGGTTATTACCAAATCACCGACTGTTACCGAAATCGATAAGGAGATTATCGGTAAGCTATCCGGTTTGGCTGGCATCGAAGATTGGCAGGCCTTTGGCATGGAGATTTTCAAGGTCCGTTCTGATATTTCCGATCTCTCGGATGAGGCGATTATCAGGAGCGACTACAAGGATTTTGCCATGAAGGAAGGTAAGTTCGGCATCGGTCAAGTCGAGACGGCGGATTTGTCGGCTTTTGCTGATCGGGAAGAGGGTCTGATCGCGAGATTGGGGGAGATGCGGCAGGCAGGCGATTATCATAGTGTGATCATTTTTTTGACCGATATTATCGAGGGTGGCTCACTCTTTTTGGTCGCCTCAAAGGACCAAGCCAAGGTCGAGGAAGCGCTTGGGGCCAAGCTCGAGAATGGACGAGTCTATCTGCCCGGAATCATGTCTCGCAAGAAACAGGTGGCGCCTATGTTCAGCCAGGTATTCGATAAATAAGATATAAATTATGAAAATAGAAAAACAAGAAGAGATCAAATCCCAGACCGAGATACTGGTCGAGCTTAGCCAAGAAGAATTTTTGCCGCACATAAACAGGGCCAGCGAATTGATCTCCAAATCAGTCAAGATCGATGGTTTTCGCGCCGGCAAGATTCCTTATGATGTGCTCAAGCAAAAAGTAGGCGAAATGGCAATCCTTGAAGAAGCGGCGCATCTGGCTATCCGCAAGACGATCGACAAGGCTCTGCTCGAGCTCGGTGAAGGCAGACTGATCGGCCAGCCCAAGGTCGACATCATCAAGCTGGCGCCAGGCAATCCGCTCGAATACAAGATCCAGGTCGCGCTGATTCCGGAGATAACTCTGAGTACCTACAAAGATCTAGGTCTAAAGAAAAACGAAGCGAAAGTGGAGGAGGCGGACATCGAACGGACCTTATCGGAACTTCAGGAGATGAGAGCATCAGAGATGCTGGTCGATCGGGAAGCTAAAGAGGGTGATAAAGTCTTGCTCAATGTTTCCATGTATCAGGACAATGTTCCGCTCGAGGACGGCCAAGCCCGAGGAACAGCGATCATCATCGGGCAGAATAATCTGATTCCCGGTTTTGACAAGCAGATTGTCGGACTCAAAAAGGGCGACAAGAAGACTTTTAGCCTGCCTTATCCGGATGATCATTACATGAAGAATATCGCGGGCAAGATGGTGGAATTCCGGGTCGAAGTGCTCGATGCTTATGAAAGGATCGTGCCGGAGCTGGCGGATGAGTTTGCTGTTTCTTTCGGGCTCAAGAATCTCGAAGAGATGAAGAATAATATCCGCAAAGGAATAGAAGCGGAAAAGGAACAGGAGGCAGACCGAAAGACAGAAAAAGAACTGCTTGAGAAGTTGCTCGAAAAGACCAAGTTCGGTGATATTCCGGAAATGCTGGTCGATCAGGAAAGCCGCAATATGTTGTCTGAGCTCAAGCAAGGCATCAGTGAAAAGGGCGGTAAATTCGAAGATTATCTGACGAGCATAAAAAAGACCGAAGCTGAGCTGACGGTCGATATGATGCCGGATGCGATGAAACGAGTCAAGGCTTCGCTTTTGATCAGGGAAATCGCCAAAAAAGAGGAGATCAAGGTCAGCAAGGAAGAGGTTGATCATCATCTCGAACACATGCAGAGCCATTATCAGGGGCAGGATAAAATTCTCGAGCAGATCCGCTCCCAAGAATATCGTAATTATGTCGCGAATGTCGAGACGAGCCGCAAAGTAGTGGCCAAGCTTATGGAGTGGAATGTTTCTAAATAATCGGATCAAGAAAAAGCTCAGTCTCGCTACTGAGCTTTTTCTATTCTCAGGCTTATGAATTTTATTATCGATGCGAACAATCTGGCTGGCCGGCTCGGTTTGCTCAAGGAGACCGATTTCGATAAGCGACTAATCTCTCTGGTCAGAGATTGGCTCGGGGACAAGAAAAAAGTGGTGGTGCTGGTTTTTGACAGTCTTGATCCGCTCGGTGACCGGATAAGCGAGGGCTATCTCGAGATAATCTATTCGCCGCGAGATGGCTATACGCGGACAGCGGATGACAAGATAATCGAGATATTCTCGCGCTGGGTGGAAGGCAGTCGTTCTCCATCACAGTCTGCTCTCAGTCTAAAAATCCTCTCTCGTCTTTTGAATGATGATCTGGTCTTTGTGAGTGATGATGAGGATTTGCGGAGCCGGATCAAGCTTCTCTCTTCTGATCTCAAGGAAAACGTGAGTCTGATGCGGAATGATGAATTTATCCTCTGGCTGAAAAAGGGCGAATATATGATCGATGAAGACGAAGACGAGAATCGTGGCTTTAGCAAGGGAGAAAAGGAGGCGCTTGATGATGAGCTGCTCGCGCTTTGGAAATAAAAAACCCCGGATTTCTTCTCCGGGGCAGGTGATTGTCTTGGATAATTCAGTCTTCAGGATCGAGGGCTTTGATGACAGCCACGATCTCATCGATCAGTTCTTTATGGTCAGACAGGTAGAGCTCGGCGATTTCCAAGGCATCGAAGGGAAGCTCGGCATCGATAAGTTGAGCGATTGCTTCTAGATAAACATCAGGCTTTCCGATGCCAATCTTGTCCGCCTGGTTGAAGTGTTTTGAGACAAGTAGTTTCACCAGATATTCGTCGTGAAAACGATGTTCCGAGGTTGTTAACTGGAATTCTTCGGCCACTTCGAGCTTTCTTTTGGCGTCCAGATCATCGCAGGCGAGGAGCTTCTGCGCGATTTCTCTTTTTTCATTTTCAGAGAGCGTCCAGGCAAAACGGTGACGCATGATATCCCAGTGCGAGGAGGTTTTTAACAAGCCGAGATAGATGGCGCTTTCGTATAATTTGAGAAAATCCGGATTCTTGACCCATTTTTGCGCCCAGCTTAGCTCGGCAGGGGAAACTATCTCATTCTTTTTCTTTGTTTTAAGGCAAAATGAGCGAAAGCATTCGTATAGAGCTTCATCGCTGATCATTTTGATGGCGTCCGGACAGATCAGATTGATTTTTTCCAGGGCTTTGTCTTTTTCTTTCTTTGTTGTTGCATATTCAGCGACAACAAAGAGAAATGCCTTTTTTGCCAGCTCGATTTTTTCGGTCTCTTCAAGCGTGGAATGACGAACTAGGAGCATGACGTAAGGGTTGCTGATTTTGATGCGCATTTTTCCTCCTTTGGTGTGTGGGAGCCTATTTTTTTGATTATTTAAGAGCGGTGAAGTTTTAATTTAAGCAATTAGCTATTGAATTGTCAAATGACGCTTGAGCTAAAAAAAACCGCTTGAAGCGGTTTTTTTTCGGTGCCCAGAGCGAGAATCGAACTCGCACGGCCTCGCGGCCAAGGGATTTTAAGTCCCTCGTGTCTACCAGTTTCACCATCCGGGCTTTTTAACAATTAACTTGTGACAATTGACTTTTAACAGTAAACAGTCAAATTTTGCCTTAAAAGTTGGGACTTATTTATAAATAGTCAATTGTCTTGATTATATCGGCTAAAACTCGGTTTGGCAAGACATCTTTCCCTTGGCTTTAAGAATAATAGGCTCTTGCCAAATATTTTTTTTTATCATATAATCCTAGAAGAGTTAAGGTAAATCCTGGCTTTTTCTTTTGTAATATTGCAAAGGCGGGTATGGTATAGTGGCTATTACACCACCTTGCCAAGGTGGAGAGACGGGTCCGATTCCCGTTACCCGCTCATAATGAAACACTCTGGACGAAAGTAAGGAGTGTTTTGTTTTTGACTTGATTTTTTTAGCAAAAGCTATTATAGTATGGTAATCAAAGACTATGACAACTTTTGCCGTAAACAAGAGAGCTCACTACGACTATGAGATCGCTGAGACCTTTGAGGCCGGGATCGCGCTTTTGGGCTACGAGGTAAAATCGATCAAAACCAAGCGCGTGAGCCTCAAGGGCGCTTTTGTTACTATAAAATCGAGTGGCGGCCGCACGCCTGAAGTTTATCTCACCAATGCTCATATCCCGAAATACGAGAAAGCTTCAACTATCGATGTTTATGATCCAGACCGGCCACGCAAGCTCCTGCTTCATGCCAAAGAAATCGGAAAACTGATCGGCAAGAAGCAAGAGCAAGGACTTACCCTTGTTCCGCTCCGTATCTATGTAAAGCGAAATCTCGTAAAGCTGGAATTTGGAATAGGCCGCGGCAAGAAGAATTATGACAAGCGCGAAGATATCAAGAAGCGGGATACAGCGTTGGAAATGAGACGGGCTATGAAAGAACGAAGGTAATTTTTAACTTGAAATTTTCGATTTTCAAACGTTTAAAAATTGAAAATTATATCATTGAAAATTGTAAATTGAAAATTGAAAATTGTAAATTGAAAATTGAAAATTAAAAATTGATCACGAGGGGATGCCGGGCTTCGATAGGGAGCAGGCGAGAAAAAGCATTCGAGATGTGCCTGTCGGCTGGCACATAAATCACGCCGATAATCCAATAAGTGCCAAAAACACTGTAGCAAAAGCCAAGGCTGCTTTCAGCATGCCAGTTTTTGCCCCTGTTGCCGCTTAAGTGCCGCAACCATCCGACTAAGCAAGGCCTGATAGCTTAGACCCGGGTGTCATATCATCGGGCTAGGTCATGGGACGCATCCGACTATGGCCAAAAACAAAGGATGCTCGCGCGCTGACATTTGGTCCGGCTTTGAGTCAGCAAGCTAAAAAAATAAGCCGCTCTAGTCTTCGTACAGATGCCTTTCTCTAGCTTTCTACACGCGGGTTCAACTCCCGCCATCTCCACTTCGACACGTTATAAAATCAGCTTCGCAAGATTTTATAACTTGCTCAGTGCAGGCAGGGGGAACTTTGATTTTAGAAGTCGAAGTGGCCCTGAGCTTGCCGAAGGGCTTGTTTGGTTAAGACGTTATAAAATCAGCTTCGCAAGATTTTATAACTTGCTCAGTGCAGGC
>CAZIGB010000018.1:0-1661 GCA_964539005.1 uncultured Gammaproteobacteria bacterium | reverse complement strand
GTTAAGACGTTATAAAATCAGCTTCGCAAGATTTTATAACTTGCTCAGTGCAGGCACTCGCTGCTTAGGGCTTCGCTTTTTTTATTGCCAGTCCTGAGTTTATCGAAGGGAAGGGCTTGTTTGGTTAAGACGTTATAAAATCAGCTTCGCAAGATTTTATAACTTGCTCAGTGCAGGCGCTCGCTGCTTTGCGCTTTGCAGTAGTAAAACAATCAAGATGTATTTTGTTTACATTTTATTATGTAACAATTACACTCTTTATATCGGGTATACCGGTGATATAAAAAGGAGGGTGGAACAACATAAGCGGAAAGAGGTAAAATATACTTCTTCTTTTTTTGATGTGCGACTAGTATATTTTGAAAGACTGGATAATAAAGAATTGGCGATAAGGAGGGAAAAGCAGCTAAAGGGTTGGTCGAGACAGAAAAAAATAAATCTTATTAAGTTTGGACATCCATAAATAAAAATATAAATTATGTTAATCTCCTTCTTAATCTTCATCTTCGCCCTCGCCCTACTCGTAAAGGGAGCCGATTTTTTAGTTGACGGCGCTTCATCTATCGCCAAGCGTTTCAAGATTTCCGATCTGGTTATCGGGCTTACGATCGTTGCTTTTGGGACTTCGATGCCAGAGTTGGTGGTCAGTCTTTTTGCTAGCTTGCAAGGCAATACCGAGATTGCGATTGGTAATATTATTGGTAGCAATATTGCTAACATCCTCCTCATCCTTGGTGTTTCAGCTATCATCTATCCTTTGTCTGTGACCAAGGGCACAGTTTGGAAGGAGATTCCTTTCAGTCTCTTGGCAGTGGTTATGGTCGGTGTTATGGCTAATGACGCGCTCTTTGATAAGACGGGATTTTCGGCGCTTACTCGGACCGATGGCTTGGCTATGCTTGGTTTTTTTGCGATATTTATGTATTATACTTTTGGAATCGCTCGGCAAGGTCAAGACAGAGCGGAGGCAGAGAGCGTAGAGCAGAGACCTTTGGGGACTTCTATATTGCTTACTATCGTGGGACTGGTCTTGTTGGTCGTCGGTGGTAAATTGGGCGTAGATATGGCGGTAAAGATCGCGCTTGGCTTCGGTCTTAGCCAGGCCTTAGTCGGTCTGACGATTGTGGCAGTTGGCACATCATTGCCAGAGCTAGCAACTTCGGCGGTAGCAGCTTATCGAAAGAAATCAGATATCGCAGTCGGTAATGTGGTTGGTTCGAATATTTTCAATGTCTTTTGGATTTTGGGCCTGAGCTCGACAATCAGTCCGCTTCCCTTCAAGCCCGAAGCTAATGTTGATATTCTGGTTTCGATCGGCGCCGCTTTACTCCTTTTTGTTGCCATGTTTGTCGGCAAGCGTCATCATCTCGAACGTCGCGATGGCGTAATCTATCTTTTGGTCTACTTCGCTTATATCGCTTATCTGGTCGTGCGGGGCTGAGATTTAAATATATTTTTTAAGCAGTCGCCTGGGTGGCTGTTTTTTTATTTTTAAAAATATATTTTATCTGATAAAATAAAAAAATAAGCCTAAAACTATAAAATATGGAAAAAACTGAAGTAGCCCGAATTAGCAAGGAAAAAATAATGAAGCTCACAAAGGAATGTGAAGCGATGCTTTTTGCGCTAAAAAATAAAGAGGATAAGATTCTAAAAGCCTA
>CAZIGB010000017.1:3467-14618 GCA_964539005.1 uncultured Gammaproteobacteria bacterium | reverse complement strand
TTATCGTTTTTGTTGTCAACAGAATCATTAGTCAATAAATCTTTTAGTTGTATAGTCGGTAAAAATAAAATAGCCAGCTACTTTTGGTAACTGGCTTGTTTTTTTTGGGGGGGGATGAAAATCAGCTTTTTCGAAAATAGATTTCGGCTGCAAGCGGCATTTCGCTTATCATCAAGGTTTGGATTTTGACAATATCCAGGCCACCGCTGGAAAGTAGGTGATCGATTCTACTTTTGATGTCTTCCGATTTTTTTTCTCGGCTTTTTTCGTAGCTCTGGATGATGGAAGCCCTGATCATTTTGCCTTTGCCTAGGGAATTTACGCGGTAAAGCACCTCTATCGAGTCGAGGTACTCGTCACGATAGTGGCTGCGGACCATGATCGTATCATAGCGGCCGCTGCGCAGCAGTTCTTCCAACTGTCTGGCTACTTCTTCGTGTTTGAGCGCGGGGCTGACAAAATGGCTAGTTGCCTCGATTTTTATCTTGGCGATCGTGTCATGCGGTCCTTCTTGGTCAAAGGCGGTGATGAGCATTGTTTCTTGCTTCTGTTGTCCGCAGGCCATCAGCCCAAACAGACAGAGCGACAGACACAAGATCAGGATCCTTCTTTTTTTCATTTTTTCCTCCTGGTTTTGGTTGGTGGAATATAAATTAAAATGATAACACCTATTTTAAGATTGTCAACTAGCGGTGATTTGATCGTAAAAGATAAGGCCTTGGATCGATTGAAGGAATGTTTTTTTGGTGTTATAATTTAGACAATCTTATGCTTTTATAATCTATCTTATGAAATCGATCCCGCTCTTTTTTTCTTTTCTTGTAATGCTTTTGTCTGGACCTTTGGTCGGACAAGCGATGACTCTGAGCGAGCTTAGGTCGACTTGCTTTGAAAAGAAGGGAGAATTCTTTGCTCCGGACCAGAGAGATGTCTTAGTGGAAACGCAAGCTGATGGAAGCTTGTTTTTTGTTGCTAATGACGAGCTTCTGCCGTATAAGCTCCAAGTAAAAGGTTTTCGCCGTTATCTCGATTATCGGGTAATAGGACAAAACGGCTTGGAAAAAAGCCGAGAAACTGAGCTGACTAATATCAAAGACGATAATAGCCAGACCTATGTCGATTTCGATTCTCTGGAGACGGCTGAGCGCCTGATCGAGATCGACCTCGGGTCCAGCCAGCAGGCTGATGATCTGGATTTCTCGATCAATTTCGAGGGGAATTTTCGTCCGGTCTATGAACTAGCCTTGAAGGCAGGGGATTATCAGCGGGTGGACAGGATTGAGGGTTTCAGCTTCCGTTACTTGCGAATTAGCTTTGTGCCGAAATCTGGCGCAAGTGATACCCGAAGCGTCTTGCGCATTTTTGATCTCAGCTTTTTGACAAAGGGGGGAGATACTTATCTGGTCAAGCCAAGGTCAAGCGGTCTTATCCAGGCCTACGCGGAGTATCGCTGTGAAAATACTTCTCTTGTTTCTAATGCTTTGGTAGAGATGAGAAAAAAGAATCAGACCTTGAATTATTCGACGGATATAAATACGGAGAAAGTGCGACTCTCCTTTGTCACGAACCCGGATTATGACGCGGATCTGGATGATGATGGCATAAATAACGACAAGGATAACTGTCCTTATCGCTCCAATCCTGAGCAAGGGGATCAGGATCAGGATCTCTTGGGCGATGCTTGCGACCCGAACAATGATAATAAGGATGGGACAGAGAGGGATAGCGATGGTGACGCTGTGCCGGATTCGTTGGACAATTGCCCTGACATTGCCAATCCCAAACAGACCGATAGTAACGCTGACCGTCGGGGCGATCTTTGCAGTGATGACGACAAGGATGGAGTGCTTGGAGTCTATGACAATTGTTTGTCGGTCTATAATCCCGAGCAAATGGATCTCAATGTCAATCGCGTAGGCGATGCTTGCGAATTCGACAAAGACAAAGACGGTGTTTTTGATAGCTTGGATAATTGCATCACGATTGCCAATCCGGATCAATCCGACCGGGACCGGGATGAGATCGGAGACGCTTGCGACAATTGCGAGCTCTATAATCCCCAGCAATCCGATAAGGATGCGACTGGGATCGGTGATGTCTGCGAAGAAGAAAAGGCTTTAATAGTTGATAATGATTATGATGGCGATGGTCTGATCCTGACGGCTGATAATTGCGAATACGCGGCGAATCCAGACCAACGCGATGAGGATAAGGACGGAGTGGGTGATGCTTGCGACAATTGTTTGGCGCTTCAGAATCCGGATCAGGCAGATGAGGATAATAACGGAATCGGTGATCTGTGCGACGATTCGGATGGTGACGGCTATGCCGGTTATCTCGATAATTGTCCTTATGCCGCTAATCCGGATCAGCTGGATGCTGATAATGATGGTCAAGGCGATGTTTGCGCCGATGATGATAGCGATGGTTTTATAAATGCGGTTGATAATTGTCGTTATAAGCGCAACTATAAGCAGGAGGACGTTGATGGCGATGGTGTGGGAGATGAATGCGATGAGCGCGATGATCGTTTTTTGGAATCGAACCCTTTTCTTTTTAGCGCCCTTATCGGTCTTATCTGTCTGGTTTTCGGAGTCTTCATCTTTCTGATGTTTAGGAAGATCCATAATCTACCCGAGGTTTTGGCGACTGGGGCAAAGAAAGAAGACGAGACCAAGAAACAATAATCTTTTAGATAATAATTATGATCAATGTTCTCAATCGCCTGGCGTGGGGCCTGAGCTTCTGCCTGGGCATCTCTTTTGCTTCGGCTATATTTCCGGGAAATTTTATTTATGGCGGTATTTCCATCTTTATCGTTACCGCTTTTATGGCGGCCCTGGTGATAAAGAGGATCTTTTTTTCGATCCATTATCTGGAGTCCGCGCTCACTGGCAAATTCGCCGCTCTGAACCAGAAATATCGCGGTCGCGAATCTGAGCCGGCTGAACCTGAGGTGAGTGAGACTGCTCCTTCTCTGCCTCCGGAGACAAGGATTGTTCCGCCAGTGGATAAAGAGCCAGCGCCAGCCATGAGAGTGATGGCAGAGGCATTGGCGGACAAGCTCGAAGATCTGGTGGTGAGTGAAAGCTTGTTGGCTGATGCTCAGTCTGAGAAAAAGGAAGAAGCGAAACAGATACCAGAAAAAGAAGCGGCGAGTCCGAGACGCTTCTATTCTCAACCAGAAAAGAAAAGCGAGGCTCGGGTAATATTTGAAAGAGAAGAGCTAGAAGGAGCGCCCGCTTCAGACCCGGTCCTTACTGGCGCTTCTTCGGCTTATAGCTTTTTTGCGGATTTTTTTCGGGAGAATGCTTTGGCCAAGATCGGTGGAATCCTGCTTTTTTTAGCCGTTCTTTTTCTCATGCAGCTCGTCTATACCCACATCGGTCCGATCGGCAAGCTCCTGCTGGGCTTTTTCTTTGGTTTTATAGTCTTTGGTATCGCGCTCTGGCTGGAGGCCAAGAATTATTATCGTGAGTCACGGGTGCTCATGGGTATTTCTATTCTTATCAATTACTTGGTCATTCTTTCGGGTCGCTATCTGATCGGTGAGGGAATCATGGCCAAGCAATTCCTTCTTAATGAGAGTATCTGTTTATTTCTCTTGATCGTGAATACGATCTTTGCGATCAGTGTGGCGGTGGCTCATGATTCACGGGTCATTCTTTTCTTCTCTTTTGTGGCTGCTTATGCGAATCCATTTCTCGTGAGCGAGGAATTTCCGCTGAGTGTTTACGCGGCCTGTGCTTATGGCCTTCTCGTTTCTTTGGGTGCCTTTTATCTTAGTCGCCGTTATTTTCAGATCGAGCGCGGGACTGCGCTCGCTCTCTTTTGGACGGCCTTTGTCGGCGGCAATCTGCTCTCTCTTTCTGCTCCTTCGGATTCGGCCGGTGAGTGGCTGATCAAGCTAGCTCTCTTGTCACTGCTTTCTCTCATTGCTGCTTTTCAGGCTTATCGCCAGCTGACGCCCAAGACGATGGCTCTTGTCTTGTCTGGCGCCTATGCCTTTTTCTTTGTCTTGGTAATGCAGGGCCAAGCCGGGATCGGATCGGCCCTCAGGACTCCTTTTGTCACTATCAGCGCTTTACTCTTTATGCTACTAGCTAGTTCGGGGGCGGTTTTTGGCTTTATGCAGGCGAACTTTGGGCCGCTACTGGGGCTCTTGCTCTTGCCGATGCTCCTGATTCTTGTTTTCTTCCAGCTCGGGGTTTTGAGTCTGGCTAGCTTGCCAATGGTCTCGACCTTGACTTTGCTTTTTTATGTGATCGTTTTTGCTTTGATCCTCGGTCGCATCAGTCGGAGCATCTCTTTTGCATATTATGCGGTATTAGCCTTCTTTGTTTTTCTTTTGGCGCAGACCTGGCGCGGTTTTGGCAATTTTGGCCAGGAAATGCTTTCTGATGTCGAGCGATACGGGATCGCCTTTTCTCTCGCTCTCTTTCTGGCTTCAGCGCTTTATTTTAGCAGGAAGAAGGGATTGGCTTTTCTCTATCCTTTGTCCGTTTTCGCGACCGCTTTCAACCTTCCACTTATCTTGGAGAACGAGGGTGCTTTCCGTTCTTCGAGCTTATTGCTGCTTGCTTTGTTTTTAGTGATCGGGTTGGCTTGGCCTTTTATCAATCGCCAGCTTTTCGAGGAAGCCCGGAGCGCCATGTATGGTTTTTTCATCTTGTCCCTCTTTGCCGTCTATGAGATTTTTTATTTTTCTAGCGGAGCGACTGATCTGCGTTTGGGCCTTTATTTTACGCTTTTGGCTGTGCTTTTTTTCGGGCTTTCTTATCTGGCCTTCCTGTTTATGTCGGCTCGGCGCGATAATGAGGAGGCGCCAGTCCAGCGCGAAAAAGTGATCGAGACGGTTTATCCTTTGCTCGGTATCTCGATCTCGCTTTTTTCGCTGGCAATCGCCTATCTTTTTTCCGGCCAGCCCGGGATCGTGGCGATCGTATACTTTATCGAGGCGAGCCTGATCTTTTATTTCTACTCGCAGAGATCCTACCAGAGGATTTATGTCGCCGGCTTGCTAATGATGCTGGTCGGAATCATAAAGCTGGCCCAGCTCCTCTTTAGCGTAGAGCCGAGGGAATACGGGGTGCTATTCGCCTCGCTCTTTTTGCTTGTTTCGCTTGGTCTGAGCCTGCGTTTTCTCAAGGACATCAGAAATGATGATCGCCTCTATCATGATCTCTTGCATATCGTCTCAGTGATCTTGGTCGGGGCCGTGATCCTGGAAGTGGTGCCAGATACGGCGACGGGCTGGAATTTTATGGCTTTGGCTGTTTATGGCTTCTTGCTTTCGATCATGTATAGCCTGGGCTCTTCAAAGACTATCATCAGCTCTTTTGTTGCCGGTCTCATGCTGGTGCTTTTTTATCACATCGCATATATCGAGGTGATCTACGATAAGCTCCAGCGCCTGGATCTCGGTTTTTATATGGTCTTCCAATACGTGGCTAGCCTTTTCTTTCTTTTTCCGGTTCTCGCTTTCAGATATTTGCCGAGCCTATTTGGCAATAGAGATGATGATTTCAATGAGCCGGATCGCCTGACTTCGCTCTTGGGCCTGATCTATGCCGTGATCATAAGCACGCAGTATCTGTATCTTCTTTTTGATAAGAATGTTTTTGTCATTACGATCTATTGGGGGATCATTTCTTTAATTCTCCTTTCCTTTGGCATCCAGCGGGACCGGATAAAATATCGGACTATCGGCCTCTATATCCTCGTCCTGACGGTCGCCAAGATCCTGCTTTATGACATCTGGTCCGGGCTGGATGACGCGATCTTCCGGGTCTTTGCGCTCATGCTGGTCGGGGCGGTCATGATCGCGGTCTCGACTCTCTATAGCCGCAAATACGGCAGCCAGCTCTCGGGCGAATTCGATCCAAAGAACCTGATCGGGTGAAGGGAGAGGGTCTTTGATAAATATTCTTAAAACTTGTATAATGCCCTTGATCGGGATAAGCTTGTTTATTTTTTTTGACTAATGATCAAGAGGAAAGCGTAAAGAAGAATATATTTTCTAGTCTAATAATCAGGTCTTT
Organism: uncultured Gammaproteobacteria bacterium; assembly: GCA_964539005.1. Lineage (GTDB taxonomy): Bacteria > Patescibacteriota > Patescibacteriia > Patescibacteriales > UBA12075 > JBBRXK01. Next base: position 8,577 of record CAZIGB010000017.1, on the reverse strand, counting down.
TTTTGGCCTGCTTTTTGTTTCTTTTTTTACGCTCGGCCTCTATGTTTATGCGGTCTCCCATACAGTGACGGATACTTTTATTGATGATAGCAATATCGCTTCGACCTGGCAGGTGGAGATATCCAGCACCACCGGAGAGCTCAGGCTCGAGAGCCGGGAGTGCGATCCTGATGATTGGTTTTGCGGCGCTTCAACGACCTGTGCTAGCACGATGGGGGATGGGGATTATATTGTTGTGGCTAAGTCCGATTCTCCTACTACATATGCGTGGCAGCTTGGAGTTGCGACTGCTTGCGCAGCGCCTCATTGTAGCAGATAGCAGTAGCCTCGATTTCACAGCGACGACGACGATCTCGGCCTGGATAAAGCCGAATGCCGTCACTGGCACCGAACAGCGGATCGTCCACAAACACGGCTCATATAGCTTCAATATCGACGCGGCCAGCAGTCGTCTCAATTTCTATAATTTCGGCTCAGCTACTACTTTTTATTCCAGCTCGACTGTCCTCACGGCTGGTGTCTGGCAACACGTGGCCCTTGTCAAAAGTCCGGCCGGCATCAGCTTCTACGTCAATGGCAAGCTGAATGGCCGGAGCGAGACGACTCAAGCAAAGACGGCCTTGCCTATAACAGCTAATCCGCTCTATCTCGGGATCGATGAGAGCCTGACGACCAATATGTATAGTGGCTATCTCGACGAGGTCCGCCTCACGGATTATGCCGTCCATCCCAAAGAATTAAGCATGATGCTTAACAACGGCGCGGCTCGTCAGATGGGAGCGGTCTCAACATTGAGTGATGGTCGCACCCCTAGTAGCGGAAAAAATCGCTCTTATTGCATTCCAGGAGATACTAGCGCTTGCGCCGCGCCTGTTCTCGAGCTTCAGCTGGACGAGAAGACAGGGGCAAGCGTCTTTGATGGCAGCGGTCGAGGCGTGGTGGGTAGCCTTGGCACAGGCGGGGTTGCGCCAGCTTGGCGTGATGCTAGTGTCTGCCGTTATGGTTCTTGTCTCTCTTTTGACGGAGTTGATGATTATGCAAGTCTTACTAATGTTAGTAATAGTGTACGGACGATTTCTTTCTGGCTAAAACCGAATGCCACAACAGATGAAATAATGAGCCTGAATGGCACTCAGAGCATCAGTGTGTCCGGAGGTGCTGTAACAACCAATGACATTACTGGTTCGAGCGTCTATGTGGATGGCGTTTTGAATGGGGCAATTAATACGGATTGGCATCATATAAGCGTGACTACAGATACGGCTGTGGACGCAAGCGCTTTTAACATCGGACGTATAGGCACTAATTATTACGCTGGTCTTATCGATCATCTTCTTTTTTATGATTATGTCCGGACGCCGGCTCAGATTGCTTGGGATTTTGATAAAGGTGGAGCCGCTGCTTATTGGAATCTTGATGAATGCCAGGGCAATATCGTATATGATAGTATGCGCAAAAGCCAGAATGGCACGATTACGATCGGGGCGGGCGGGAGCCAGTCTTCAGCTGGTACTTGTACTGTGAATGCGAGCACAGCTTGGTATAATGGTCGAGAAGGACGGCGCAATGGCAGTCTCAGTTTTGACGGGACAGATGATTATGTCTTAGTCGGCAATACTGGCAAATCAGTTAATGCTATTTCTTTTTGGATAAAGCTGAATAATCTCACCCAGTCTATCATCGCTCTCTCGGCGACCGCCAATGTCTCAGTTAGCGCCGGCACGATCACGACCAGTGGCATTACTAGTCCCACAATATATGTAAATGGTCTTGTTGGCGCTACTGTCAATTCAGATTGGAATCACGTTCTTATTACAAGCGCTACTGCCGTGAGTGCTTCCGAACTTCGTTTCGGACGGAGCGGGAGTAATTATTATAATGGCCAGCTCGATGAAATCCGGCTTTATTCTTATGTCCTGACCGGACAACAGATCAAGAATGATCACAATCTTGGCTCCTCAGTCGGCTTCGAATGATCGATTGACAGAGGGACTGATTTGGGGTAATATCAAAGCAAGATACGCTTATAAAGTGGATGATAAATAAGTCAAAAAAGAAAGCTGAAAGCAGATTCCGTTTCCCTCGTCTGCACGGGAAGCCGAATATTGATGGGCTCATCTATCATCCGTGAAAGGCGAGGCTAAGTCCTCGTTTTTTTGTCAGTAAATTATGTTTTTTTCCGGGAATAAATACGATAAATTAGTCAAACTTCTTAAATTGGACAAACCGCTTATAATCTTTGATGTGACCACGACCGGCCAATCGATCAGCTCGGACAAGATCATCCATATCGCCTATATCCGGATCTGTCAGGATTGCCGGACAAAAAAGGGAGAGTTTTTGATAGACCCAGAGTACCAGATGCCGACTGAGTCGATCGCGATCCATGGTTTGCGCAATCGTGATGTCAAGGGTAAGCCGAAATTCAGAGAAGTCGCTCAGGAAATCTGGGAGGATTTCAATGATTGTTATTATGCCGGCTTCAATATCATCAATTTTGACTTGCCGATACTTCGGCGTGAATTCGTGCGGATCGGGATGGATTTTGATTATCCAGAGGAGCGCATCATCGATGTCAAGGCGATTTTCCATCACATGGCGCCACGGACGATTCCCTTTGCCTATCAATATTATGTAGGGAAGGAAACACACGAAGGCTATGATGCGGCTACCCATACGGAGCAAGTGACCGAGATTCTGATCAAACAGCTCGAAAAGTATAAAGAAGCGCGGAGCTTGGAATTCCACAAGCTGATCCGTGAATCATATGAGGATGTCCGTCTAGGGACGACTCGTAAATTCTACTGGGCGGATGGCGAGGCTTATTTCGCTTTTTCTAAATATCGCAATCAGTCAGTGGCTAGCGTGCTTAAGAAGGATCGGAAATTCTTGGAATGGATAATGGAATCAGATTTTACGGATGATGTAAAGAATATCGTAAAACAGGCCTTAGGTAATAAATGAGCCCGAATTTGAGCTTGTCTAGGACGGGGTTTTGAATTTTTGTCGTAAAAATGTTATTATTTTGGCATGAGTGAAGCGGAAGAACGGATAATCAGCACGAAACAGTCCTCCGGCGAAGAGCAGCTGGAGTTTTCTTTGCGCCCAAAAACTTTGGCTGATTATGTCGGCCAGGAAAAGATCAAGGAGAACCTGCGGATCGCGATGGAAGCGGCAAAAAAGCGGCGCGAAGCCCTCGAACATGTCCTTTTTTATGGGGCTCCCGGTCTGGGCAAGACGACCTTGGCTCACATTATCGCTAATGAGCTGGGGAGCAGCCTGAAGATTACCTCTGGTCCGGCGATCGAGAAATCAGGTGATCTGGCCGCTATCCTTACCAATCTCCAGGAGGGGGATGTCTTGTTTATCGATGAGATCCATCGCCTCAATAAGACAGTCGAAGAGATCTTGTATCCGGCCATGGAGGATTCAGCGCTTGATATCATCATCGGCAAGGGGCCATCGGCGCGCACTCTGCGGATCGATTTGCCGGCGATCACGATAATCGGGGCGACTACTCGCGCCAGTCTGCTCTCGGCTCCGCTTCGCGACCGCTTCGGCATGATCTATCATCTCAATTTTTATGAACATGAAGATATCGAGCGGATTATCCGCCGTTCGGCCGGTCTGCTGGGGGTAGAGATGGATGATGATTCCTCGGCTCAGATAGCGTCTCGTTCTCGTCGCACGCCCCGGATCGCCAATCGGCTCCTGAAAAGAGTCCGTGATTATTGCGAGGTAAAGGGGGCTGGTCGGATCGAGACGGATTATTGCGGCGGCGCTTTTGAAATGCTCGAGGTAGATGAGCTTGGTCTCGATTTTATCGATCGCAAAATACTGGAGATAATAATCGACAAATACCAGGGTGGACCGGTTGGACTCAATACCATTGCCGCCGCCAGCGGAGAAGATATGGCCACGATCGAAGACGTCTACGAACCTTATCTGATGCGTCTCGGCTTCCTCGACCGCAGTCCGCGGGGCAGAGTGGTGACAGATATCGCTTATCGGCATCTTAAAAGGGAGAAAATTTGAAATTTACAATTTTCAATTTGAAATTTTCAAACAATTTTCAATGATAAAATTTTTTAATTTTTAAGTTAAGGTATTTTTATTATTTATAAAATTTGTTCATTGTTTGAAAATTGAAAATTTCAAATTGAAAATTAATAAGATGCTCCCTCTCTCCATTATCCTCTATCTCTATCTCCTCTTTCTCGCCATCTGGGCTGTTTTCAGCCTGACGGCGCTTTATCATCTCTTTAAATTCGGTTTCCGCAATACGATTACTTTTGTCGCTATCTCGACTTATCTTACTTTGTCCGGGGCTATTCTTCTGATCACCGTCTATTATGCGGTGGATGTGGATTGGCAGGCCAGCATCATCGAACAGCCGGCGCCGGTGACTAATAATGGTCTTTGGCCGGCTATTAAATAACGGAGCCGCTAAATAATCCTTATGCTTTCTAAATATCGTTTGCCCAATCAGATCGAGAATGAGGAGATTGTCCGCGTGGTCCGGATGGATTTTTTTATCCTTTTTACCAAGATTCTCTTTTTTATGCTTCTTTCTGTCTTGCCTTTGGTCTTTTTTGCCCTGGTCGCGATCACGAACCCGAGCTTTTTTACCGGTCCAGTCGCGGGCCCGATCATTATTCTCGCGACTAGCGCTTATTATCTCTTTGCTTGTCTCTTGTTTTTCTTTTCTTTTATCGATTATTATCTTGATATCTGGATCATTACCAATGAGCGGATCATCGATATCCAGCAAAAGGGTTTTTTTTCGCGGGTGATTTCCGAGCAGAAGCTTTTTCGGATCCAGGACGTGACAAGCGAAGTCCACGGCGTGATCCCGACTGTTCTCCATTTTGGCGATGTGCATGTCCAGACAGCCGGCACAAAAGAGCGTTTTTTCTTTAATGATGTCCCCAATCCGGATGAGATCCGTGATATTATTATTAAGCTAGTTCGTCTGAATCAGCAAAAACATCGGCACGAGATCGTAGCCGAAATCTTGCCCCCAGCTGATATGAAACCGAATGCAGGGGTGGAGAAGATGATTAATAACAGTTGACAGTTGACTATTATCATTTAATTTTCTGAGGCCTGA
>CAZIGB010000017.1:0-3367 GCA_964539005.1 uncultured Gammaproteobacteria bacterium | reverse complement strand
CCCGGAAAGATCTTTTTTATCTGCTCGAAGCGGGAGGTCTGGGCGGAATGGCGGATCTTTTCTTTGGCGCGATTGGATTTGACAAATTTGAGCCAGTCGCGGTTCGGGCCCTTGCGGTTCTTGTCGATGATGATTTCGACTTGGTCGCCATTCTTGAGAGTCTGGTCGAGGGGAGCCATCTTGTTATTGACCAAGGCTCCGCTGGCTTTATTGCCGATCTCAGTGTGGACGGTATAGGCAAAATCGATGGGAGTAGAGTGTTCTGGCAGATCAAAGACATCGCCATTGGGAGAGAAGACAAAGATACGGTTCTGGAAGACATCGAGTTTGATTTTATCAATGAATTCATTCGTGTTTTCCGCTTGGCGCTGGATATTGATGATATCCTTGACCCAGTCTGGCTGCTGTTTGTTGCCGCCTGGCTCGTTCTTGGCTTTGTAATGCCAATGGGCGGCAATACCAAACAGGGATTCTTCGTGCATTTTTTGGGTGCGGATCTGGAATTCGGTCGCCTTGTTATCCGGGCCAAAGACGGTCGTATGCAGGCTTTGGTAGCCATTGGGCTTGGGCACGGCGATGTAGTCTTTGATGCGATCGGATTTCGGCTTCCAGAGAGAGTGGATGACGCCTAGAGTCTTGTAGCAGTCAGCCACGGTCGGGACAATGATGCGCAAGGCAAAAACGTCATAGATCTCGTCGAATTTGCGGTCTTTTTGCTGCATTTTCCGGTAGATCGAGTAGAGATGCTTGAAACGGCTCTCGATATTGAAAGTGATACCTTCTTCTTTGAGGCGCTGGCCGAGGATGTTCTTGACTTTGAGGGTGTATTGATTGCGTTCGAGCTTCTTCTCGACTTCGTATTTGTATTCGAGCTTTTTATATTCCTCCGGATAGAGATGCTTGAAGCAGATGTCTTCCATTTGCCATTTCAGGCGCCAGATACCGAGCAAGCCGGCGATCGGGGCGTAGATTTCCATGGTTTCGGTAGCGATCCGGAGGCGTTTTTCTTTGGGCAGGGCATCTAGGGTACGCAGATTGTGCAGGCGGTCGCAAAATTTGATGAGAATGACGCGGAGATCCTGAGCCATAGCCAGAAACATCTTGCGCAGGCTTTCTCGGTAACGTTCGACACCGCGATATTTGACCTTGGAGAGCTTGGTAATACCTTCGACTAGGGTAGCGACTTCTTTGCCAAAATTCTTTTCCACTTCATCCAGGCCATATTCGGTGTCTTCGGGCACATCATGCAGGAGTCCGGCGATGATGGTGGGCATATCGGCTTTGATCTGGACGAGCATAAAGGCGGTATGCAGGCTGTGCTGGATATAGGGTTCACCGGTCTTTCTTTTCTGATTTCCGTGGGCTTTTAGGGCAAAATCATAAGCCAACCGGACCATGTCGGTATCGACATCCGGACGTTCGGCTTTGAGCTTGTAGATGATCTGTTCAATGGTCATGTTGCTCGTCTAAAGCTTTTTATGTTATAATAATTCTATCCCATCCTTGTGGATTAGTCAATTTGCCAAATTAATGCTCTCCATGCTTAAAAGCATTACCCGGACCAAGTTGTCGATCTTTATCGGCCTCATTTTTTTTGCACTTCTTGTTTTTGGCCTGGCTGATTCTGCTTTGGCTTTTCAGACTGGCTCAGCCAATAATACCCTCTGGGGCGGTGATCCGGATGCAGTGCAAGGCCGGACAGCGCTTGGTAACGATGATCCGCGCTATATCATCGCGAACATCATCAATATCGTTCTCGGTTTTCTCGGGATACTGGCTATCATTATCATCATGTATGCCGGTTTTCTCTGGATGATGTCCAATGGCAATCCGGATCAGATCGGCAAAGCCAAGAAAACCTTGATCAGTGGTGTAATCGGCCTGATTATTGTCTTGTCGGCCTTTGCGATTGCGGCTTTTATTTTGGATGCGATCTTTCGGGCTACGACTGATAATTTTGGTAATGCTGGAGGCTCATTGCCTGGTGGTGATGGCGGCGGAGGCGGCGGAGGCGGCGGCGGGGTCGGTGATGGATATGAAAATCTTATTGGTTGTTCAGAAAGTCCAGATGAATGTAGTGGTGATAATGGCGCATGCGATGCTCTCGGTCCGCGCTGGTCTTGTCATCCTGATCGCTGTGTCTGTGTTGTCGATAATATCGGTGGTTGTTATAATGAGCAGGCTGATGTCTGCAATCTGCCTTGCAGCCTCGGCCTTTCTTGCTACGGCAGCGATGGTTGCCACAACAATACTGCGCCTTATCCTTGCGGGGCAGGAAATGAGACTTGCCGCTGCTGTTGTGATCCAGACAATGATCGTTGCGCTGATCTATATCCTTCCTTAGAATGCGTGGCTGATTCCGGAAGCTGTACTGGGGAAGAGCGCGGTCTCTGCTGTGGTTGTACTAATGATAATCAGTGTGGAGTTACGGCTAATGTCGGCTGTGGAGACGATACTTGCTGTAATGATCGGCCAGAGGCATTGGCTAGCACACCGTCTAATTCCTCAACTGATGTCTGTACTAATGCTCTGATTAGTGTCGAATTCAACCAAGCGATCCGTCTGAGCTCGGTGGCTAATAACTTTTTGGTCGTCGGAGAGCATACTACGCCTTGTCCGCCCGGTACCAGGCTCATCGATCCGGCCACAGCCGGTATGCCAGCCGCTCCAGGCCAGAATCTCTGCGCGGTCAGCGGTTCTTATTCGACCCGGAATACAAGTGATGGACATTTTATCGATTTTTATACAGCCAATCTTTTGTCAGTTAGCACTGATTATCATATTCTCCTGATCGGAGATCAGGACATCGATGATAATATCGATCAGGGTATTCAGAACTACTGGGGAATAAGCATGAACAGCGTGGGTGTACCACCTTTTGGATTCCGGACCGTAGATGACGATCGGGGGACAGGCGGAGTCTGCGTGATCGAAGCGGTAGAATTGACCCCAGCCTCATATCTCATCCGGATGGGGGCGGATTCAGCCCGTGAGGACGATAGCAACGCCAGCGCACCGAGTTTCGATACTGAAAGCGATGATGATAAGCTTTTCCAGGTCCGGGCGATCAGCAAAGGCGGACAGGAGATCGTTTCTTCGCCCAATTATGAATGGGACTGGGTTGTTACTTATAGTCCAACCGCTGCCATTACCCTGGACGATGGAGCAGGGCCTTTGCCGGGAAACGGTGTCAGTTTTCCTTTGGCTGATGGCACTGAATCGTTAGACGGAAGTCGATTCCTGGTTGACGCGAATGAGGGCGTGACTGATGACCGGAGCGTAATCCGGGCAGAAGCAGTGATGCCGGCTATGGGCAATGTGACCATGGAAGGTAATCATGCCTTTGACACTTCCGAGGTTTTTGTGT
>CAZIGB010000016.1:11334-14828 GCA_964539005.1 uncultured Gammaproteobacteria bacterium | reverse complement strand
CTCGGCGTCGATGTCGAGAATGGCTTCGAACCGAGCTACGTGATCCCGACAGCAGCTAAGGCCAATGTCAAAAAACTTCAAGACCTGGCCAAGAAAGCCAAGGAAATAATCCTCGCGACTGATGAAGATCGAGAAGGAGAATCGATTGCCTGGCATCTGGCCAAGGCTCTGAAAATAGATGAAAAAGAAACTGGCCGCATCGTCTTCCATGAGATCACCAAAGAAGCGATCCTTGACGCCCTGAAACATCCGCGCCAGCTCGACATGGGCTTGGTCAATGCTCAGCAAGCCCGCCGTATCCTTGATCGCCTGGTCGGCTACGAACTCTCTCCCTTCCTCTGGAAGAAAGTCGCCCGCGGCCTTTCAGCTGGCCGGGTCCAGAGTGTCGCTGTCCGGCTGATTGTCGAACGCGAACGCGAGATCAAAGCCTTTGTCGCCGAAGAATACTGGAGCATCTCTGCTCATCTCCACCCAAAAGGAAAAGCCGAAGCTGTTTTCGAAACCAAGCTTCACAAGATAAATGACGAAACCATCGATAAGCTCCATATCAAGGACCAGGCCAGCGCCGACAAAATCAGTAACGATCTAAATGATGCCAGCTACCGAGTAGCCAGCATCACCAAGAAAAAAAGCCTGAAGACTCCGCCCAAGCCATTCACAACCTCCACTCTCCAACAAACGGCGAATCGCTGGCTCGGTTACAGCGCCAAACAGACTATGATGCTCGCTCAGCAGCTCTACGAGCAAGGCCACATCACCTATATGAGGACTGACTCGCTCAATCTCTCGGACAAATTCCTGGCTGATGCCAAGGCTTACCTCGACAACGCTCTCGGAGCCGCCTATTCCCTCCCCGAGGCCCGACGGCATAAGACCAAGAGCAAGGGCGCCCAAGAGGCCCACGAAGCTATCCGTCCGACCGAGGCCGCACTTACACCAGAAGAGCTTCCAGCGGACTTGAATGATCGTCAGAAAAAACTCTACCGCCTGATCTGGCAACGCTCGATCGCCAGCCAGATGAAAGAAGCGATCATGCACCAGACCGCGATCGATGTCGAAGCCGTGAATACGCCCTACCTCTTCCGAGCCAACGGCCAAACCATGGATTTTGACGGCTACCTGCGCATCTACCCGGAAAAGAGCAAAGAACTGGAACTCCCTAATATCGCCGAAGGAGAAAAGCTCGAGCTCCAAAAACTCGAAAAAGAACAGCATTTCACCAAAGCGCCAGCGCGCTACTCTGATGCTGGAATCGTCAAGGCGCTCGAAGAATACGGGATCGGCCGACCATCCACCTATGCCCCGACTCTCTCCACCATCATCGCCCGCAATTATGTCCAGCGCGATGAAGCCAAGAAGCTCTACCCGACCGACATCGCCTTTGTCGTAACCGACCTCTTAGTCAGCCATTTTACCGGCGTTATCGACTACGAATTCACGGCCAAGATGGAAAATGAGCTGGATGACATCGCCCTTGGCAAGCACGAATGGCAACCGGTCATCAGCGATTTCTACGGCCCCTTTCACGAGAATCTCGAAAAAAAATATAATGAGATAAATAAAGAAGACATTATGCCTGAAGAAATAAGCGAAGTAAAATGCGACAAGTGCGGAGCCAAGATGCTCGTCAAGACAGGTCGCTTCGGCAAATTCCTGGCTTGCTCGGCCTACCCGGAGTGCAAGAACATCAAGAAAGCCGAATCAGGCGCCCCTGGAGAGCCAGCAGAAAAGGATCAGCTCACGCAAGCGCTCGAAGAGAAATATAAGCACGAAATCTGCGACAAATGCGGCGCCAATATGTCGATAAAAAATGGCCGTTTCGGTCATTTTCTCGCCTGCAGCGGCTACCCGAAATGCAAAAACATCCGGAATATCAAAGAGAATGACAACGGCACCGGCATCAAATGCCCGAAATGCGGCGAGGGTGAGATAGTCCAGAAACGCAGCAAGCGCGGCGTCTTCTACGCCTGCAATAAATATCCTGATTGCAAGAACGCCTACTGGGGAAAGCCGACTGGCGAGAAATGCCCGGACTGTTCCTCTCTCCTGATCGAATCTGGCAAGGGCCAAGTAAAGTGCTCGGAAAAGGATTGCGAGTATACGAAATAAAAAGAAAACCTCAAATAAAAATGACCGAAAGCATAAATTCGGTCATTTTTTTATTGCGTCAATTGTCAACTATCACTTGTCATCCCGTTTGTCTCTCATCACTTCGACTAGTTTCTTTACCCCCTCCCCGATCAGGAGGAGATAAGAAGTGCTACTCTCGATCTTTTCCTTGAGCGCCTTTATCAGCTCATCTATCCGGTCAAAACGCTCTTTCATCGATTTGAAACCGCGGTAGACCTGGCGCAGGCTCATAGCCACATAGAAAAGGCTCCAGCACAAGAAAAAAGTGAAACTGCCGACCGAAATGGCGAGCACGATATTGAGGACGTCTTTGCTTGTTTCAAGCATAAGGATATCTTATTTTTTTAAAAATCTCTGACCTTGGCCTCGAATCTTTCCTCGAGCCGCGCAATTAAGCCGGCTTGGATAGCGTCCACTTCGGCTGACTCAAGGGTCTTGTCCGCCTGATAGACCAGACGGAAAGCCAGGCTCTTCTTGTTCTTGCCTAGATTATCACCATGATATTCATCAAAGAATTCGACTTGGCGGATAAAAGGATGAAAGGCCGAGAGCTCCTCATAAACGGCGCTATAAGCGATATTCTCATCGAGGATAAAGGCAAGATCACGGATCAGGGCCGGATATTTATCCGCCGTCTTATAGACGAGCTGGCCGGACTGCCGGACAGCTTCAGCCAGATCAGCCAGATTTAGCTCGGCAATCGCCACTCTTTTCTTGATGCCGATCCTTTTGGCGATCTGAGGCTCAAGCATGTTCAGGATACCGAGTTTCTGATTGCCAATGCTGATACTGGCCGAGAAACGGGCGTCAGACCAATACAAGAGCTTTTCTCGAGCAGAAAAACGCAGATCATTAAGACCGAGACGGGAACAGAGATAAGCGAGGCAGGATTTCAAAGTCATAAAAGCCGCATCATTATCAGCTGCCACGAGCAGAGAAAGACGCGCTTCTTGAAGAGGCAAGACCTCCTCACTTTTGTTCGAACGTTTCAGATTGCCATCCATCGGCAGATAGACCGCGCCGATCTCAAAGATCCGGATTTCTGGATAACGGGCTTGATTCTTGCGGACATTATCGATCAGATTAGTCGCCAGGCTTTGGCGGAGCATGGTCTGATTCTGGCTGATCGGATTTGCCAGACGGATATGCTGGGCGCTATCGACGCCGAGGGCCTTGAGCTGCTCTTCTCCCACGAAAGAATAATTGCTTACTTCCGACATCGCCGGGCCAGCCGCCAGGATCTGCCTGATCCGATCATCGCTAAACGGCTTTTCATCGCTTGTTTGCGGCTGCATTGATATGAGCGGCATCTGGGGCTTGATATTGTCATAGCCATGAATCCGAGCGATTTCTTCGGCAATGTC
>CAZIGB010000016.1:3741-11234 GCA_964539005.1 uncultured Gammaproteobacteria bacterium | reverse complement strand
GTCTCAGCCAGACAAGGATCGAGCGACTTTTCGAAACGCTGAGAAGCTTCAGTCCGGAGAGAGTGCCGAGCGCTCGAGCGACGGACAACCGCGCTCTGGAAAGTCGCCGCTTCAAGAACAATTGCCTTGGTGTCATCGTCAATCGCGCTAGCAGACCCGCCGATAATACCAGCCAAAGCGATAGGCGCCTTATCATCCGCGATCACGAGATCTTCAGGCGATAATTCGCGCTCAAGACCGTCCAGACAGACAATCTTTTCGCCCTTCTTGGCCAGACGGACATTGATCTCTGGCTTCTGGCCGCCGATCTTATCCAGATCAAAAGCATGCATCGGCTGACCGAGTTCAAGCATGATATAATTCGTGATATCGACGATATTATTGATCGGCCTGATACCGACCGAAATCAGACGGTAGCTCAGCCACTTGGGCGAGGGCTCGACCTTGATACCGGAAATCGCCAGGCCAAGATAGCGGGCGCAAAGGTCTTTTTCGGCGATTTTTACCCTGAGAGCGGTGTCATCACTGTCGATCCGGATATCATCCTTGCGATATTCACCCATATCCTTGATGAGCGGCGTATTGAGAAAAACCGAGATCTCCCTGGCCATGCCATAATGCCCCCAGAGATCAGGACGATTGGTAATCGACTTATTGTCGACTTCGAAAATATCATCATCGAATCCGAGATAAGCAGAAAAGAGTTCACCGAGCTTGGCGCTCTCGCCCAGGTCCATTATCCCGCTATGATCATCACCGAGACCGAGCTCATCCTCTGCGCAGAGCATGCCCTGCGACTCTTCCCCGCGGATCTGGGCCGGTTTGATCTCGAGGCCGTTGGGCAGGATCGCGCCTACGAGCGCGACCGGCACCATCATACCGACAGTAATATTGGGCGCGCCGCAAACAATCCGGAGCTTTTCTTTCCCGACATCGACCAAAGCGATCTGAAGCTTATCAGCCTGCGGATGCTTGCTTATTTCCAGGATTCGACCGATCACGACCTTTTCGAAACGGCTCGCCTGATTCATGACTCCATCGATCTCGACCGTATGGACAGTCAGCCGGTCACCAAGCTCGCTTGCCTTCATTGCCTTGGGGATTTCAACGAAATCCTTCAACCATTTATAAGATAGATACATATTATTTATTCCTAAATTCGCGCTCTATTCAAAAGCTAAAACTGCTCCAAAAAGCGGAGATCACCGCTATTTAAATGCCGGACATCATCGATCTTGTAACGCATCATGGCCAAGCGGGCCAGACCGATACCAAAAGCGAAGCCGCTATGCTTATCCGGATCAATGCCGCCAAAGCGCAATACTTCCGGATGGATCATGCCTGCCCCGAGCATCTCGAGCCAGCCGGTATGCTTGCAGGCGGGACACTTGGCACCTTTGCAGATCGTGCAGGCAATATCGATCTCGAGACCAGGCTCGACGAAAGGAAAATAACCAGGCCGGATACGGAGTTCGACTTCTTCCTTGAATATTCCCGACAGCACTTCTTTGAGCACGGCCGAAAGATTGGCTAGCGAAACATCTTCACCGATCATCATTCCTTCCAGCTGATAAAAAGTCGTATCATGGGTCGCATCCGTAGCTTCATTGCGAAAAACCCGACCCGGCACGACACAGCGAAGCGGCGCGCCATAATGCTGCATAGCCCGGACCTGGACCGAGGAGGTGTGAGTGCGCATGACCATGTCATAATCCCCCTGCTTGTTCTTCCGATCAATGTAAAAAGTATCCTGCATATCGCGAGCAGGATGATTGGCTGGCACATTAAGGGCGGTAAAATTATAAAAATCGCTCTCGAGCTCCGGTCCCTCAAGTACCATAAAGCCCATATGGCGAAACATTCCCTCCATTTCCGCGATCATCTGGCTCATAGGATGGATATGCCCCATCGGCAAGGACTTGGCCGGCAGACTGACATCGACCACAGAAGGACCCTCGGATTTTGCTTCGATAAGTTTACGAACCTCGCTAAACTTAGCAGCCAGCTCGTTTTTGAGCTCATTAGCCAATTGGCCGATACGTTTGCGGTCCTCGGCATCGAGCTCGGTCAAACCACGAAGAATAGCGGTCAACTCACCCTTGCGTCCCAGATATTTTTTCTCCAGATCCTGGAGAGCGGATGAGTCTTTTATTTCCGCCACCTTGGCCAAGACTTCATCCTTCAATTTTTGCAGATTTTCTATCATATATTATTGATTATGGCTCCAGTGTTCAAGCTTTGCGATTATTGCTCAAGCTCAAAAGAAAAAATTCTAATATCGACAAGCCCAAAACGAGCAGGATAACATTGAGCCAAGAAAAAAGCCCTTCCGAAAGAAGCACCAGACTGATAATCACCAAAGATGAAAAAAGAAAAGACTGGCGGAAAGCCTCCTTGACCAGACGGAAAGCGAGCTCTTTTTTCATGGCAATAAAACGGACAAAGAAGCCGACCAGGGCCGAGGTCCCGACTAGGGCCAAGAAAAGGGAGGAATAAAAAAGTGAGAACCCGATCCAGGTAGTCACCTCCGGATCGACCAACGACAAAATACTGAGCCAAAGCAACCAGGCGAAAATCGTCGTCAAAGACATTATCAGAGTATAGGCGCGCAAGGTCATATTGGCTAATATTAAACTATTTACCAGTTAGCATTTAAGCTTTTTTAGCTTATCACTTTGCCTCTTTTTTGGCAAGGACAAATTCTATTCTTCCTCACAGTCGCTCAGACGGCCATTTGCATCTCTAGCCAAAGGACAGCTAAAGGTGCTATCCGGCGAAAAAGAATACACTCGGCCCGGGTTATCCGGATCATCTGCGTCTCCAGCATAATAGCCCAGGAATGAGCTACCTTGTGGTCCTTGAAAAAAATCTGAATTTGCATTTCCCTCTACATACCGACGATCATTCTCATTCCAACAAGTCTTAGGATCAAACCCAGCGGCCACACAAGCGCCCATTATATTCAAAGGGTCAAGTGGCAGTTTGCCCGCTCCCAGATCCTTGGCCAAGGTGCTATTCCAGCTCGGCCAGGTCGAAAGAGAAACTCCAGGCAGATAAGAACCGGATGAGAGAGGCGGATTTTTACCATTCTTTTCTTTATAATCCATGATCAAGGTTCGGATGTCGGCTAGATTGGCATAGCGTTTGGCCCGGCGAGTCAGTTCTGCCTTATTGCTATCGCAATAAAGCCCTTTCGGACAATTCCGGTCCCGCCAACAAGTAAGCTCCGCCTCTTTAGCATCTGGGAGATGACACTTATAATCAGCGGGACTGCAAGAATAACCCTTCTGACAATCTTTATCGCTCTTGCAAGGCATCGTTGAAATATTGCAATGTCCGATATTGCCAGGAGCACCTGGATCAGTCAGATTAGTATTAAAAGTCCAGTGCTTGAGCATACCCGCAAAGACATCCGAAGTCCCTTTGGCCGAGTCCTGAGAATAAGAAATCAGATAGATATTGGAATAATATTGATTATTAACCAGATTAGCGGCATTTACATAGACTGTGCGACCATCCCGGATCGCATCATAGCCGTCGACCTGCAAGACTTGCGGCGCCCCGCTAAAGCCCTTAGCCTCCCTGTACCAGCGCAAAGCCGAATAACGGTCCGGATTTGGCCGGACCTGGATCCCGATTGCGTCATTATCTTGAGCAAGACTCGGACCAATAAGACCCAGACCGAGAGCAATGAAAAAAAAGACAAAAAAAGAAAAGAGGCCGAACTTTCTCATATAAATGTTTGGCATATGTGATTGATGAGCCCGCTTAAGCTGCGGTTCTTGTCTCTATTATAACACGAAGTCTTGGCTTTGTTCAAATATTCAGGAAATCTAAAAAAGACTGCCTCAGGAGAAGACAGTCTCTTCGTTAAGCTCGATCCAGTTTTATAGCTTTCCTTCGCTGATCTGATCGAGATTCTCATTGGTGATACCCAGGCTGAGGAAACGCATAATCTCGAAGGCAGTCGCCCCGTCAGCCAGATAATAACGCCGGCCATCAGCCGGGTTGAGATACCAAGCCTCACCCTTGGATTCGACCTGGATCAAGATGCGTCCCTTCAGCTTATTCGCTAAAGCCTGATCTATTTTTAATCCGCCTGCCCCGCGCGGATCAAAATTATTCATTATCTCAGTATAATCATCAAAGCGGTCATTGTCCGTATCCCGATTGCGCCAATCCGTTCCGATCGCCTCTTCCATCTTGTCCGGGATCCCGTCTCCGTCATAATCATTGAGATTGAAACGCTTATCCAATCCGAGCGGGATCTTGGCCAGATTCTCATTCGTAATCCCGAGTCCGAATTTCCGCATCATCGTAAAAGCCGCTGGCCCGTCCTTGAGATAAAAACGTTTCTTGCTCACGACATCGACATACCAAGCCTGGCCCATGTCCTCGACCTGAAGGAGTATGCGGCCCGCCAGCTTATCAGCCAGAACTAAAGGCTTGGCCAAGGTATAGACATCGGTGGGCGCTACGATACTCCCAGCGGTCTGGCTGATCTTTATTTCCTGGAGCTTGCCTTTCTCGACATACAGAGTCCGGCCATATTCGGTCTTGCCGACTGTCGTCAAAAAGAGATAAGAACCATCCGCCAAGACCAGGTCGGCATAGCCGCTAGCTGGCGTCTTCACAGAGCTGAGCTGGCTCGCTCTCCGATATTTCCCTTTCTCATCTTCTTTTAAGGCAAAGATCTTGATACTAGACTCTGGCAAGAGACGGCCCCTGGCGTCAAGGACCGAAAGACGGGTCATATTCAGCTTCAAAGTCCGGTTTGTCTTCCGCTGATCCGCGACCGACTGATGAAAAAATAAGACTTCTTTTTTGGCAAAATCCTTGATTCCAGCCACATAAGTTCCAGCCGGCAAGGAAAAACTGTAATAACCGTTCTTATCAGTGACTCCTTTGAGCTCCAATTGTCCCACCGCATCCTTGGCGCTCGCATCCTTGATCTGACGATAAAGACTGACTTCTGCGCCTGGCATGGCCTGTCCGTTCCCCTGCAAGAGCTGGACGACATAGTCGCTAAAAACAAAATCGATCATCGTGTCTGTTTCCGGATCGACCTCTACATCATACATTGTAAATATCTTGTCATTATCACCGGCTACTTCGATCACATAATAACCGTTATTGCTCTCATTGCTCGGATGGGCGGGGGCGACATAGACTTTTCTGGCCCCTTCCTCAGAGGAAGAAAAACTAGATGAGACCAGATCTTCCTTTTTCCGGATCGGCTTGCCATCAGCATCCTCGGCTTGGGTATAGACCGAGAATTTGCGATTGCGGACCAGGCTATTGTCTGTCCGATGAAAAACGATATTGATCGCTGGCAATAATCTTTCGATTTTCAGGTCCTCACCGCAGACAAAGGCGATCTCGTTCATATACCAATAAGCCCCGACGGTCTTATTCTGATCATAGATTTTTAAGGCGTAACGAAGTCGCGAATCAGGATTAAAAGTGCTAGCTCCGTTCCCATTAGCATCAGTCACTCCCCTTAGGACCGAGTCACCGGCAGCTTCACGTCCATTCGCATCCTCGGTCTGGACATAGAGCTCATAATTCATCCCCGCTAGCACGCTCCCATCCGTTCCCAACGTCTTTATCTCGAACAAGCTCTTTTCCGCGCAAGCGCCCCTTGCATCCTGCCAAGTCCCATTATCATTAAGCTCAACGATATTTTCTTGCCCCTCCAGAATTTCCAAACCGAAAAAATCAACATTCTGTCCATTATTCCCGATAATTCTCGCCGCATAGGTGCCAGCCGGATATTGGATACGAGCCTGACCCTTGTCATTAGTCGTCATCGTCTTTAGCAAGGTGCCAAGGGCCGCATTTCCGCTGCTATCAAGCTTTTGACTATAGAAATAGATTTTTTCTCCCGCTGGAAAGGGATTGCTGTTAGCATCCTTGAGGTCGATCAGCAATTCACTCAAGACATAATCAAGGACCGTATTCTCAGCCGAATCAACCAAGACATCGAATTTCTGGAATTTGCCGCCATCTCGACCGATAAGCTCGAGCACATAATGATCCGCGCCTTCGCCGCTGAGCGAATCAGCCGAGCCAGGGACAAAAAGCCGGGCCGTACCCTCTTCGGAAGAATCAAGCTCGCCGACCAGGTCTTGCTTTTCCTTGATCGGATTGAGATTGGCGTCATATCTCTGCGTATAGATAGCCATTTCCTGATTCTTGATCAGCTCGCCCTGCGGATCCCGCAGCTCGACCTCGATACTGCTCAGATATTCCTGCACCTCGATACTGCCCCCGCAAGAAACATTGATATCATCATAGAACCAAAAAGAACCATTGGTCTTGTTCTGGTCATAGGTCCGAAGGGCATATGAACCGCTCTCATCAGTAAACTTGACTGTCCCCCGCCCCTGATAAGGGTCGATCTTACCCGCCTTGATCAGCTTGCCTGGCTTGGGCCGGCCATCGACATCCGTGACCTGGACGTAGACCTCAAAAGCCAGATTAGGAATAAATTTGCCGGCCGCGTCCCGCAGGACTACATCGACCGTTATCGGCTCACACTCTTCCTCCTGGGCTAATACGCCAGGAGCAGAGATGAAGAAAAACGACAAGCAGAAGAGGAAAAGCGAGAAAAGAAATCTCTTGCTCATATAAGTAGGCTTAAATATTTATGCCTATATTATACATGCAAATCACATCCTTTTCAAATTCTAGCTCGCCTGTCGGAACTCGCAGATCGAGGCAAAATCGCAATAAGCGCAAAGCAAGCTCGGCTGAGGCGGAAAAATACCGGAGCGGATCTTCTCTATCGTCTCGGCGATTTCCCGCTGAAGCTTTTCCTCGTCCTTCTGGGTGGAAACAAAACTCTGTGTGCTGCCATCCTTGAGATAAAAGAAACTGAGCTTGGAAACCTTGAGCCCGAGCCCCGCTTCGAGCGCCAATTTATAGAGAATGAGCTGACGTTTATCGTCATAAGTGAGGCGAGTCTTGGGTGTGCCAGTCTTATAATCGATCACCTCATAAGTGCCATCCGGCAGACGATCGACTCGATCGATCGAACCCTTAAAAATATAGGCGCCCGCCCGAAAAACAAAGCTTTTTTCGATAAAGGCTACACTCGGCCAGCCTTCCTTCTCCATGGAATGCCAGAATATGTTTAGCATGAGCTGGCCCTGTTTCTTGTATTCAGCCCGCGTCTCCTTGTCCGGATAGCCATCATCACTCCAATACTTCTTATAGATAGCAATGATATCGTCTAAACCAGGACCTTTTTTCTCGAGAGCCAAGGGGAGCGACGAAGCAAAAAGTGTTGCCTGCCGACTCTCGAGGAGCGGAAGCAGCGCGTCCTTGAGCGTATTGTGCATGAGACGGCCAAATATCATTACCGGCTTGCTCGGTATCGGAATCTTGAGAATAAAATTGAAACGATACTGGAGCGGACAGTTCGCATAAGCTTCGATCTGCGAGAAAGAGAAACGGCTAGGCAGATCGCTCGGGATCATCACCGGCGGGAC
>CAZIGB010000016.1:0-3731 GCA_964539005.1 uncultured Gammaproteobacteria bacterium | reverse complement strand
GATTCTGAAACTCCCTGATATCGCGCAATAGACGATTGTCATCGCTTTTTCCCTCGCCCATGTCTTCAGTCAAAACATCGCTCTCAGCCACGAATACGGAAGCCTTTTTCTCGCGCACACCCCCGCAATCTCGGGCGCTAGTCAGATAAAGTCTCTCTTTGGCCCGGGTAAGCGCGACATAAAACAGCCGCCTTTCTTCTTCGATATGAGCATCCTGGCTGTCAGCCAATTTCTCCTTGAGCAGGCTTTCCGGCAATTCGATCTTATCCTTGCGGCCGATCGAAGGAAAACGCTTGTCGACCAGATTAACGATAAAGACAAAGCGGTATTCCAGACCCTTGGATGAATGCACGGTCAAAATGCGTACCTTGTCCGGATCATCGTTTTCCGCCCGCAAGGAACCGGTATCTCCGGCTTCGAGCTCGAGCTCCAGCAGTTCGAGAAAATCCTTGAGCCGGGCACCGGGCAAATCTTTTTCGAAACGCTTGATCCGTTCGTAGAATTGGCTGAGCAAGGAAAAATATTCATGATTCTCATGGTACTCCTTATTCGCCATCCCTGATTCATGGACCAAGCGCGAGAAAAGCTGGCTCGGAGCTTCTGTTTTGACAAAGGAGGAATGACGCTTGATGAGATCCATCAGCTTCTGGATATTTTGCCTTCCGGCCTCGCTCACATCCGGCACGCTCGCGATATGGCGAAGCGCCTCGAAAAGCGACCAAGTCTTGCGCCGGGCGTAGCGGGTAAGAGCTACGATATCGCTATGCTCGACCTTGAAAACTTCCATCGAAAGGACACGAAAAAGAGCAGCCGACTCGTGATAATGATCGAGAAGCCTGAGATATGCGCAGACATCAAGGATGATCGGCTTATAATACAGGCCTCGGAGCGAGACAAAAACATTCGGGATAGCGCGCCGATCCAGCTCAGCGACATAGTCATCAGCCGTCGAATTAGCGCGGACCAGGATCGCAAAATCAGACCATTTGGCCTCGGGTTCGCTCTCTTTGAGACGTCTGATCTCGGCGGCTACCCACTCTTCTTCATCGATCACGCTCATAAAAGAGAGATGCCGGACTTCTGATTCATAAGACGCGCCGGAAATGAGCTGCTTGTCGATCTTGATCCGCTCTTCCAAACGGTTCGGATTATTGTGGCGGATAAAATGATAAGCCGTATCAAGGATCTTCTGGCCAGAGCGATAATTTCTCGTCAAGACTACTTCCCTTGCCGCCGGAAAATCATCTTTGAATTGGAGGATATTGGAAAGCGAGGCCCCGCGGAACTTATAGATGCTCTGGTCATCATCGCCGACTACCATCAGATCATTGCGGGGCGCGGCCAGACGCTTGATCAGCTCATACTGCGACCAGTTCGTATCCTGAAACTCATCGATCATAATGTACTTGAATTGCTGTCGATAACGCTCGAGAATAGCCGGCCGCGCCTCAAAGAGACGGAGCGTGTAAACGATCAGATCGCCAAAATCGAGGTTAGCATTCTCGAGGAGAATCTCGTTATAGACTCGGTAGGCATTAGCCAGCTCAAGGATTCGCTTGGCCTCATCCTCATCCGGTTCAGCTTTTTTTTCTTTTTTGCTTCCGCTTTTTTTCTCGGCTAGTTCCCCTAAAAATAACTTTTGATCCGCTTCGCTTCTTTCTGGATTTTCCGCATAAGCGAGATAATCGACGACCGAGATATACTCATCTTTCAGCTTGGAAAAATGCTTGACCAGCTCATAGATAAATTTGTTCGGATTGCCCAAGGGTCGATAATAATCGAGGTTGAAACGTTCCAGATTCCGCTTGATGATTATCCATTGCTCGGTCGTCGAGACCAGACGGAAACCCGGATCAAGCCCGATGTCGAGCGCATGCTCGCGCAATATCTTTTCGCAAAAACCATGAAAAGTCGAGATCCAAAGATCGAAATAACCATAAGGCAAGATATTTTCCGCCCTTTCTTTCATTTCGCCTGCTCCCTTTTCGGTAAAAGTAAGGAGCAATATCTCATCCCCTCTCGCCGTCTGGCTCTCGACCAAACGCTTCAAACGTTCGACCAAGATAGTCGTCTTGCCGGTCCCGGCTCCGGCCACCACGAGCATCGGACCAGCCTGGTGAGCCGCTGCTATTTCTTGCTCGGGATTGAGTTTTTTCTTTTCTTCGATCATAGATTGTTTTTACCTCCTCAGGATATCACTCTTGGCGTCTTTTTTCAAACAAAAAAAATACCGCTTTTCTATTTGAATAAAAACGGTATTTTTTAAAAAATAACCTATTTCTCGTATTCCAGGATCGCTTTGAGAATATTTGATCCTTCCGCTAGCGGTTCCATATACAGAGCCTGCGCCCGGACTATCTCCATGCTTCCATCCGGACCGTGAGCCTCCTTGCCACGCTTGACCAGACGGATGCTCTTTTCCTCTTTTTCACCATTAACTGGCGCCTCTTCTTTATTCAGCTGATCATAATTATAGTAGACTTTTTCAAGCACGATCGGATCACTAGCCGTATCTTTGATAAAACCATAATAAGTTTCGCCGCTCGTAAGCTGGACTGAATACCAGCGATTCGCCTGCCTAGCCGCGCTCTCCTCTGCCTGAGCTGGCTCGCCTTTATCTCCTATCCCCCTTTGCTTGAAAAAATAGATGGAGGTCGCCCCGATAATCAAGACCAACAGGATCAAAAAGAACCATTGGATCAGACGGCTGTTATCTCGACGCGGCAAAGGGCGATCGATCTTGTGCAGGCTATCCTGGCCAGAATCAGCCTTATTCTCATCAAAGACTCGATCGATCTCCTCGGCTCGACTCCGCCTTCTTTTCTCCTTGAGCGGCGGATAAGAGTTGGCAGCTCGCAAGGGCTCGGATCGTTCTGTCTGAGAGACCGGCTTTGACTGCAGATTGACTATTTTTTTCGGATATTCATTCATAGACCACTTCATTTATCGTCTCTAAATCGATTATTTCCACCGCTGCCTCCGGATCCGGCACGCCAGCAGCCCCATCTCCCACTGGAGGAGATTCAGGTTCGGTTTCCTTCACACTGCTATCAGCAGGAGCGGATGCCTCTGACAGAGCCTCTTCAGTTTCAGATGAAACAACTGGCTCCGCTGCTTCAGGTGAAGAAAAATCAAGATCGCAAGCATCACCCTGACCGTCACCATCCGTATCGGCTTGATCGCTATTAGCATCAGCCGGGCAATTGTCACTCGAACCAAAGATATTATCCTGATCCGAATCAAAACTACTGATATAGTCTTCGTAGACCTGGGTTAGATTGTCAGACCGAGCGGCTGTCCCACCGTCTACCGGCAAGCTCGCGAGAGCGGGCAGAGAAGGAGAGGGAATGTCTGTCTTCTGGATAGCTTCGAAACCGGGGAAGACCCGGGCGGCGATATCCAAGGTCTGGCCGATCAAACCGCTATATTCGCTGACTTCCTGCTTCTTTTGCTCGCCGCTGGCGGTCGCTTCTTCTTTTTTCTCGATAAGCTCTTTCTGACGGACCCGGAAGAGCTCAGCAAATTCTTCGGCTAAAAAGGCCGAAAGGTCCTTTTCGATCGAAAGCGGAACCCGCCGTTCCTTCTCGCTCATCTCGTATTGCCAAACGCCGTCTTTTTTGACCACGTCCAGATAAGTATAAAGCACGAAATAATGCGTCTCATCTTTTTCGATGCGACTGATCTTGAAATCCATGTCAAAAGCCTCCGGATCGATAGCCAGAAGCAGGGCG
>CAZIGB010000015.1:12498-15558 GCA_964539005.1 uncultured Gammaproteobacteria bacterium | reverse complement strand
CGATCATGAAGGTCGAGGTGGTGACACCGGAAGATTACATGGGCAATATCGTCGGAGATCTGAATTCCAAGCGCGGCCAGATCGGCCAGATGGAAGCTCGCGGCAAAGCCAAGGTGATCAATGCTCAAGTACCGCTGTCCGAGATGTTTGGTTATGCGACCCAGCTCCGGTCGATGAGCCAGGGTCGAGCGCAGTATTCGATGGAGTTCCTCCATTATTCAGAAGTGCCGAGAAATGTCGCTGAGAAGATAGTCGGTCAGAAGAAGGCCTAGATAGCTATTACTATCAATTATCCATATGGACAAGCAGTTACAGAGACTCATCGATCTGTCGAACAAGACAGGCGATCGTCTCATCGTATTTGATCCGGTTAATCCCGGCCAAGCCTATGTCGTGATGCCTATCGGCGATTATGAGAAGATCGCGGTCGGTCAATCAGAAGTAAGAGGCTTGACAGAGGATGAGCTACTTGATAAAATAAATCGCGACATAGCCATCTGGAAGAGCGATAAGGACGAAGAGAGAAGCTTCGAACGTCCGAAAATAAGCTTCTATGATGATATGACGCAGTCTGACGAGGAAATGGCTTCCCAAGACGATTGGCGCAGTTTCGATGAGATCGCGCGCGAAAGCGGACGCAAGGCTCAGCCAGGACAATTCGGCGGCCGTCGGAAGAGTGCTTGGCGCATTCCGAGCCAGCGCAAGGAGCGGGCTGAAGAGATCATCGAGGAAGACCGTTTCTATCTCGAGGATATCGAAGATTAGATTATCAATAATATAATTAACCATAATAAACATACGGCTGGTTCTCCGCAATCAATAAGCGGAGTAGAAACCTCCGCGGCTAAAGCAGCCGAGAGAGGGTCGTAAGCTCTAAAAAACATGGCAGAAAAATTCGAACGCAAAAAGCCGCATCTCAATGTGGGAACTATCGGTCACGTTGACCATGGCAAGACCACTCTGACTGCGGCTATCCTGAAGGTGCTGACCGCCAAAGGCAAGACAGCATCCAACAAGAACATCGATCAGATCGACGCTGCTCCGGAAGAAAAAGAGCGCGGCATCACCATCGCTACCGCTCACGTGGAGTACGAGACTGATGCTCGTCACTATGCTCACGTCGATTGTCCGGGACACGCTGATTATGTAAAGAACATGATCACCGGTGCCGCTCAGATGGACGGCGCTATCCTCGTGGTAGCAGCGACTGACGGCCCTATGCCCCAGACTCGCGAGCACATCCTCCTGGCCCGCCAAGTCGGCGTACCGAATATGGTCGTATTTCTCAATAAGTGCGATATGGTCGAGGATAAGGAGCTTATCGACCTTGTCGAGGAAGAAGTCCGCGATCTCCTCAAAAAATGGGAGTTCGATGGCGATAATATCAAAATTATCCGCGGTTCTGCGCTCAAGGCTCTTGAAAATCCGGATGGAGAGGATGCCAATGCTGTCATGGAGCTCATGGACGCGCTTGACACTACTATTCCTGAGCCAGTTCGCGATGTTGAGAAACCATTCATCCTTCCTATCGAGGATGTTTTCTCCATCGAAGGTCGCGGTACCGTGGTTACTGGTCGTATCGAACGCGGCAAGGTTAAGATCGGCGAAGATGTTGAGATCATCGGTCTCAAAGACACCCAGAAAACTGTCGTTACCGGTATCGAAATGTTTAATAAGTCTCTCGATGAAGGTCTCTGCGGTGATAATGCCGGTATCCTTCTCCGTGGTATCAAGAAGACTGATGTCGAACGTGGCCAAGTCTTGGCTAAACCAGGTTCTGTGAATCCGCATACTGATTTCGAGTGCGAAGTATATGTGCTCTCGAAGGAAGAAGGTGGACGCCACAAACCATTTTTCAAGGGTTATAAGCCGCAGTTCTACATCGGCACTACTGATGTGACCGGTGAGGTCGAGCTCGCAGCTGGAACCGAGATGGTTATGCCAGGCGACACAGTCCCGCTGACCGTCCGTTTGATCAGTTCGATCGCTCTCGAAGACAAGCAGCGTTTCGCTATCCGCGAAGGTGGCCGCACTGTCGGAGCCGGAGTTGTGACTAAGATTCTCAAGTAATCATATAGTGCCGTTCATCGTCCTGATGGACGGCATGAATATGATCATTTGAGTAATTTAAAATTTACAATTTACAATTTACAATTTTCAAACTTCTGATTACATGTGTCGTCGAGGTGCATATTTGTAAATTTCCCCGCCTGCCGGCGGGCAGGAAATTGTAAATTTCAAATTGTAAATTTTTTCATAAAGAGCATTATCCACAAAGTAATATTAAAAAAGATGTCTGAGAAAAAAGAAGCTGAAAAGGGCGATGCCTTTAAGCAGAAGATCCGAATCAAGATCCGGGCTTTTGATCACAAGATCATCGATCAGTCGACAAAGACTATCATCGATACGGCCAATCGGAGCGGTGCTTCTGTTTTTGGTCCGATTCCTTTGCCGACCGAAAAAAAGAAGTATACGGTCAATCGTTCCACTTTCGTGCACAAAAGCGCCCGCGACCAGTATGAGATGAGGACCCATAAGCGCCTGATCGATATCGTTGAGCCGACCGCTCGCACGATTGAGGAGCTTACCAATCTCTCGCTGCCAGCCGGAGTTGACGTAGAGATCAAGATGTGATATTCCCTATTTCCCGTAAGGGTAAATAGTGCTCTTGATTTATTTTTGAAAATAGTATATACTAGCATACATAATTAAGGAAAGGTATTTTGCTAAAGAAAACTCCCTAATATTAAAGGGAAAGTCTCTTTATAAAATTATCTTTCTAGAGGAGATAAAGCGACATTAGATAAGAGTTCTCAAAAGAGATCTATCATCTTACTATGTGCCAAAGCGGCACATATTGTCCGCTGGTCTTCCGTACTGGAGCCAGTATTTTTTATTCCTAAGACGCGGTAGACGCAGTCAGGATGCTAAGGAAAAAAGAAGTATGAAATTCATCATAGGCAAAAAAATGGAAATGACCCAGATCTGGCAGGGAGACAATCTGGTGGCAGTGACCAAGGTGCAAGCCGGTCCTTGCCGTGTAAGCCAGGTCAGGACCAT
>CAZIGB010000015.1:0-12398 GCA_964539005.1 uncultured Gammaproteobacteria bacterium | reverse complement strand
ACATACTGTATATCAAAGGCGGACTGCCAGGAGCCAAGAACGGCCTCATTCTCATCGCTGGTGAAGGCGAGCTCGTATTCGACAAGGGTACGACCGAGCCTGTGATCGAAGAGGTGACAGAGACAGTCGCTGAAGAAGCGGTAGAAGAAAAAACAGCCACAGAAGCGCCAGTCGTAGAGAAAGAAGCCGATACTCCGGAAGAAGTCGAGAAAGAAGTCGTCGAAGCCAAGGAAAAGGTGGACGGCGAGAAGAAAGACTAAGCTATAATCCGGCCAAGCGCCAAAACAGTAAGCAATAATTTCCGCATATGCCAATAAGCATCAAGACATACAACCAGAAAGCCGAAGCGGTAGGGCAGAAGACACTTTCCGAGAAAGTATTCGCCCTTCCAGCCAATGAAGCCCTTATCCACCAGGCCATGGTAGCCCAGAGTGCCAATATGAGACAGGTGCTCGCTGACACCAAGGACAGATCCGAGGTCAGAGGCGGAGGCAAGAAGCCATGGCGGCAGAAAGGTACCGGACGGGCCAGAGTCGGCTCGAACCGTTCTCCGATCTGGAGAGGCGGCGGAGTCACTTTTGGACCGACCAATGATCGCAATTTCAAGAAAGACATGAACCGGAAGATGAAGCAGAATGCGCTGTGTATGGTCATTTCCGAGAGAGCTCGCACCGAGAAACTCTTCATCGTTGACAAACTCACGCTCGATGCCTATCGCACCAAGGACGTAGAGACCATGATCAAAGGCTTCGAGAAACTCATCGACCGCAATACAGCCGGCGAGACCAAGAAGCAGAAGCGTAGCTTCCTGATCATTGATGCGAGCGGTGACGACAAAGTCAAGTTTTCGGCTCGTAATCTCGCAGGTGTAAAACTTATCAATTCGAACAATATAAATATCCTCGATCTTCTCCGCTACTCGACACTGCTCCTGACAGAAGAATCGGCAGACAAGCTCGAGCAGGCTTATGGCAAGAAGGAAGCCACTAAGGAAGCATAAACCATATGGCATTATTCAAAACCAATACAAGCGAAGAAAAAGAGGTCAGCGAAAAGACAGTTGCTAAAGAGCCGGCTAAGAGCACAAAGAAGTCCAGTATGAAGGACCTCTATGGTGGCAAAACAGACAGCAAGAAAGCGGATACCGCAAAGACTAGCCGCCGCAACATGGCTTACCGCATCCTCGTGAAGCCTCTCATTACCGAGAAAGCCGCCCACGAAGCAAGCAAAGGCAAGTATCACTTCCAGGTGTCCGATGATGCGAATAAGATCAGTATCTCCGAAGCGATCAGCGAGGCCTACGGCATTACTCCGACAGCAGTCAATGTGATCTCCGTCAAAGGAAAAGCAGTCGCTCGCGGACGAGTCCGTGGCCAGCGCAAAGACTGGAAGAAAGCGATCGTGACCCTGCCTACTGGCAAGACTATAAATATTTACGAGGGAGTATAATCATTATGGATCCCGCTCAAGATGGGAATCCGAGAATATAGCAGTTAAGATTTAAGAAAAGCACATATGGGAGTAAAAAGAGTAAAACCGACCACCGCTGGACGCCGCCAAGCCCGTTTCGACGACTTTGCCGATATTAGTACAGGCAAGCCGGAAAAGCGTCTGGTCAAGCCGAAACGTCGGACTAATGGTCGTAACTTCCAGGGCAAGATTACGGTGAGGCACAGAGGAGGCGGTGCCAAGCGAGCCCTTAGGATCATCGATTTCAAGCGAGATAAGTATGATATACCGGCCAAGGTCGCTTCGATTGAATACGATCCGAACCGGGGCGCCCGTATCGCTCTCTTGCACTATGCAGACGGTGAGAAGCGCTACATCCTCGCTCCGGAGAAGCTCCGCGTCGGCGAGATCATCGTGAGTTCGAGAGAGAAGACTGAAATCAAGATCGGCAACGCTCTTCCTATCAAATTCATCATCGCTGGCGTCAATGTCTATAATGTCGAGCTCGAACCGGGCTTCGGTGCCAAGATCGCCCGCGGCGCTGGTAACTGTGTCCAGGTGATGGGTGTCGAGGACAAATTTGCCCAGATCAAGATGCCATCCGGCGAGATCAGGCTCGTAAAGAAAGAATGTCTCTGCACTATCGGCCAGGCTAGCAATATCGATAAACGCCACATCAAGCTCGGCTCGGCCGGACGGATGAGACGTCTCGGTCGCCGGCCGACTGTCCGCGGTACAGCGATGAACCCGGTCGATCACCCGCATGGTGGTGGTGAAGGCAACCAGTCTATCGGTCTCAAGCATCCGAAGACTCCATGGGGCAAGCCAGCCCTCGGTGTCAAGACCAGGAGCAAGAAGAAGCCTAGTAACAAATTGATCATAAAGCGCAAAGAGAAACGGGGACGATAATCTATCAATATTATGCCAAGAAGTCTAAAAAAAGGCCCTTACGTGAACGAGCGGCTGCTAAACAAGATCAAGAACCTGAAGCCGAACGACAAGACCGTGCTTAAGGTTTGGGATCGTTCCTGCACCGTGACTCCGGAGATGGTAGGTTTTACCCTCGGAGTGCACAACGGTAAGACCCATTTTCCGGTCTATATCGTTGAGAACATGGTCGGGCACAAGCTCGGTGAATTCGCCCATACCCGGAAATTCATCAATCACGGCGGCAAGGCAGCCAAGGCCAAGAAATAATAAATATTTAGATTAAGATACCAAAATGGAAGTCAAAGCCAGCGTAAAAAATATCAGGATATCTCCGAGAAAAGTCCGCCTGTTGGCCAGTCTGGTCCGCGGACTAGGGGTCGGAAGCGCTTTGGATCAGCTCCAGTTCTCGGGCAAGAGAGCCAAACTGGTAGTAGAGAAAGCTATCAAGTCCGCGATCGCGAATGCGACCAATACTTATGACCTTGACCCGGAAAATCTCTTTGTCAAAGAGATCCGAGTCGATGAGGGCGCGACTATGAAGCGTTGGATGCCGCGAGCCCGCGGGCGCGCTACTCCTATCATGAAGCGCACCAGCCATCTGCATCTGATCCTCGGCGAGCTGGTCGATAGCGGTGAAAAGAAGGCCAAGAAGCAGAAAGTGGAAGCGCCTATTTCGCTCACGGCCCGCGCCAAGGAGGCGGAAGGAGTAAAACTTCCGAAAGAGGGCGCAAAGAAAGATAAGGAAGCGACCGATGAGAAAGGCAAGAAGATCGTTGATCCGCGCGGCGAAGGCAAAGGCAAGCACACCAAGATAGAAGGATCAAGCACCAAGGCGTTCGGTAGCAAGATGTTCAGACGCAAGAGCGGCTGAAGACAGCCGGATGAGTAGGGAGGAAGGGGACTCTAAGGTCCGCGACTGCTAGAAGTAAGTGAGTATTATATCGTAAGTAATAAATAAGATGGGCAAGAAAATCAATCCAAAAATTTTCCGCTTGGGAGTGACGAAGGCTTGGCCTTCCCGATGGTTCGCTAGCGGCAATGCTTATGCCGAGAACGTCAAGGAAGACCTCTTGGTCCGCCGTTTCATCCAGAAGGAGCTCAGAGAAGCCGGAATCGACCGGGTCGAGATAGAGAGGAATGCCAAGAAGATCAGTGTGAGCGTACACACCGCTAAGCCAGGTGTCATCATCGGTCGCGGCGGTAGCGGCGCGGAGGATCTAAAAAAGAAGATCCACACCAAATTCCTGAAAAAGCACAAGCCAGGAGAGATTAGCCTGAATATCGTAGAATTTGATCGGCCGAATCTTTCTGCCCAGATAACAGTCCAATCCATGGCTATCGACCTGGAAAAGCGTATGCCTTTCCGTCGGGTCATGAAGCAGGCCATGAGCCGCATCGAGCGAGCGGGCGCCCTCGGAGTCAAAGTCATAGTCGCCGGCCGTCTGAACGGAGCGGAGATCGCTCGGAGCGAGATGCTCACCTCGGGCAAAGTTCCGCTTCATACCCTTCGCGCTGATATCGATTATGCCCGCGGCGTTGCTAATACTACCTATGGAGTGATCGGGATCAAGGTCTGGATCTACAAGGGTAACAAATTCATCAAGCAGGCCGCCTCCGCAAGAGGTGAAGTAGTAGGCAAGAAGAAAGCCTAAAGTTCGAAACTTACTTGGAAATCTATGTTGATGCCAAAGAAAACCAAATACAGGAAATCACATAAGGGCAAGCGCGGAGGCAAAGCTTCCCGCAAGATCACGATCAGCTTCGGCCAGGTAGGCCTATCTACTACGGAAGCCTGCTGGGTGACAGCCCGTCAGATCGAAGCCGCTCGGCGCGTGATGACCAGATTCACCAAGCGTGGCGGCCAGATCTGGATCCGGATTTTCCCAGACAAGCCAGTCACCAAGAAAGGCGGCGAGATCCCGATGGGAAAAGGAAAGGGCGGAGTCGATCACTATGTCGCAGTCGTCAAGCCGGGCATGATCATGTTCGAGATGGATGGAGTGGATGAGAGCGTTGCCAAGGAAGCCATGAGACTGGCTGCCTACAAACTGCCAGTAAAATGCAAGGTGGTATCCAAATAATGTAAAAAGCTAATTCGCATAAACATGGAATTCAAAGAATTAAAAAAGAAGAGTATCGGTGAGCTGCACAAGTCTCTCCTGGAGAAGCGGAACGAGCTCAGAGAAGCCAGGTTCAAAGATGCTAACAAGCAGCTGAAGGACGTGCGCCAGATCAGAGCGATGAAGAAGCTTATTGCCAGGATACTTACCCTGATCAACGCATCCCGGACCGAAACTGCCCCCAAGGCAGAGGCCGAGCCGGTCGAGGCAAGCATTGTCAATAAAGAGTAATAAGGAATTATATGAGCGCTAAAATAGTGAGAGCAAAAACCGAGAAAAAGAAGACAGACACCAAAGCGGCGGTCCGCAAGCGATTCAGCGGCGTGGTAGTGAGCGACCAGATGGACAAGACCGCTGTCGTGCGGGTAGACACCATCAAGGTTCACGCCAAGTACGGCAAGCGCTATACTTCGAGCCGCAAATACAAGGTCCACGACGAAGAGAACCGTCTCAAGGTCGGAGACAAAGTCGCTTTTGTCGAGTGCCGTCCGCTTTCCAAAGATAAGCGCTGGAGAGCGGTCTACGCCAAATAAGCGTCCCCTTATCCCATTTTTTAAATTACCAAGATGATACAAACCGAATCAAAAATCAAAGTCGCAGATAATTCAGGAGCACGCGTAGTCCAGTGTATCAGGGTTTTGGGTGGCTACAAGAAGCGCTACGCCCGCGTCGGTGAAGTCGTGGTCGTTGCGGTCAAACAGGCTGCTCCCCATACGGCTATCAAGAAGGGTGACGTGGTCAAGGCCGTGATTGTCCGGACCAAGAAAGAGATCAGACGCAAGGACGGCACTTACCTCCGCTTCGATGAGAATGCCTGTGTGATCGTTGATAAGGAAAAGAAAGAGCCAAAAGCGACCCGCATCTTTGGTCCGATCGCCAGGGAAGTACGCCGAGCCGGTTATTTCAAGATCGCGAGTCTCGCGCCGGAAGTGCTCTAGCCCCTATTAAAGAGATATATAAATAATATGAATATTAAGAAAGGCGACAAAGTAATAATCCTCGCAGGCAAGGACAAGGGTAAGACCGGTACGGTCCTCCAGGTATTTCCTGATCGTGAACGCGCGAGCGTAGAAGGTCTCAACCTCTTGATCAAGCATATGCGTCCGCGTCGTGAAGGCGAGAAGGGACAGCGGATAGAATTTCCGGCTCCGCTCTGCCTGTCGAATCTGATGCTGGTCTGTCCGAAGTGCGATAAGCCGAGTCGGATCGCGATGAAGATGACAGAAGGCGAGAAGGGACAGAAGAAGTTCCGGAGCTGCAAGCGTTGCGGGCAGATAGTCGATTAGGACTCGCCGATATTATATAAGCCATCAAACTGATATGAGATTAAAAGATAAGTACAAAAAAGAGGTCACGAAGCAGATGCAGGAGAAATTCTCCTATGCTAATGTCTTCGAGATCCCGAAGATCGAGAAGGTTGTCCTGAACGTCGGCATGGGCCGTCACAGCAAGGAGAAGCTCTACATCGATAATGTCGTAAAATCGCTTACAGCGATCAGCGGCCAGAAGCCTGTCCTGACCAAGGCTAAGAAAGCGATTTCTTCTTTCAAGATCAGACAAGGCATGATTGTCGGTGCTTGCGTGACGATTCGCGGCGATCGGATGTACGAATTCTTGGAAAAACTCATCAACGTTACCTTTCCCCGAGTCCGTGATTTTCGCGGTATCGTGGAGAAGAATGTTGATCGGAGCGGTAATCTCAATATCGGTTTCAAGGAGCATACTCCTTTTCCGGAGGTCCGGGCCGATCAGGTCGATAATCCTTTCGGGCTGGAGATAAATATCGCTACCACAGCCAAGACCCACGAAGAGGGACTTGCCCTGATGAAGTTTTTCGGCTTTCCTTTCAAGCCGGCTGACCAAGGATAAATATCGGATAATATATAATAAATATGGCTAGAAAAGCAATGATCGCGAAAGCGAAAAGAAAACCGAAGTTCTCGACCAGGATTATCAGGCGCTGCTGGAGATGCGGTCGTATCCATGGTTATATGGGAGACTTCAATATGTGCCGTATCTGCTTCCGCGAGCTGGCTGAGAACGGCGATCTGCCGGGCGTGACCAGATCGAGCTGGTAAATATCGATTCATCCATATCATTTTCAAATAAGTTCAACTAATAAGCAATACTATGACTGATCCAATTGCAGACATGCTAACTAGAATAAGAAACGCTTCAGCCGTAAAGAAGTCGGAAGTTGTCTTGCCTATGAGCAAGATTAAGCATGAGCTCGCTAAGATCTTGGAGAAGGAAGGCTGGGTACAGGATGTCAGTGTCGAGAAGTTCGGACAAGAGAGCGGAAAGACTAATTTTGATCAATTGAAGATAGGCCTGCGCTACAAGAAGACCGGCAAACCGGCGATTACCAGTATCAAAAGAATTAGCAAACCGGGTCTCCGTATCTATGTCGACAAGGATAACCTGCCTCGTGTCCTCAATAACCACGGTATCGCGGTCCTTTCCACTTCCCAGGGTCTTATGACCAATAAGGAGGCTCGGAAGAGAGGCTTCGGTGGCGAGGTGCTTTGCGAAGTTTACTAGGCAGAGCAGGAGAGCCGTGATGCAGCCCTCCTCCATGATATTATACAAATAAGAAGCAAAATATGTCACGTTTAGGCAAATTACCAATCAAAATACCGGATGGCGTCGAAGTAAAGATCGGCAATCGTTCAGTTACCGTCAAGGGCCCCAAGGGAGAGCTTAAGCGGGAGATAATGGATTGCGTCAAGGTGGAAATGAAAGAAGGCGAGCTCAATGTAAGCGTTGCTCGACCAGAAGTAAAGAAGGAAAAAGCCTATTGGGGACTTTTCCGCAGTCTGATAAATAATATGGTGGTCGGCGTTTCGACTGGTTTTTCGAGGAAGCTCGAGATTATCGGTGTCGGCTATCGCGTTGCTCTGGCTGGACAGAAGCTTACTTTCAATCTGGGTTATTCCCATCAGATCGAGTTTCTCCTGCCGGCCGGCATCACGGCTGTGCTTGAAGCCAACACTATTACCCTGTCTGGATTTGATAATCATCTCCTGGGTAATACCGCGGCCAAGATCAGGAAGTTGCGCGCGCCTGAGCCATACAAGGGTAAAGGTATCAAGTACGCTGAAGAGGTTATTCTCCGGAAGGAAGGCAAGACTGCGTCCAAATAAGCCAAACATATTAAACTTTTAAACCGCATATGGACAAGCAAATAGCAAAAAATCAGAGAAAATATCGGCGCCAGGCTCGGACCAGGTCAAAGATAAGCGGCGTGGCCGAATGTCCGAGACTTTCTGTCTCTAAGTCGAACCGCCATATCTATGCCCAGCTGATTGACGATACGAGCGGCAAGACAATCGCAGCCGTGCATTCCAAGACTCTCAAGGTAAAAACTGAGAAGGGCGAGGGACTAAAGGGTAAAGCAGCTTATGAGACCGGTAAGGCGATCGCTGAGAAAGCCAAGGCAGCCAAAGTCGACATGGTCGTGTTTGATCGTGGCGCAAACCAGTATCATGGCCGGGTTAAGGCTGTTGCTGAAGGGGCCAGAGAAGGCGGATTGAATTTTTAAATAGTATTAGATCTCAAATATGGCAACAACAAAAGCAGACAACATGAAAGAAGCCGAAGCCGGGAATAAGGCCGCAGGTCCTGCCAAGGCAGGCGAGTCAGTCTATGCCAAGAAGAGGCAGGACAAGGGCGGAGCCAAGAAACGCAATATGCGCAAGCGTGAAGCAGTGGTCGAAGAATTCGAGCAACGCACTGTCGATCTGGCCCGTGTGACCAGAGTTATGGCCGGCGGCAAGAGGATGCGTTTTCGTGCCTGTATTGCCATCGGTGATAAGCGCGGCCGCATCGGTCTCGGTCTGGCCAAAGGAGCTGACGTATCACTCGCCATAAACAAGGCTGTGAACAATGCCAAGAAAGCCATGGTCGAAGTACCGATCGTAAATGATACTATCCCGCATGACATTACGCATAAGTTCGGCGCTGCCAGGATCGTCCTCAAGCCAGCCAAGCAGGGGCGCGGCGTTATCGCCGGCGGAGCATTGCGTATCATGCTCGAACTGGCCGGTGTCAAGAATATTACGAGCAAGAACCTGGGCACCAATAACAAGGTTACTATCGCGAAGTGTCTCATGGAAGCGCTCGACCTCCTTAAGAAAGTAGAAGCGAGGAAGCCCAAGTCTCCAACCCTGAAAACAGAAGAAACTCTGGTCGAGAAAACGGGAGAGAAGGAAATAAAGAAAGCGCCAGAAACGAAGACAGAGACCGCTAAGGAACCAAAAAAGGCTCCTGCCAAGAAAGCGAAGAGCGAGTAATAAGAGCTAAGCTATCATAATATGACTATTTCACTACATAATCTAAGGCCAGCCAAAGGCGCAAGCGCTAAGCGCAAGCGCATCGGACGCGGTAACGCATCCGGCACGGGTACTTATAGCGGTAAGGGTCTCAAAGGACAGAATTCCCGGTCTGGTGTTTCGAACTTGAAACGGCTCGGCATGCGCCAAGTCCTGCTCCGTACGCCGAAATCTCGCGGTTTTAAGTCGCTTGCCCCCAAGGATCAGCCGATAAATCTGCGCACGATCAGCGCTGAATACAAAGAAAAAGAAACAGTTAGCCCGGCTACTCTCAAGAAGAAGGGCCTCATAGACGACGAGAAGATCGGCGTCAAGATCCTCGGTCTCGGCCAGCTAAGCGTCAAGAATCTGAAATTCAGCGGCCTAAAATACAGCGTCAGCGCCAAAGCGGCGATCGAAGCGGCAGGCGGAGAGATAAACAGATAAGGAATGTAAGCACCGCCCCAAAAACGGCGGCGCTTATCTTATAAAATCATTTACGGATCAATATGGCCTTAGTAAAAAAGCTCAAGCAGATCTGGAAAGCCCGAGATTTGCGCAATAATATCCTTTTTGTCCTGGCAATGCTTGTTATTTTTCGTTTTGCCGCCCATGTCCCGGTGCCAGGAGTCGACACGACAGCCCTGCGCGATTTTTTTGCTAACAATGAGATGCTCGGAATCCTTAATATGTTTTCGGGTGGCAGTATGGAGAATTTTTCCATCGTCATGATGGGAATCGGTCCTTATATCACCGCCTCGATCATCTTCCAACTCCTAGCCATGATCGTGCCGGCGCTCGAAGAGATGCAGAAGGAAGAATCCGGCCGGGCCAAGATCAATATGTGGACTCGCTGGTTGACTGTGCCGATGTCTCTGATGCAGTCCTTCGGCATGATCAGCTTGCTAAAGAATAGCGGTACCGGTGTCTTGGGGGATGTAAACGCCTTTACCTATATCTCTATGCTGGTCATTATAACAGCTGGCACCATCTTTCTGATGTGGATCGGTGAGCTGATTACCGAACGCAAGGTCGGTAATGGGATTTCGCTCTTGATCTTTGCCGGTATCGTAGCCGGTCTGCCACAGGCTTTTTCCAATATCTTTAATACCTATACCTCCCAGAACCTGATGGCTCTGATCGGCTTTGCGGCCGTCGGTATCGTTACTGTCGTCGGTGTTGTCATAATCAGCGAAGGACAGCGGAATATTCCGGTCCAGTATGCCAAGCAGGTCCGCGGAGGCCGCATGTTTGGCGGAACCCGTTCTCATCTCCCGCTCCGGGTAAACATGGCTGGTGTGATTCCGATCATCTTTGCGATCTCAGTCGTGCTTTTCCCTTCGATGATCGCCCAATTCTTTATCCAAGCGAAGACTGCCTGGATAGCGGCCGCGGCCACGAAAACGATCGCGATATTCGAGAATCAGCTGATCTACGGTATCATCTATTTTATCCTTGTGTTTGCCTTTACGTATTTTTATACCGAAGTTATCTTCCATCCGGATCGGATAGCGGAAAATCTGCAGAAGCAAGGCGGTTTTATCCCTGGTATCCGCCCGGGCCGCCATACGAGCGAATACCTGGCTAATACCACTTACAAGATCATTCTGGTCGGTGCGCTCTTTCTCGCTCTGATCGCGGTTCTGCCTCTTATCATGCAATCTTTCACTGGCATGCAGTCGCTTGCGATCGGCGGCACTTCTCTTCTGATCGTTGTCTCGGTCGTTATCGAGACGGTGAAGCAGATCGAAGCTCAGCTCTCGATGCGCGAGTACGAAGCAATGTAAGCAAATCCTTTTACATAGGCATGAACCTGGCTTGTAAGCCAGGTTTTTGCTTGGCTTGCTTTTCGTTTTTTGTTCGGCTATAATAAAAAAATATGACTCAGGACCAAGCCTTAGAAATATTAATTTCCGGCCAAGATGTTTTCTTGACTGGTCCGGCCGGAAGCGGCAAGACTTATCTTTTGCTTCGTTTTATCGAGCTTTTAAAGGCAAAGGGTCGCGGAGTCGGCATAACGGCTTCTACCGGTATTGCCGCGACTCATATCAATGGCCGGACTATCCATTCTTGGGCGGGGATCGAGATCCATGAGCGGCTCACGGATAAGGAAATAGTCAAGATTGTCCGCCGCGAGAAGATGCGGCTCCAGTTCAATAAGACTGAGGTATTGATCATCGATGAGATATCGATGCTGGATGCTCCGCGTCTCGATCTCGTCGATCGGGTCTGTCGCGCGGCCAAGGATCCTTTCCGGCCCTTTGGTGGTCTTCAGATCG
Source organism: uncultured Gammaproteobacteria bacterium (assembly GCA_964539005.1). Lineage (GTDB taxonomy): Bacteria > Patescibacteriota > Patescibacteriia > Patescibacteriales > UBA12075 > JBBRXK01. Next base: position 1,310 of record CAZIGB010000015.1, on the reverse strand, counting down.
TTTTTTGCGGTGATTTTTTCCAGTTGCCACCGATTGTTCGTCAGCCGCAAACGGATGTGCCTTTTGCCTGGAAAGCCCGCTCCTGGCAAGAGCTTTCGCCGCGCATTCTTTATCTCAGCGAGCAGTACCGTCAAGATGATGACGGCTTTTTGTCCGCGCTTAATGCGATCCGTGATCAACGAGCCGATGCAGCAGTCAGGAAAACGATTGCTAGCCGGCTCGTGGATGTGCGAGCGAGAGGCGAGGAGATCACCCGGCTTTTTACTCACAATAGCGATGTTGATGCCTTGAATGCCCAGGCGCTGGCTCGTTTGCCGGACAAAGAGCATGTTTTCCATATGAAATCATATGGTCCACGAGAGTTGGTCGCTGGCCTGAAAAAAGGTTGTCTTGCGCCCGAGACGCTCGCCCTCAAGGTCGGCGCCAAGGTGATGTTTGTCAAGAATAGTTACGATCGTCAGGGTCAGGCTTTGTTCGTAAACGGCACGATGGGAAGGATCCTCTCATTTGATGAGGAGAGCGCTTATCCGATCGTTGAGACGCTCTCTGGCCGGCTTTTTGTCGCTTCGCCGGAAGCCTGGGCGATCGAAGAGAATGGCAAGGTCTTGGCTGAGCTCTCGCAAGTGCCCTTGCGTCTGGCTTGGGCGATTACGGTCCACAAGAGCCAAGGCATGAGTCTGGATGAGGCTGTGATCGATCTCTCGCGCTGTTTTGAATACGGCATGGGCTACGTCGCGCTTTCGCGTTTGCGCTCTCTGGCTGGTCTCTATCTGATCGGTCTTTCGGATATGGCCTTTGCGATCCATCCGGAGGTGGCCGCTTTTGACCGCTCTCTGCAAGCTTTCAAAAATTGAAGAAAAATTTCCGAGGGCCGCTCTTTCTGAGGCGGTCTTTTTTTGCTATTATGATAGAGTAATATTATTTCTTTTGATAGCTATGCCAATCAACAAACATCGAAAAGCCTATCTGGTCGGGGGTGGTATCGCATCGCTCGCGAGCGCGGTCTATCTGATCGATGATGGCGGTTTTGAGCCGGAAAATATCAGTATTTTTGAAGCAAAAAAAGCTGTCGGCGGAAGCCTGGATGCGCGCAAGAAGCACACCAGTAAAGCCTATATCATGACCGGCCATCGGATTTTGGCCAAGAATGCCTATGAGTGCACTTATGATCTGATGGCTCGGGTGCCTTCGGCCTATGAAGAAGGCCTTACTCTGAAAGAAGAAATTGATAATTTCAATAAGCAGTTCCGCACTCACAATAAAGCGCGCTTGGTCGAGCATGGCCGAGTGGTCGATGCTCATAGTCTCGG
>CAZIGB010000014.1:12471-15787 GCA_964539005.1 uncultured Gammaproteobacteria bacterium | reverse complement strand
ACGCGCTCATGGCTCTCGGCTATTCCATGCAGCAAGCCCGCGAGGCTCTGCAAAAGGTTGATCCGAGTGTCAAGGGGAGTGGGGAGAGGATTAGAGAGGCGCTCAAGAGAATTTGAAATTTTCAATTTTAAATTTTAAATTTTCAAATATCTATTTATTGTTTTGCATATGGAGCTTAGGGAAATATCTACAAAAGAAGCGGATGCTTGGGCGGCGGGGCAAAAGCAGGCACAGATACTGCAGTCGGGTGCCTGGGGCGATTTCCAAGCCGCAGCCGGGGCTAGTGTCTTGCGTTATGGACTTTGGGCGGATGAAAAGCTTTTGCTTGCGCTTACCATCTTCCGCAAGCCGCTTTTCCTGTCCTTTGGCTATCTCTATTGCCCCCGTATCGATCTGTCCGGATTAAATAAGGAGCAGGAAGGTTTTCTATTTGAAGAGCTAGCCAGGGTTGCGAAAGAAAAAAACTGTATTTTTTTGAGAATCGAACCGATACAGTTATTAAAAATTAAAAATTACAAATTACAAATTAAAAAAACCATCGACATCCAAGCCAGCCAAACAAATATTATCGATATCAGCGGCAGCGAAGAAGAAATCCTCAGTCGCATGCATCAGAAGACGCGCTATAATATCCGTTTGGCTACGAAGAAGGGAGTCTCGGTCCGGACAGGCGCATCATCTGATTTTGAATCATTCTGGCGGGTGATGGAAGAGACGCGAGAACGGGACGGCTTCCGTCTCCATGCTCGGAGCTATTATGAGCGCATGCTCACGGTGCCGGGTATCGAGCTTATCGTGGCTGAATACAGAGGCAAGATTATCGCGGCGAACATTGTCTCCTATTTCGGTGACATGGCTTCGTATCTCCATGGCTCTTCGAGCAATGCCGAGCGCAATCTGATGGCGCCTTATCTCATCCAGTGGGAAAGCCTGCGTCGCGCCAAAGAAAAGGGTTGCCGTTATTATGATCTGAATGGAATCGATGAAATAAAGTGGCCGGGTGTAACTCGTTTCAAGCACGGCTTCGGCGGGAGCGATGTTATCTACTCGGGAACATTCGATATAATCTTTGCGCCCCTCATGTATCGGGCTTATATGCTATTGCGGCGAGTGAGGAGGATGGTCTGAAATTCAACTATTAACTATTAACAATGATACGCGAAGATTTAGATTTATATAGAGAATAAGTCAACTGTTTTTATGATTGGAGTATTCGATTCGGGCTACGGGGGACTAAGTGTACTAAAGAGTTTCCTTGAGCGTTGTCCTCACTATGATTATATCTATCTTGGCGATAATGCCCGGGTGCCTTATGGCCAGAAAAGTCCGGAGACTGTCTACCGCTATAGCCGGGAGGCGGTTGATTTTCTCTTTGCGCGCGGAGCGAGACTTGTTATCCTGGCCTGCAACACGGCTTCAGCTCTTGCTCTGCGCCGCCTTCAGCGGGAATATCTGCCAGCTGCTTATCCGGAGCGTCGGATTCTCGGTGTCGTGATTCCGATCGCAGAAGCAGTGGCCAAAAGCCCGGCCAGACGGATCGGGGTTATCGGGACAGAGGCAACGATCGCTTCGGGAGTTTATAAAACTGAGATTGCCAAACTAGCGACTGACAAGATAGTGATCGCTCGTAGCGCTCCTCTTTTGGCCCCCGCGATCGAGGAAGGGGTATTTGATGACGCTGTCCTGGGCGCGATTCTTGACCGTTATCTGGCTTTTCTTGATCAGGAGCATATCGAAGAACTGGTTCTGGCTTGTACCCATTATCCCTTGGTGGCGGGAGAGATCCAGCAGCGTTTACCAGAGGCCTGCCTGATGCCTGACCCAGGTCGGATTGTCGCAGAGAGCCTCTGCTCTTATCTTGGCCGCCATCCAGAGCTGGAGATCAGGACCCATGGCGCGGAACATAGCCTTGGTTTCTGTACGACTGGTGATCCAGCCGTTTTTAAGGTCCGAGGGAGCCGATTTTTAGGCCAAGCGGTCGAGCGGGTTGAAAAGGTTGTCCTGAAGTAGTATTATAAGCTTATATGGAAAAAATACTCTACACAATAAAAAGAATCATCCCCAGACCCTTGTTCCAGGCCCTTCAGCCGATTTATCATTTTCTTCTCAATCTGGCCGCCGCCTTGGTCTATCGCTTCCCCAGCAACGAGATCATCGTGATCGGCGTGACCGGGACTACAGGCAAGACGACGAGCGTGTTTCTGATTGCTCGGACCTTGGAAGAAGCCGGTTACAAGACCGGTTTCACTTCGACGGCGATGTTCAATGACGGCGAAAAGGAGTGGATGAATGACAAGAAGATGACCATGCTTGGCCGTTTTTTCACCCAGCGCATGCTCCGGCGCATGGTTCGGAATGGTTGCAAGTACGCGATTGTCGAGACTACCTCCGAGGGTATCGAGCAGTTCCGTCATCGTTTTATCAATTATGATATCCTGGTCTTTACCGGTCTTTATGAAGAGCATATCGAAGCGCATGGCAGCTTTGAGAATTACAAGCGAGCCAAGGGCAAACTCTTTCTCCATCTCGGGCGCTGTCGCACTAAATATGTCAATGATGCCAAGCAAGTAGTGTCTTCGGAATCCGGTATCAAGAAGATTGAATCGAATCGGGTCAAAAAAACGATCATCGTCAATGGCGATGACGAGCATGCCCCGTATTTCTTGGATTTCAAAGCGGATGAGAAGATCGCTTATCGTCATGAGCGGCTCGGGGTCGAAGGCAATATCAGTGGCGCGCGCGAGCTGATCTATCGGATCCTTCGTTCAGACGCTAAGGGTAATTTCTTTCTGGTCGATGGTCAGGAAATCCGCTTGAAGCTGCTCGGAGCCTTCAATGTCAGCAACGCCATGAACGCCTATGCGGTCGCTAGCACCCAAGACATCGCCAAGGAACGGATCAAGGCTGGTCTCGAATCGATCGAGGGGGTGGCGGGGCGTTTGGAGATGATCGATGAGGGGCAGGATTTTACCGTCATTGTTGATTATGCCTTTGAGCCGCGCGCCCTCATGAAGCTCTATGATACGGTCGGCTCGGTCGAGCACAATCGTATCATCCATGTCCTCGGTTCAGCCGGTGGTGGCCGGGATGTGGCTAGGCGCCCCAAGCTCGGGCGTATCGCCGGTGAGCGGGCCGATATCGTCATCGTGACCAATGAAGACCCTTATGATGATGATCCTGATATTATTATCGACCAGGTGGCACTAGGAGCGGAAAACGCTGGTAAAAAGAATAAAAGAGACCTATTCCGCATAAAAGACCGCCGCGAAGCCATAGTCCGGGCGATCCGCCTGGCTGAAGCTGGGGATATCGTCCT
>CAZIGB010000014.1:0-12371 GCA_964539005.1 uncultured Gammaproteobacteria bacterium | reverse complement strand
GCAGTATATGCTTGTTGTATGGTTGCAGCAAATGCTGCTCTCCAGTCAAGATTGACTGTCGGAGAGCTGCACTAATGAGAATTGAGGCCACGCCATTTATTGATAGGGGTGAAATACTGGCACCTGAAGAACACATCGACTCAATAAGGCTAAGGTCTTACGAATGTATTAATTTCGATCAAGAAACTGGCCTTTGTCGTGATTATTTGAATCGGCCAAACGTCTGTAGGAACACAGTATGCGAGGCATTTTATGCTGATACTGAAACGAAAATCGCCGAAATGATCGCAAAGATAAAGGATGAGAAATTCATAACAATCAAACCTTTTAAGACAAAGAATTACAAGGAGGTGGCACGTGCTTGATTATATTAATCTTCAGTATATCCGTTATAGGACTCTGATTGCGTATCTTTCCGGGGACTGGAAAGATATAAAAATTGTCGAAAGTGGACAACCGCTTGTAAGGGTGCCGGATGATATTGCGTTCCCATACTATGCTAAGATTTTAAAATTGGCAAATGATGAGAATATTTTCTTCGGGATGATGTATTGCGGCTCATCTTGGATGTCAGGCGCCTGCTAAGGCTGGAGGGGTTCGATCTAAAAGTCTATGATGGCTGGAGGTCAGTAGAGCTTCAGAATAATCTTTTTTGGTATTATATGAAGTTATTTACTACAAAACAGTTCGGCAGGTTCGAAGAATTTTCTACTTTCGAGTCTTGTCATGAAATAAAACGTCATTTTGAGTCTTTGCCGCCAGAGACACAGGCTACTATGATAGGGGCGAACAAGACATATGTAAGTCTGCCGTCAGAAGATCCTCTTCGACCAAGTCCGCATGCAACTGGCGGAGCCGTTGACGTCTGGCTTTATGATTTGAGTGGTCAAGCCGTCAACCTCGGAGTGCCATTCGACTGGATGCAAGACGAAGCTGGCGCCTTTTATCATCTTAAACTACGAAGGAATCGTTTTTGTGGCAACGATATGGCGATTTCTAAATTTCGTACTTTATTACTTCTTGCCATGTCTAAAGCTGGCTTTACTTGTTATGGCCCAGAGATATGGCACTTCAATTACGGCAACCAAATGGACGCCTTGGTAAAAGGCGGTGTAGCTCAATATTCTTATATTGAGCCATAAATTAAGTTACCCGGCGGTCTGGAAAGACCGTCTTTTTTTTGTTGATAAACAGTTTTTTTTGTGTTACTCTAAATATGGGATGATAAAATTGATTATAAAAATATGGGCAAATTGACCAAAAAGATCAATCTAGCTATTGTCTTCGGCGGCAGGTCGGCGGAGCATGAGGTTTCAGTGATTTCAGCCAGAAATATCTTCGAGGCTATCGATAAGAAGAAATATGATATCACCTTGATTGGGATCGATAGGCTCGGACAGTGGAGGTTTGTCGATGGCGAGGATCTCTTATCGGAAGCAGATATCCTTGATAAACAGAAAAAAGCAGGGAAAAATAATTTTCTAGCTTATCCATATACGAAGGAAGGAAATTTTTTTATCAAAACTGGTACAGGTGAGAAAAAAATAGATGTCGTCTTCCCTGTCTTGCATGGCACTTATGGTGAAGATGGCTCGATTCAGGGGCTTCTCAAGATGTTCAATGTGCCATTTGTCGGTCCGAGTGTTCTTGGTTCAGCTATCGGCATGGATAAGGATATTTCTAAGAGGATATTGAGAGACGCAGGTATTCCGATCGCGAAGTTTGTCGCATTTGATCGTAGTGAGATGGGGGAGATATCTTTTGCCAAGACCAAGAAGATGCTCGGCTTGCCTGTGTTTGTGAAACCAGCGAACCTTGGCTCCTCAGTAGGCATCAATAAGGTTAAGGACGAGATTGGTTTTGTCAGGGCGGTGAAAGAGGCTTTTGCTTATGATGACAAAATAATCATTGAAGAAAATATCAGGGGCAAGGAAATAGAATGTTCGATAATCGGGAATGAGGCGCCTATGGCCTCGATTATCGGCGAGATAATACCGAATCATGATTTTTACTCGTATGAGGCCAAATATTTGGACCAGAATGGATCAAGGATGTCTATTCCGGCGAATATCTCAAAACCAATTGCGGAAAGAATTAGAAAAATGGCAATCAAAGTTTTTAAGACTCTTTGTTGCGAAGGTATGGGGCGTGTTGATTTTTTCTTGACGGAGATGGGAGATATTTTTGTGAATGAGATAAATACTATCCCTGGGTTTACCTCTGTCAGCATGTACCCGAAGTTATTAGAGAAAACTGGGATTTCTTATCCGAACCTGATAGATAAGTTGATTGGTCTGGCAATCAAAAGGAAGCTCAGAGAAGATAATCTTAGGGTGGCTAAGTCATAATTTTTGGTAAACACATGGCAAGCCGGGTCGCTGGAATGACCGGGCAGTTGTGCGAGGGGTTTTGAATAACAATTGAGGAAGCTTCGAGTAAAAGAGGCTCAACCTCTCATTTTGATATGATTATATTTATAAGCTTGGCAACAATAGCTTAAAATGAGAGGTTGAGCCTCTATTTTTCTATGTTTTTTTCTCCTTGACAAATACTGTCAGCTTTGTTAGTATTAGATAGCAATTAGAACTAGCCATTTTTTTATTTTTCATGATGCCAAGTGAAAATCAAAACGGAACTCTAGCGAATCGAGGAATGAATCGCGAAAAGCCGTTTTTTGTTTTGCTTACATTACATATTATTTCCCATGCAAATTAAATACTTAGTTTAATTTAAGTGCGAGCCCACAACTTTGATTAAATTGATCTGCCTTAGCTCAAGTCCTTGAGGGATTTTTGAGATTTTTTGTTTATAAAAAAATAGCATAAGTTATTAACTGGAATAAATATGGCCAATAACCAAGCCCCCCAAAGGAATCTAGGCGTGGCACCGCGCAAATTCTTTACAACCGTCAATGAGGTCATGCCCATGCCGGACTTGATCGAGGTGCAGAAGATTTCTTATAAATGGTTCATAGAAGAAGGCCTAGCTGATCTTTTTGACGAGATTTCGCCTGTCACTGATTTTATCGGCCGTGATCTGGAGCTTTATTTCGAGGATTATTATCTGGATGAGCCAAAATTCAACGAGATCGAAAGCAAACAGAAGAACATCACTTTTGAAGCGCCGCTTCGCGTAAAGGTTCGCCTCGAGAATAAGCGGACTGGAGAGAAGAACATCCAAGAGGTTTATCTGGGTGATTTCCCGCTCATGACTGATAATGGTACTTTTATCGTCAATGGAATCGAGCGGGTCGTGGTTTCCCAGCTGATCCGTTCGGCTGGCGCGATCTTTACCTCTGAATTCGTCAAGGGTCGCAAATATTATGGAGCCAAGATCATTCCGAATCGCGGCGCCTGGCTCGAGATCGAGACCGATGCCAATAAAGTTATCTGGGTCCGCATCGATCGCAAGCGAAAAGTAGCTATCACTTCTCTTCTCAGGGCTTTTGGGATCGAGAGTGATGAAGAGATCAAGGGGCTTTTCAAGGATGTCGATGTCGTCAAGGGGGAGGATGAGGTCGGCTATATCGATGCGACGATCAAGAAAGATCTGGCCAAGAACGAGGCTGAAGGACTCAAAGAGGTCTACAAGCGGATCCGGCCGGGTGACTTGGCTACGACAGACAATGCCCGCCAGCTCATCTATTCCATGTTCTTCCGCTTTGACCGTTATGACTTCGATCGGGTCGGCCGCTACAAGCTCAATCGTAAATTCGGTTTTGATATCCCGAACAACAAGGAAACCCGCATCTTGCGCAAGGAAGACCTGGTCGCTATCGTCAAGGAAGTGATCCGTTTGAATATTACCCAGGAAAAGGAAGATGATATCGATCATCTCGGCAATCGCCGTGTGCGCGCGATCGGCGAGCTGATCCAGAACAAATTCCGCGTCGGTCTCGCTCGTATGGAACGCATTATCAAGGATCGCATGTCGACCGCTGATATGACTGCTATCTCGCCGTCCAAGCTTATCAATGCCCGGCCGGTCATTTCGGTGGTCAAGGAATTCTTCATGTCTTCCCAGCTTTCCCAGTTCATGGATCAGACCAATCCTTTGGCTGAGCTCGAGCACAAGCGCCGTCTTTCGGCCATGGGCCCGGGCGGTCTTACCCGTGAGCGCGCGGGCTTCGACGTCCGTGACGTGCACGCTACTCACTACGGCCGCATCTGCCCGATCGCGACTCCAGAAGGTCCGAATATCGGCTTGGTCGGACACTTGGCCAGCTATTCCCGTCTGAATAAGTACGGCTTCCTCGAAGCGCCTTATCGCCGGGTGATCCACCAGGAAGGACAAGAGCCTTTCGTGAGCGATGAGATCGTCTATCTGGATGCTTTTGAAGAAGAGAAATATATTACCACTTCCTCTATCACTCCGGTCAATTCCGAAGGGCGATTTTTGGTCGAGAAGTGCGAAGTCCGCAAATACGGCCAGCCTGGCACTGCCATGGTAAGCAAGGTCGATTTTGTCGGTGTGGCCGCTAATCAGATCATTTCGATCGCTACCTCCCTCATCCCATTCATGGAACACGATGATGGTCAGCGCTCGCTTATGGGCACGAACATGCAACGTCAGGCTGTGCCACTCGTCAATGCCGAGTCGCCAGTCGTCGGGACCGGGGTCGAAGCGCGCGCCGCGATCGATTCTGGGCATGTGATCCTGGCCAAAGAAGACGGCGAGGTGACCAAGGTCGATTCAGCCTCGATCAGCATCAAGAATGAAGCCGGCAAGACCGAGACTTACAAGCTGACAAAATTCCTCCGTTCTAATGCCTCCACCTGTATCAATCAGCGTCCGCAAGTGGATGTGGGGGACAAGGTCAAGGTCGGACAAGTCATTACGGACGGACCTTCGATCCAGAAGGGCGAGCTCGCGCTCGGTCGCAATGCCCTGGTCGCTTTCATGACTTGGGAGGGCTTCAACTACGAAGACGCGATCATTATCTCGGAGAAGCTCGTACAGAACGATGTCTATTCCTCTATCCATATCGAAGACTATACGATCGACGTGCGCGACACCAAGCTCGGTCCGGAGCTCGTGACTTCTGACATTCCGAATATCGGTGAAGAAAAGCTCAAGGATCTCGATGAGCGGGGTATCGTCCGCATCGGCGCCGAAGTTTCATCTGGTGATATTTTGGTCGGCAAGATCACACCGAAGGGCGAGACTGAGCTCTCGGCTGAGGAAAAGCTCCTTCGCGCCATCTTTGGCGAGAAGGCCAAGGATGTCCGCGATTCTTCTCTCTATCTCGAGCACGGTGAATACGGCAAGGTCGTCGATGTGAAGATCTTTTCCCGCGAGGACGGTGACAAGCTTTCAGCGGGCGTGCTCCAATCTATCCAGGTGACAGTCGCGGTGCTCCGCAAGATCCAGGCCGGTGACAAGATGGCTGGTCGCCATGGCAACAAGGGTGTTATTTCCAAGATCGTGCCGGTCGAAGATATGCCTTATCTCGAAGACGGCACCCCGGTCGATATCATCCTTTCCCCGCTCGGTATTATTTCCCGTATGAACCTGGGGCAGCTCCTCGAGACCCATCTCGGCTTTGCGGCCAAGAAGCTCGGCTACAAGGCGGCCACCCCGGTGCTGAATGGTCTGACTGAAGAGCAGATCAAGGAGGAGCTTCGCCAGGCCGGGCTCCCGGAAGACGGTAAAGTGACCCTCTATGACGGCAAGACCGGCGTCGCCTATGACAATAAGATCACGGTCGGCTACAAGTACATGCTCAAGCTCAACCACATGGTCGATGACAAGATCCATCAGCGTTCGATCGGTCCTTACTCGCTCATCACGCAGCAGCCTCTCGGTGGCAAGGCCCAATTCGGTGGCCAGAGATTCGGAGAGATGGAAGTGTGGGCGCTCGAAGCTTATGGCGCATCCCATACTCTGCAAGAGATCCTTACTATCAAATCGGATGATGTGGCTGGCCGCAGCAAAGCTTATGAGTCCATCATCAAAGGTGAGACGATCCGGAAGCTCAATGTGCCGGAATCTTTCAACGTGCTCGTGCGGGAGCTCAAGGGTCTCTGTCTCGATGTCGAGCTCCTCGGCGGCTCCAAGGAGCATGAGGAAGATGGCGAAGAAGGGGAATCTAAATCGGAAATAGCAAAGCCTGACTCGGAAACTAAGGAAGCAGCGGAGGAAAAGAATCCCAAGAAAGAGAAACAGGCTAAAGAAGATTAGTTTGATAATAATAAATAAATAAAGATATGCTAAATCCGATAAAGACAACCGACTTCGATGCGATCCGGCTGAAGCTCGCTTCGCCCGATGTCATCAAGGAGTGGTCGCATGGCGAGGTGACCCGGCCGGAAACGGTGAACTATCGCACGCAGAAACCGGAGAAGGACGGACTCTTCTGCGAGAAGATCTTTGGTCCTTCCAAGGACTGGGAATGCTATTGCGGCAAGTACAAGAAGATCCGCTACAAGGGGATCGTCTGCGACAAATGCGGTGTCGAAGTGACCCGTTCTATCGTCCGGCGTGAGCGCATGGGCCATATCGAGCTTATCTCTCCCGCTACCCATATTTGGTTCCTGCGCGGGCTTTCTTCGAAGATCGGCCTTATCTTTGGTCTCTCTATGCAGGCTCTGGAGAAGGTCGTCTATTTTGCCAGCTTCATCGTGACTGAGGTCAATGAGGAGCTGCGCGAGGCTACTATCGAGCAGATCAAGAACGAGTACAAGCAGAAGAAGAAATCGATCGAGGGCGAATTTGCCAACCAGAGCAAGGAGGTCAAGAACAAGAAAGGCAAACTTCTGCAAGAAGGGCATTCCGAGCTCGAGATCATCGAGATCATCGATAAGGAAGTCGCCATTCTCGAGGGGGTGCGCGATGAGAAGATGGAGAATCTGCAGGCCGCTTTTGATCAGGCCCAGCGCGAGCTGAAGGAGCTCCGTCCCTTGCTCATTATCTCGGAGAATGAATATCAGAATCTCTCTTTTAAATACGGCCACATCTTCCAGGCCGGTATCGGCGCCGAAGCGATCCGCTATCTTTTGGAGCGCATCGATCTGCCCGCTTCAATCAAAGCTATGGAAGAGGAGCTGGAGACTGCGATTGACACTAAGAAGGAAAAGATCATGCGTCGCTTGAAGCTTTTCAAGAGTCTGGATGCCAATAAGCTCCGTCCGGAATGGATGGTGCTCAAGTCTGTCCCGGTCATCCCGCCGGATCTCCGGCCGATGGTGGCGCTCGATGGCGGCCGTTTTGCGACTTCGGACTTAAATGACCTTTATCGCCGCGTTATCAACCGTAATAATCGCTTGAAACAGCTGGTCGATCTCAATGCGCCGGAAGTCATCCGCCGTAATGAGAAGCGCATGCTTCAGGAAGCGGTCGATGCCCTGATCGACAATAGCGCCCGTCATGGCAAGACCGTGATCGCCTCGACTGGCCAGAAACGCATGCTCAAGTCGCTCGCTGACTCGCTCAAGGGCAAGCAAGGCCGTTTCCGTCAGAACTTGCTCGGTAAGCGTATCGACTATTCCGGACGTTCGGTAATCGTAGTCAATCCGAAGCTGAATCTCGACCAATGCGGTCTGCCAAAGACGATGGCAATCGAGCTTTTCAAGCCCTTCATTATTTCCAAACTGATCGAGCAGGGACAGGTGCACAATGTGCGCAGCGCTTCCCGCTTTATCGAAGCCGGTCATGATGTGGTCTGGGATATCTTGGAAAAGATTATCGAAGGTTCATACGTGATGCTTAACCGCGCTCCGACCCTCCATCGTCTCGGTATCCAGGCTTTCAAGCCGACCCTGATCGAAGGTAAAGCGATCCAGATCCATCCGCTCGTCTGCTCGGCCTTCAATGCCGACTTTGACGGCGACCAGATGGCGGTGCATCTTCCGCTGACTAAGGAAGCGGTCGATGAGGCAGCCAATCTTATGCTTTCGTCAAAGAATATCCTGAAGCCGGCGACTGGCGACCCCGTGGTCGCGCCTGGTCAGGATATCGTCTGGGGAGCTTACTATATTACCGATGCCAAGAAGACAGATAAGGAAGACAAGGAGCTTAAATATTTCTCTCATGAGGCCCAGGCCAGGATGGCCTATGATCTCGGCAAGATCGAGCTCCAGGATCAGATCATGGTTCGGATCGGCGATCTCGGACTCGTCCGGACGACGGTTGGCCGCATCATGTTCAATGACATCCTGCCAGCCAAGCTTCGCTATGTGAACAAGGTGCTCGGCAAGGGTGATCTCAAGGATCTGGTCCGTCAGTGCTACCGCTACTATAGCCGGGAAGAGACAGTGAAATTCATCGATAATCTAAAAACGAAGAGTTTCGAATTCATCACCCGGAGCGGTCTTTCCTGGGGTATGGGCGATCTGCCTCTGCTCGTGGAGAAAGACAAGCTCATCAACGATACGCAGGAAATCGTCGAGAAGATCCAAGAGCAGTACGAAGAGGGTTTGCTCACTGATTCCGAGCGTTATGCCAAGGTCATCGAGCTCTGGACTGGCGCTAAGGAAAAGGTGACTGATATCTGCAAGAAAGGACTGCCCAAAGAAGGCCCGGTCTATTCGATGATCGAATCCGGCGCGCGTGGTTCTTGGGCTCAGCTCACTCAGATCCTCGGTATGAAAGGACTTGTTACCTCTCCGTCCGGCGATATCATCGAGCTGCCGGTCAAAGGAAACTTCAAGCGCGGTTTCGGAGTGCTCGAGTACTTCATCTCTACTCACGGTGTGCGCAAGGGTCTCTCCGATACTGCTCTCCGTACCGCTAATGCCGGCTATCTGACCCGCCGCCTGGTCGATGTTTCCCAGGATGTGATCGTGACCGAGGAGGATTGCGGCGATGAGGAAGGGACAATAATTACCGCCAAGGAGGGTGAGGAGATCGGCTATGATATCGCGGACCGCATCTTGGGCCGTTATCTAGCCAAGGATCTCGTGAATACGGCCGGCAAGGTCTTGATCCCGGCCGGCGAGCTCGTGACTGAGGATATGCGCGATCTCATCCAGAAAGAAGAGATCGAGGCGGCGGTTATCCGTTCGGTTCTTTCTTGCCGTCTCACGCGCGGAGTCTGCAAAAAATGCTATGGCTGGGATCTCGGTTACAATAAGCTAGTCAAGATGGGCACGGCGGTCGGCGTGATCGCAGCCCAATCGATCGGCGAGCCTGGCACCCAGCTGACCATGAGAACCTTCCATACGGGCGGTATTGCCGGTGTCGATGATATCACCCAGGGTCTGCCAAGAGTCGAAGAAATCTTCGAAGCGAGACCACCGAAGCGCAAGGCCTTTATCTCGGATATCGACGGACGAGCAACAATCGAGGTGGTCAAATTTACGACCGAGGACGAAGCAGGCAATATCATCCATAGCAATCCGCAGACCAAGCTTCTCCGCATTAGCTACGAGGGCAAGAGCGTAACCAAGCATTATTTCTCGGAAGCCCTCAAGGAAGCCAAGCTCCTGAAGCCGGGCGAAGGCGAAGAGAAGCTTAAATTGACTCCGAAGGATATCGAGATCCTGGTCAAGGAGGGTGATACAGTGAAGAAAGGCGATGCGCTCATGCAAGTCGGCAATCTGACAGTCAAGGCTGAGAATGACGGCCATATCACCATCGGGGAGAAGAGTGTCCGAGTCGAATATGATGCGACTAAGTCTAAAGAATATATCGTGCCAAAGGGAGTCGGTATCCTGGTCCGTGATGGCGACCTGGTCAAGCGGGGCGATCAGCTGACAGATGGCAGTCTTGATCTGCAGCAGCTCTTCCAGCTCCGAGGCAAGCTCGAGACGCAGAAATATATCATCCGCGAGATCCAATCCGTGTATTCATCCCAGGGCCAGCCCCTAAATGACAAGCACGTCGAGATCATCGCGCGACAGATGTTTTCCCGTTTTTATGTCCAGGACCCAGGTACGACCAATGTCTTGCCGGGTGAGATCGTTGAGGCTTCGGTCATTTCTCGGGCCAATGCCGAATACGGCGCGGACAGCGGCATCAAGGCTGATCGTCTGCTCCTTGGTATTACCAAGGCCTCGCTGACGACCGACAGCTTCCTCTCCGCGGCTTCTTTCCAGGAAACGGCTCGCGTCCTGATCGAGGCTTCGGTCTCGGGCAAGGTGGACCATCTGGAGGGTCTCAAGGAGAATGTGATCATCGGCCGCTTGATCCCGGCTGGCACCGGCTACAAGGGCAAGAAGGAGCGGGTGGATTATAGTGATAGTCTGTAGAAAGAAATTTCAAATAATAAAAACAGGGATACGCAGACGCGTATCCCTGTTTTTTAGTTGATAATAATTAAAAAGTAACACGATAAAATGATGTATTGACTTTAATAAAAATCGTGTTAAAATGTAAGTGTAATTATTTAATTATTGTTATTACTCAAAAATATGGCTAAAATAAGAAGAGATCTGTTTAATGATTTATTAACTCATTTAGAGGCAAAAGAAATTTCTTTGATAGTAGGTCCTAGACAAGCAGGAAAAACTACTTTGATGAAAGACCTAAGGGATTATTTGGAATCCAAGGGGGAGAGAACTTTATTTTTTAATTTAGATTTTGAGCCTGATAATGTTTTTTTCAAGACACAAGAGGGCTTAATCAGACGTTTAGATTTGGAATTTGGTCAAAAAAGAGCTTATGTATTTATTGACGAAATTCAAAGAAAGGAGAATGCTGGCCTTTTTTTGAAGGGTCTATATGACTACGATTTGCCGTATAAGCTCATCGTTTCTGGTTCTGGCAGCTTGGATCTCAAAGAAAAAATTCATGAATCATTAGCTGGACGCAAGAGGTTGTTTGAATTGACGACTGTTAGTTTTAGGGAATTTGTCGACTTTTCGACTGAATACAGATATAGTGATAGATTGGAAGATTTTATGGCAGTGGATCAAGCTCGACTGAACTGTTTTTTGATCGATTATTTGAATTTTGGTGGCTATCCGCGAGTGATTTTGGAAAAGGAGTTGGCGGAAAAGGCGAGGGTGATGAATGAGATTTATCGCAGTTATGTGGAAAAAGATATTGCTTATTTTTTGGGTGTGAATCGGGTAGATGCTTTTAGTCTTTTGATCCGGATTTTGGCTAGTCAGACTGGCCAGATCCTGAAATATTCAAAATTGGCTCAAGAAAGCGGCCTGAGTACGCTTACGCTTAAAAATTATCTTTGGTATGCCGAGAGGACTTTTTCGATCAGGCTTCTTAGTCCTTACTTTAAGAACAAACACAAGGAAATTATTAAGGCCCCTTCGGTTTACTTTTATGATCTGGGAATGCGTAATTTTTCTTTAAATTCTTTTGGTGGCCTGCTTATGCCTGATTATTTGGGATTTGTTTTTCAGAATTTTATTGCTAATTTGTTGCAAGCAAAAATCATGTACACAGCTAAGAGCTTGAATTTCTGGCGGACGATAGATATGGCTGAGGTTGATTTTGTTATTAATAGCTCGAGCGATATCCTGCCAATAGAGGTTAAGTATTCTTGCTTAAAGAAGCCGGAAGTGACACGTTCTTTGCGTAGTTTTATTCTGCGCTATGCTCCAAGTGAAGCTTGGGTAGTGAATCTAAGCTTGGAGGCTGAAATGATTATCGGCAATACGAAGGTCCGTTTTATCCCCTACTATACCATTGCTCTGAACCCGCACAATATGGTATAATACCCACAGAATAAAACCTAATTCCTCAATGAAAATCCCCAAGTTTAAACTAGACAAGAAGCGAGCGGTGGCGATCGCCTTTTTTGCGATTTTGCCTTTGCTGGCTCTTTTTTATTTCTTCCCGGCTCCGAGCGCGCTGGCGGAGTGGTGGGATAGTGACTGGTATTTCCGCCAGGCGATCACGCTGACGAATAACACGAGCGAGGAAACTAATGTCTACATCAGCCTGACGCTTGATACGAGTGACACTACCAAGTTCCAGCCGGATTGCGGGGATATCCGCTTCTTGCAAGAAGATAATAATAATCTCAGCTACTTCATCGTCTCGGGCTGCGGCGCTACCAGCACGCTCATTCACGTGAATTACGAGCGTTTCCCGGCGGGCGCGCAGACGCTCTATCTCTATTATGGCAATGAGAGCGCGGATAATGGCAATAGCCAGACCGATTTTAGCACAGCGGCTTCCAACTACACGATCGGCCTTAGGGGTCCAGAGGAGCAGGGCCCAGCTCCGGTCCTTTATCTCCCACTCGATGAGGGCTTTGGCGCCACGGCTCACGATGAGACCAGCTATCGCAATGATGGCACGATTGTGGGGGCTAGCTGGAAGAATGAAGATGAATGCAAGAGCGGCAAATGCCTCGCTTTTGATGGCAATGGCGACTATATCGAGATCGCCGACGACCCTTCGCTCTCGCTCTCGACGGAGATGACGCTCGAGGCCTGGGTGAAGCCGATAAGTACCAGTCCCCAAAA
>CAZIGB010000013.1:14002-15965 GCA_964539005.1 uncultured Gammaproteobacteria bacterium | reverse complement strand
ATAAAAACAAAAACCCGCGCCACCCAAGGCAGATCGAAGAGATCCTGCAGCCAACGGTAGATAAAATCCATCTTGCCCGCAAAGACCGGATCCGCCGAGCTGAGCAGAGGCAGAAAAAGGCCGCCCGCGATCACGAATAAGAGCAAAAGCCCAAGCAAGACGCGGAAAGCGATACCGCTCCTACCCCGAAAGAGGGAAAGCAAGCGCAGATAATCGCCAAGCGCGCGAGGAAGCGCCGCCAAAAAAGAGAAGGCCCTTTCGATAAGAGAAAAAACAAAGCCAGTGCCCCAAGGCGCGCCTGGCCGCTCCGAAGCCTGAGCCTGACTATAAAAAACCAGAAAGACAAAAGGCAGAACCAAGATATTCGTCAGCTTGAGGAAGGGGTTGTCATAAAAAAGATAGCTCAAAATAATGAGCGCGATCGGAATGATCCAGAAAAAATCCGCCTTGTCCAAATGACGCTGCGCGCGAAGCAAGGCGACAAAATAATAAAATAGGCCGCCGAGAAAAACCGTAGCATTAAAACCCAAGACCCAGGTACCCTCCTCCCAGAAGCGCCATAAGAAAAGCACCCAGAAGAGAGAAAGCCCGGAAGCAGCCAGAAGCTTATAACGATCGGGCCAATCTGCTTTTAGCATATCCATATTTTTTTATTATTGATTAAACATTTTCAAATAAGCTAGTGCTAAGATACTTCTCGCCCCGATCGGGAAAGATCGTGACGATTCTGGCCTGATCGAGATTCTCGGCCAGTTTTTTTACAGCCAGCATAGCCGCACCCGAGCTCATGCCGATAAAGATGCCTTCTTTCTTGATTATTTCCCGGACCATATCATAAGCCTCCTCCGTATCGACGATGATTATCTGATCCAGTTTTTCCCGATCGTAGATAGCCGGATTCATCGCTTCTTCCATATTCTTGAGCCCTTGGATATAGTGCCCCTTGTGCGGTTCGGCGCTGACGATCTTGATGGCTGGATTCTTCTGCTTGAGATAAGCGCCGACCCCCATCAGAGTCCCCGAGGTGCCTATAGCGGCGACAAAATAATCGATCCGGCCGCCCGTCTGCTGCCAGATCTCTTCGCCGGTAGTCGCGTAATGAGCCAAGGTATTATTATTGTTGGCAAATTGATCTGTATGATAATACTTGCCCGGATTAGCAGCAATCAGCTCTCGGACTTTGACAATGGCGCCATCGGTCCCCTTGGTCTTGTCAGTCAGGACGATATCCGCCCCAAAGGCCTTGATCATCTTTCTCCGCTCGACCGAGACCGCTTCACTCATCACGATCTCCACCCGATAGCCTTTGACTGCCCCGATCATAGCGAGAGCGATGCCAGTGTTACCCGAAGTCGCCTCGATGATCACCTTTTCCTGGTCGAGCTCACCGCTCTGTTCGGCCGCTTCGATCATCTTTAGGGCCACCCTGTCTTTGATACTACCCCCCGGATTATCCCCTTCGAACTTCGCCAGGACTTCGATGTCCGGATTCTCAATGATATTATTGATTCTTATCAGTGGTGTACGGCCGATCTTTTCCAAAATATTATTATATATCATATTTTTTCCCTTACTGCTTTCTTAGCTGGAACCACTTAACTAAAGCACAAAAGTTAGTTTTTTTCAAGCCCTACCCTGTTTTTATGCCCGCTTCCGCCAGGAGCCGAGCCGGTTGATTTTTCTCCATTTTTAGATTATCATAAGGCTATCACAAAACTAAGAAATAGCGCAAAAATATGGACAAATCATACGACTTCAAGGAAAGCGAGGGAAAGACCTACCAAAAATGGGAAAAGGACGGTTTTTTCAATCCGGACAATCTCCAGATTTCTCCGGGAGCCAAGACTTTTACCATTGTCCTGCCACCACCGAATGTGACCGGCACCTTGCACATGGGGCACGCTGGCATGCTTGTCTATGAAGATATACTGGTCCGCTACCACCGCCTGTGTGGCCATCGCGC
>CAZIGB010000013.1:5517-13902 GCA_964539005.1 uncultured Gammaproteobacteria bacterium | reverse complement strand
CTGGCTGATGACGAAGTCGAATACAAAGAAAACAAGGCTAACTTATATTTTTTCCGTTATTCGCCTGATTTTCCGATCACCATCGCCACCACCCGACCAGAAACCAAGCTCGGTGATACCGCGGTCGCCGTCAATCCCAAGGACGAAAGATACAAAAAATTTATCGGCCAGGAATTCACGGTCGATTTCGTCGGTGTAAAACTAAAGATAAAAGTAATCGCTGACCACAACATTGATATGGAATTCGGGACCGGTGCCCTCGGAGTAACCCCGGCTCATTCGGCCGTTGATTGGCAGATGGGAGAGACAAACAGCCTGCCAATCGTAAAAGTAATCGATGAAGATGGCCGAATCCATAAAGGTTTCGGGGAATTCAGCGGACATAGCGCCCAGGAAGCGAGAGAAATGATCATAGATAGACTAAGCTCCAAAGGACTGATCGAGAAAAAAGAAGAAATAGGAAATAATCTCTCGCTCTGCTATCGCTGCGATACCCCTATCGAGCCTCTACCTAGTCTGCAATGGTTCATCGATGTCAATAAGCCGATCGATCGTCTCGGCAACCGAAGCCTAAAAGAGGTCTCACTCCAAGCCGTCAAAGAAGGCGTCTTTGGTCAGGAAAAGATCAGGATAATTCCTGAACGCTTCGAAAAAACATATTACAACTGGATGGAAAATCTCAGAGATTGGTGTATCTCGCGCCAGATCTGGTTCGGACACCAAGTACCGGTCTGGTACCGCGGAGATGAAACCTATGTCGGGATCGATGAGCCGGTCGGTGAAGGCTGGACAAGAGACGAAGATACCCTCGACACCTGGTTTTCTTCCGGACTCTGGACTTTCTCTACCTTGGCCCATTCACCCGAAGATATAAAAATCGAAAATGGAAAACTCTCGATCGATTCGGATGATTTCCGTCGTTTCCATCCGACTCAGGTACTCGAAACCGGCTACGATATCCTCTTTTTCTGGGTCGCGCGCATGATCATTATGACCACCTATGCCATCGAGGATATCCCCTTTGAGAACGTCTATCTGCATGGCCTCATCCTGGATGATAAAGGCAAAAAAATGAGCAAGTCAAAAGACAATGCCATTGATCCGCTCGATATGTGTGACCGCTACGGCACTGACGCCACTCGCCTATCGCTGATAATCGGCTCCACGCCCGGCAACGACATGCGCCTCTCAGAAGAAAAGATCGCCGGCTTCCGCAATCTGATCAACAAGCTCTGGAATGTGAGCCGTTATATCAAACAGAGTGTTTCTCTGGATATGAGCGAGGACCAGACCATCGACTACGACAAGCTGACATCAGCCGACCGCTGGATCCTGGCTGAGCTCGACCGCTTGATCGCCGACACCGGCGAGCACCTGGACAATTATCGTTTTTCCGAAGCCGGCGAAGGACTGCGGGAATTCACCTGGAATATCCTGGCCGACTGGTATATCGAAGCGAGCAAATTCCTCTCCGGAGAAGAGACGGAAAAAGTCCTGGTCCACACCCTGCGCAATCTGCTCCGGCTCTGGCATCCTTATATCCCTTTCGTGACTGAAAAGATCTGGTCCGAGCTCGGTAGCCAGAATCTGATCATCGAGAAATGGCCAGTTCGAGAAGAGGCTTCCCGCCTCTCTGGTACGGATGATTTCTCTATGGTCAAGGAAATGGTCGTCGCTATCCGCAATGCCCGCTCTGAAAACAAGATCGAACCGAGCCGACGGCTCGAAGCCCTCATTTACAGCCAAGACCAAGATCTGATCAGGGCCAACGAAAGTCTGCTCAAAAGCCTGCGAACTGGTTTAGAAAGCATCACCGTAAAAGCAAACGGCCCCAAGCCGGACCAGGCGATCTACGCCGCTGTCGGCAATACCGAGATCTATCTGCTCGGCGCTATCGACCAGGAAAAAGAAGCAGCCCGACTCAAGGACGAGATCGACAAACTCGAAGCCTATATCGGACTGATAAAGCAGAAACTCGCGAATGATGAATTCCGAAACAATGCCCCTCGCCTCATCGTCGAAAAAGAAGAAGCCAAGCTGGCCGAAGCTGAAACCAAGAAACAGAAACTGGAAGAACAGCTGGCTAGTCTTTAAAATAGAAAAGGAATCAAAAAACCGGACGATTCACATTCATCGTCCGGTTTTCTTATTCTGCTATCATAGAAACTAAAATACGATCGAAATGAGCTTGCCCGGAACAAAGATGATATTCTTCACGCTCCGACCAGAGAGCAGGCGCTGGATCCGCTCGCTTCCGAGCGCCATTGCCTTGGCTTCTTCCTCGGAGATATCAGCCGCCACCCGGAAAGTCTCACGAACCTTGCCGTTCACCTGGACTACCAGATTTACCTCTTTGTCGATGATCTTCTTTGCGTCAAACTCTGGCCAAGCAGAGAGGAAGATACTCTTTTCATGACCAAGTCTTTCCCAAAGCTCTTCCGTGATATGCGGGGCAAAAGGCGAAAGGATCCGAAGCAAAGCTTCATAGGAAGCCTGACTAAGGCCGCTCTTCTCGGCCGCATTGACCAGGGTCATCATCGCGCTTACTGCCGTATTGAAACGGAAATCTTCGATGTCGGCTCCGACTTTCTTGATCGTCTTGTGGAGAAGGGTCTCGATCTCCGGCGTGTCAGCCACGGTCAGATTATCGGCCATTTTCCAAACTCGGTCCAGGAAGCGCCGCACACCTTTGACACCATCGGTGCTCCAAGCGATCGCTTGGAGGAAGGGCCCCATAAACATCTCATAGAGACGCATGGCATCGGCCCCAAATTCATCGATCACATCGTTCGGATTGATGACATTGTTCCAACGTTTGCTCATCTTACGGCCGTCCTCGGCTAGGATGAGACCGAGATAGGTGTAGCGCTTGAAAGGCTCGATTGTCGAGACCACGCCGATATCATAGAGAAATTTGTGCCAGAAACGGGCGTAGAGCAGATGCCTGGTCGCATGTTCTGCTCCCCCGACATACTGGTCGACAGGCATCCACTCCTTCTCGAGACTAGGATCAATCAAAGCCTGGTCATTCTTCGGGTCGATATAGCGGAGATAATACCAGCTCGAGCCAGCCCACTGCGGCATGGTATTGGTCTCTCGTTTGGCCGGACCACCGCAGATCGGACAGGTCGTATTCACCCAGTCTTCGATCGCAGCTAATGGTCCTTCACCGGTACCGGTCGGCTGATAATTCGCTACTTCCGGCAAACGGAGCGGGAGCTCGCTCTCCGGCAGAGGCACAGCGCCACAAAGAGGACAATGCACGATCGGAATCGGCTCACCCCAATAACGCTGGCGCGAAAAAACCCAGTCCCGCATGCGATAGTTAACCCGCTTTTGTCCGAGCCCCTGGGACGTGAGCCAGGCGGCCAGCTTTTCCCGCGCCTCAGCGGAAGCGAGGCCGGTATATTCTCCAGAAGCAGTTAATATTCCATCGTCCGTAAAACAATCTGCTACCGGAATATCGGTCCCCTCAATCTTGACTGGCTCGATCACCGGCTTGATCGGAAGCTCGTAGCGGCGCGCGAATTCATAATCACGCTCGTCATGAGCCGGGACCGCCATCACTGCTCCCGTGCCATAGCTGGCGAGCACATAGTCCGCGACGTAGAGCGGTATCTCCTCACTAGTAAATGGATTTATCGCTTTGACGCCCTGGAGCAGGACACCGCTCTTCTCTTTCTGGAGCTCGGTCCGCTCGAGCTCAGTCTTGTTCTGGGCGGCGATGATATACTCTTCGATCTGCGCCTGATTTTCACAACGCTCTTTGAGACTAGCTACGAGCGGATGCTCCGGAGCTAGAACAGCATAGGTCATGCCGTAAACCGTATCGATCCGGGTCGTAAAGACTTCGATCGACTCCTCGCGCCCGGCTAAAGGCAGACGGAATTCCACTCCCTCGCTCCGGCCGATCCAATTGCGTTGTTGCTCGATGATAGAATCATTCCAAAGCAGCTCTTTCGAATCGAGATCCTGAAGTAGACGATCCGCATAAGCTGTCATTCGGAGCACCCATTGGCGCATCCGCTTCTGCACGACCTGGGTGTCGCAACGCTCGCAAAGACCATTCTCCAGATCTTCATTAGCCAGCACGGTCTTGCAGGTCGGGCACCAGTTCACCGGCTCATCCGACTGGTAGGCTAGGCCCTTCTTGAAAAGCTGGAGAAATATCCACTGGGTCCAGCGGTAATAGTCCGGGTCTACGGTCGAAATCTCGCGCTCCCAGTCATAGGTAAAGCCGAAACGTCCGAGCTGCTCCTTGAAAGTCGCGATATTCTCCTCGACTGCCACCCGCGGATGGACATTGTTCTTCAGCGCATAGTTCTCCGCCGGTAGTCCAAAAGCGTCCCAACCCATCGGATGCAGGACACTATAACCAGAGAGATACTTGTAGCGTGAGAGCACATCAGTCGCAATATAGCCCTTGGGGTGCCCGACATGGAGCCCCACGCCAGAAGGATAAGGAAACATGTCCAGGACATAATATTTCTTTTCCCGGCTATAGTCCTTGAAGGCACCGCTTTCCTGCCATGTTTTCTGCCATTTGGCCTCTAGCTCCTTTGGCTTGTATTTTTCCATATCTTTACAATTAGTTCTTTTAAAGATTTTATATTAATCATTTTCTCGTTGCGGAACTCGCTAGCGCTCAGACAGTCCTCACTTCAAAAATGACTAATATAAAATCTTTGACTTTAGTTTATTTACTTCATATTATACTGAAATTAGCTGTTTTGCAAGCCACGGAGACGGATAACGTGCATCTCCTCCATTGCCCTGGTCAAAGCGACATAAGTGAGGTCTTGCTGAGCTTTTTCACATTCTCTTGCGAGTACGTCGTCCGGATAATCGATAGCTGGCTCATCTCCGATAAGTAGCACTGCCAGATCAAACTCCACCCCCTGGGCTTCCGTAATCGAGAGGACATGGACATTTGCTTTGTCTTTGAATCTTTCCTTGTAAAGACGCAGATACTCCTCATCGCGATGCATTATCCCGATAATACGCTCGTCGGACCGGATGAGCGACTCCAGATAGCCAAGCTCCTCGGCCCGACTAGTAAAATATTTCTCAACCACCGGCGCACCGCTCCGGAGTTCAGCCGGGATAAATACATCGTAGCCCTGCGCACGCACATACTCGAGAATCTCCCGCGTATTGCGATAGACTTTATCCAAAACTATCCGCTTGCCCGCTTGGAAGTCCTCTCCCACCTGCGCCCAATCACTAATGGTAAAGAGCTTGGTCTTCTGTGCTAGGTCACCAGTATAGAGAATGGACTTATTCTGCCCGAGACAGGATTTCAGCACCCTGATGTCGGCGGCCAGATAATTCTGGACCTCATCGACGATGATGAGGGCATATTTCTGCGGCAAGAGACGGTTCTGCATCTCGTAGTTACCATTCTTCTTGCGAACAGCTATGCGCTCCTCCTTTAGAAGTGCGCCGTCACGACGCAAACGACCGAGCAGAAGGAATGCGATATCGAAGCGATCAAGCCTCTGTTCCGCCATCTGCTCTCGCCAGCGGATGAGCGAGTCATTATCCAGAGTCTCGCTATAATAGCGATCGAGCTGACGAATGTCAGAAATAATAAGCGATTCAAGAGCCTTTTCCAGAGCTCGACTCTTGGCGTATTCATAGAGATTCTTATCAGCCTCGTTATTCCCTGGTCGATAGGTGTATGAATAATCATCCAGCCCGAGCATACCGAGCGCCCAGCGCGGGAAAGTCGTGATCACGACCTCATCAATGCCGAGCTGGGGAAAGATCGCTTTGAAGTAAGCGAGCGTAGTCTCATCCTGGACAAAGACCAAGATATTCTGGCCCGGAAACATCTCGGCCGTATCCGGTGACTGAGCCAGATAGGCCACACGATGGAGGGCCAATGTCGTCTTGCCTGAGCCAGCCGGACCGGAGATGAGATAAGAGCCGCGATAATCTGCCCGGATCACCTCGTCTTGGCTCTTTTCCATGCGCTCGATCACCTCCGGTAAGACGAAGCCGCTCTTCCTATTCGACAGATGTTCCTGATAGATAAGCTGCCGCGCAGATCCAATCGCCTCACTCGCCATGTAGAGGATGCGGCCATCCGCGATCATAAATTGGTCTTTCTTCTGCAGTAGACCCCGACGGATCTCGCCGTCCGGCTTCTCATAGGAAAAATCACCGACCTCCTCATAGCGCAGACGAGAGACCGGTGAGAACCAAGAATAGATCTGCTTCTCAGCTAGGCTGAATTTGCCGATGAGCACTTCCTCATCGCTCGCAGCCCCTTCGAAACGGACCAAACACTTAAAAAAATAGGGAGACTCCGCCATCTTGGCCAGCTCCCCTGCTCTGCGAATATTATATTTTAGTACTTCAGCTTCGATGAACCTATCCCGGTCGGAAATATTCTTCCTATTCTGTCTCTTCCGCTCGATGAGGCTGTCTAATTCCGCTTTACCCTCTCTGACCGCTTTTATAACCTGATCCAGATACTCTCTTTCCTGGATAATTATCTGCTCTTTGGAATTTTCCATCCATTTAGCTTTTAATTTTATAAAAATATAATAGTACGTTCACGGCTCCCTGTCAAGCACCTTTAATAATAGCGCGCGCAGCCAAAACCCCGGTTGACCAAGCGATCTGGAGATTGTAGCCCCCGCTTGGGCCGTGAAGATCGAGGACTTCGCCGGAGAAATACAGATTGTCAAACAAGCGTGAACGCATGCTAGCCGGATCGACCTGCTTGAGATCAATGCCACCTCGACAGATAGTGGCTTGCTCGAAACTGGGCAAGGCAAGAACAGGGATCCGGAATGACTTGAGTAGACCTAGAATCAACTGCCTTTCGGCGCGCGTAATGGTATTGGCTAATCTCTGCCCCTCGATGCCGCAACGAATAAGTAAGGCTTGCGACAAGCGCTGAGGCAAAAGACCGCCCCAGGCATTAGCAATCATAGATTTGCCACTCTCATTGAACCTAGTCCTAAGTAGATCATCTAAGGCGCTGCGCTCATAGGTCGGGAACAGGTCCAATCTGATCTCATAATCCCCGATCTCCTTGCTAGGGTCGATCTGATTGCTCAAATCATGGACCAAGGGCCCACTAATACCCTTGGCTGTAAAAATAAGATTGCCGAACGCTTCGCAAACCTGCTTCTGGCCTAGATACAATCCGGCCCTGACAGCAGAAAGACTAAGACCCTCGAGCCCGGCGATCGCCTCAGGGGCAGAGATGATCGGTGACAAGCCTGGACAAAAATCGATCACCTCGTGCCCGATAGACCGGAGGATTTCTAAGCCTGACCCATCCGCCCCGATCTGCGGAAAAGCCCGGCTACCAGTCGCGATGAGATAATTGCGAGCAGTCACGACCGATCCATCAGAAAGACGAAGCCCCTGGACCCGAGCATTGACCGTATCGATGCCTGCTAAAGCCGCCCCATAGCGGAAGCTTGCCTGATTAGCTAGGCCGGCCAGCAATACCTCGAGCACAGCCCGGGCGCCACCCGAGACAGGAAAGACGCGGCCCCTGTCCTCCTCCACTAGAGCGATTCCGATCGACTCAAAAAAAGTCATACAATCGGCCACTGTAAAAGAAGAAAGCGCCGAATAAAGAAAGCGATCGCTCTGTCGCCGGCTCCGCTTTATAAATTCTTTATCAAAATTAAGATTCGTAATATTGCAACGACCATTACCAGTCAAAAGTAGCTTGTTACCAGCTTGGCTCTCCTTCTCGATAAGAATTACCGACAGTCCGGCCCGCACCGCAAAAAAAGCCGCTATCAGGCCAGAAGCTCCTGCTCCCACGATCGCCAAATCATATTCGGACCGGTTTTTTGCCATACCTTGATCACTAGTACTAAATAGCCTTACTATATCACAAAGCCTCCTAAAAACAAGACGTCAGCCCGCTAATAATTCTAAAAACAAAAACCCAGTCACTTTTACGCGACTGGGGAAGGATCGTAGCCTACAGGGACTGAAGTTATCAGGCCTAGTTTCCGGGCCACGGTTTCCTTAAAATCAAAGACGAGTCTTGGCCGTGTCAACACCTCCAAAGAGCAGTTTTTCCAGATCATCACTGGAACCACCATGGCTCCAAGATTTGCCTGGTATTAAGAAAAGATTAATATTTTCCCGGCCAATTGTCAAGCCTGAGACTATTAATCTTTTTTTAATAATTTACCCGTATAATATATTTATATAATGTATAAACAAAAACTATGAATGCCTCGATCAGGAACCCCAACCTGCTTTCTTGGCCACTCTATCGCCGGCTAAAATCCGTCCTTAAAAAAGAGCTAGCACAGGCTCGCAAACTAAAGATTCGGAGCCGCCTGAGCACCAAGACCAGCCCAGAAAGCGCCAACAATCGACCCCGCTATGCCTAGCGGGGTC
>CAZIGB010000013.1:0-5417 GCA_964539005.1 uncultured Gammaproteobacteria bacterium | reverse complement strand
ACACTCTCTTCTACCAAAGTTTTCTCGCTGATGACCAGCCGATAAGGACAACCGATCAGATCCGCCCCGGCGAATTTTTCTCCCGCGCTCACATCCCGATCATCATAAAGCAGCTCGATACCAGCAGCGCGAAGATCATTATAAAGCTTATCCGCAATCACCTCTACCTCAGCCGAATTACTCTTTAAGCGGACGAGGTGAACCCTGAAAGGAGCGATTTCCTCTGGCCAGATAATACCGCGCTCATCATGGTGAAGCTCGACCGCCGTCCCCATCACCCGGGCTGGACCGATGCCATAACAGCCCATCACGACCGGCTTCTTGATACCCTTCTCATCATCGTAGACAAAGCCGAAAGGCTCAGAAAATCTCGTTCCTAGCTTGAAAATATTACCAACCTCGACCGCCTTATCCGTTCGCAAGTCTCCCTGGCCGCAGAGCGGACAGACTTTCTGTTCCTCGATTATTTCCTGATTGATAGCAACACGACAATTATCACAGATATAGATCTTGTCCTCTCCGGCCTCCGCAACCGTTTGGAATTCATGGGAATACTTGCTAAAAGCGCCACCAGAGGCATAGGTCTTGTAGGTTTTCTCCCCTAGTCCACAACGTTCAAAGACCCGGAAATAAGCCTGTGATACCTCTTCGTAATAACGATCCAGATCCGCCTGATCGGCATGGAAAGAATAAAGATCTTTCATGGAAAACTCGCGACCACGGAGAATGCCTGACTTGGCCCGCACCTCGTTCCGGAATTTTGTCTGGATCTGAAAGACAGAAAAAGGCAAATCCTTATAAGAGCTGACTTGTTTCTTGGCAAGCGGCGTAACCACTTCTTCGTGCGTCGCGCCAAGGGCATATTCCTTGTTATCAGCACCGACCAGTTTAAAAAGCACATCGAATTCCGCCCAGCGCCCAGTGGTCTCCCAGGCCTCCTTCGAAGTAAGACCGGGCATAAAGATCTCTTGGCCGCCAATCGCCTCCATTTCTTCTCGGATAATGTTTTTTACCTTCTCATGCACCCGGTAGCCAAGCGGCAGATAAGAATAGACGCCTGCCATCAGCTTGTCGACAAAACCAGCCCGAATCAGGACCTGGGCGTTAAAACTAGTCTCATCCTTGGGTAGTTCCTTGATAATTTTTGTAAATAGCTTGGATTGGCGCATATGGGTAGGCTAAATTCTAATAAAGAATAAATCATCTTTAGAATAACGCAAAATAAGCAAAAAAACAAGAGCCGGTCCCCTTTTGAACCCTTTCGTTCCTGGCAAAAAACCGCCAAAAACGAAACACCCTCCGCCTCTTCCCAAAAAATAGAAAACAATGTTATAATTAATAACCGCTATTAAAAGCCAAGTGCCAAAATATGTCTCTCTTCCACTTAGAATCCCGTTTCCAGCCGACTGGCGACCAACCGCTAGCAATTGCGGCTCTTCTTGGCGGTCTCAAGGCCGGCCACCGAGAGCAAACTCTCCTTGGTGTCACTGGCTCAGGCAAGACCTTCACCATGGCCAAGATTATCGAAGCCTCGGATCGGCCGACCCTGGTCATGTCTCACAACAAGACTCTGGCCGCCCAGCTCTACGGCGAATTCCGCCAATTCTTCCCGGAAGCGGCTGTCCACTACTTCGTCTCCTACTATGACTACTACCAGCCTGAGGCCTATATCCCCCAATCCGACACTTATATCGAAAAAGAAGCGACGATAAACGAAGAAATCGACCGCCTCCGCCACGCGGCCACCCAATCGCTCATCAACCGGCGCGACGTGATCATCGTCGCTAGCGTCTCTTGTATCTATGGCCTGGGTGAGAAAAAAGACTACGAAGAGATGGGTCTGGTCGTCCGCGCCGGTGAACATGTCAAAAGGAACGAGCTGCTCCGTCGCCTAGTAAATATCCAATACGAACGCAATGATATCGCTTTTTACCGCGGCCAATTTAAAGTCCATGGTGACACGATCGATGTCCATCTGGCTACGGGTGAAGCGGTCGTCCGGATAGAAATGTTTGGTGACACGATCGAGCGTCTCATCTATTTCAAGATCAAACCCGAGGCCAAGAAGCCGGTCTGGACGCTCGAGCTCCGCAACAAGCAAGGACGGGAGCTAAAGGAACTGAACATCCTTCCGGCCAAGCACTTTATGACCCCGGCCGAACGCATGAGTATCGCGATGGAAAAGATCCGGGCCGAGCTAGCCGAGCGACTCAAGGCTCTGCACGAAGCTGGCAAAGAAATGGAAGCCTATCGTCTGGACCGCAAAACGAACTATGACCTCGAAATGATCGAGGCCCTCGGCTATTGCAATGGCATCGAGAACTATTCGCGCCATCTCTCCGGGCGCAATGAAGGCGAACCGCCTTCTACGCTCATCGACTTCTTTCCTGATGACTACCTGATGTTCGTCGACGAATCCCATGTCTCCCTCCCCCAGATCCGCGGCATGTACGCTGGTGACCAAGCGCGCAAGCAGAATCTGGTCGATTTTGGCTTCCGCCTGCCTAGCGCCAAGGATAATCGTCCGCTCAATTTCAGCGAATGGAAAAAGAAGATTAACCAGGTAATTTATGTGAGCGCCACCCCGAACGACTATGAGCTTAGCCATTCCAAGGTCGTTGCCGAGCAGATCATCCGCCCGACCGGTCTCCTCGATCCGGAGGTCGAAATACGCCCGAACGAAGGCCAGATCCCAGATCTCATCAAGGAGATCGAGATACGAGTCGAGAAAGGCCAGCGCGTCCTCATCACGACCCTGACCAAGCGCATGTCCGAAGAACTGACCGAATACCTGCTCGAAGAAGGTCTCAAGGTCCAGTACCTGCACTCGGATATCGATACACTCGAACGAGTCGATATCTTGCGCGATCTGCGCCAAGGCAAATATGACGTGCTAGTCGGGATCAATCTCCTGCGCGAAGGCCTCGACCTGCCAGAAGTCTCCCTAGTCGCCATTCTCGATGCGGATATGGCCGGCTTCCTCCGCAATGAGACCAGTCTCATGCAGACCATGGGCCGCGCCGCCCGCCACGAAGAAGGCAAGGTCATCATGTACGCCGATCGCATCTCTCCGGCCATGGACTACGCGATCAAAGAGACAAAGCGTCGCCGCAAGAAACAGATCGCTTACAATAAGCAGCACGGCATCACTCCCCGCTCGACCAAGGCCCATTTCCACGAAAGCATCATTAACAATTAAAACGATTATCAAAATATCCAGACTTATTCACTCATAATAATACTGAGGACTATTTTGATTTTACAAAAGTTTTAAGCGGCAGCGAGAAGAAAAAAGTAGAGCCAAGCCCCTCCACCGATTCAAAACCGATCCGACCGCCATGGCTCTCGATGATATTTTTGCACATGAATAGCCCGAGCCCGGATCCTTCGGTGCTTTGTTTGAAAGCTTCTTCGCTTCTAAAAAATTTTCCAAAGATTCTCCCCTTGCTCTTTTCCGAGATTCCGATACCTGAATCTTCGACTTTGAATGACCAATTTTCCTGATTACAGTCCACGGCAATCGCTATTTTTCCGCCCTCTTTTGAATAGTTGATCGCATTCTCGATCAGATTCTGCATCACGATTCCGATCTTTTCCCGATCGGCGCTAATCAGAGGCAGCTCAAAATCGGGAAATAAGATGTTTGTCTCGATTTTCTTTTGCTCGATTTTTTCCTTCAAGTTCGACATCACGACCGAGAAAACATCGCTTACCTTAAAAGAGCTGACATTCAAGACATAGTTGCCATCGTCCAGATGCCCCACATCCAAGAGATCGTTGATCAACTTTATCATCCGGCTCGAACTGATTTCGATCTTTTGCAGATACTCTTGCTGCTCGTCGTTCAAGACTCCCAGATCCCCTTTCAGAAACATTTGAGATGACCAGCGGATAGCGGTCAAAGGAGTGCGCATCTGGTGAGCAGCCAAGGTCACGAACTCCGACTTGAGCCTCTCGATATTCCTGCGACTGGTAACGTCATGCAGTATTACTAATAAGCCATTATTCTTTTTCTCAAATTTCAATCTAACCGTAGATAGTTCCATGATCTGATTGGAGCTGAACTCGATCTCTTTCTTGCGTAACTCTTTCTCTCTACCCAAGATGCTCAAGGAAAGCAGATTCAATCTTGACACTTTTGCCAAACTCTTGGCTCCCAATTTCTTACCTAGCAAGCCGCTAGCTTCAAAGCCAAAATAATTCTCCATCGCTTGATTAACGATTATTATTCGCCTATTCTTGTCCAAGATCAAAAGGCCGTCGCTAAAATTCTTGATAATTGCCAGCGTTTTATTTTTTTCCACCTCCGTCTTGAGCCGGTTCTCTTCGGATTTTTCCAACAATTGCGTCAAACTATTTTTGGCCAATTCTAAATCTTTGGTTTTAATATAAAAAGAGCGGCCGATCAAAAAGATTATGATCGAGACGAAAGCCGTGATCAGATAAACGGAGCTGACTCCGTAATTTTCAAAAAACCAAGACTCAAGTGAAAGCAAGATCGCCAAAAAACTGCTGATAAGGCCGATGAGCAAGGCGTAAATGAAGGCTTTTAAAATCAGATACTTTATATCCATAATCTGATATTTGATAATCGAGTAGCTAACGAATCCGGTTAAAAAAATCGTGCTGGGCGTATCCAGGTTGGATAAGTTAAAATTGCCAAAAAAAGGCAGAGCCACGCTCACCGTAAAGGACCAAAAGCCATACAAGAAGCACCCGACATAAAAGTAGCCGATCTGCTTTCGCCGTCTTTCATCCATTTGCGGCAATACCCTGACAGGGAGATACAAGGCAAGCAAGCTGACGATGATCATGTATATCTCCCATAAAATAAACAAGGGGCCAAATTCCGCTTGCAGGCCGTAGGTCCCATAGCTGATAATTTTACTGAGGAAGAAAGGCGAATAACAAGCGAGAAACAAGATAGCGGTAAGGAGATTCAAAATGATCAGCCATGATTTTTTAAAGACCTTATCGCTCAAGGCGCTGGTCATGTACAATGAAAAAAGCGACACCAAGAGACCGAAGGCATAAGTCGTGCGCAGCCAAAAAATGTTTTCGCTGAGAATGGAAACGAAATTTGCCAAGCACCACAAAAAAATTATGATACCGACATTGGTAAAGCTTCGATTCAATCTCTGCTTGGGACCGTTGAGGTATACATAAGCTGCCAGACAAAGATTGGATAGTCCGGCCGCAAGAATGGCAAAAAGAATTAGGTTTTCTTGCCACATAAGCAGATTATTTAATTGCACGATTTTTCATCTGCTTATTATACCAACATCTGGCCCTATCGACAAACAAGGATGCAACCCTCTACTGAAGATTGTTTAAGGTAAAAAAAGAGGAAGGACGCCGAGGTGGAATCCTTCCTGTGATTTTTTTTCTTACCCCCTTCAGTTCATGCTGTTGGGAGT